>JAGVGO010000222.1 GCA_020057085.1 Planctomycetota bacterium | reverse complement strand
CCGCCAGCGCCTCTCGGCGCTGACGACCTCTCCCGCCAGGGGAGAGGTTATACTCTACCCATAATTTTTCTATCCCCCCGAAGTGTTAGATACGCCCGTTGCTACTCTCTGTGTTCGATAGCGCAACAGCCGATCGTCGTTACGCAGACTTACCGCTTCGCTCCAGTTTCATCTTGAAAAAAATTGGCGACTCGCACCATCACCTCATTTCACTCTGCTCAAGGGAAAATCGCCCCGTTCGCCTTCAGGCGCATATTTAACCGGCGTCTGGTTCGGATTGGCCGAGCGGAGTGGAGAGCTTGATTTCGCCTTTTCGTGCTTTAGCTACCTCAAGGAGCGCCATAGCTATTTTCTCGTTAATGGTTTCCATTGCTCAACTTTCTAATTCCCCTGGGATGCTGTCGAAATGGTAATCACCAATCCACTTTACGCAAGGTAGTACATTCCCCACCGCATTGAATAACCGCTTATCGCCTGTATAAAACCAAAGCCGCTGAGATTGTGCCAGAGCAATGTAAGCACTGTCATACACCGACCTTTGATACCGGCAAGCAATCTGGAACGCTGATTCTTGGATTCCAGAAAAATCATAACATGGAATCTCTAATCCCCGAAACCAAGTGATTGACTTCGTGGCTTCTTGTTCACTCAGCCGTTTTTTATTGATGGCGACTTTCAGGGCATTTGTAATTTCATAATCAAAAAGAGTAGGAACAATTAGCTCCAATTTTCCCGCTAGAAAGTCATCCACAACCGCATCAGCTTGGGCAATTGCTTCTTCATCACGCAATTGCCATTTTAAAGCTCCAGAAGCATCTATTACAATGCGTTTAATGCTCACGGCCTTCCTCCACCAAATCCTTTATGCTTCCCTCTAAAGGTTTCATTTTGTCTCGCAATTCTCGCATCCGTTGGATGATTTCTCTTTTGTCTATTGAGGAAAGAACATCTACAATAAGCCTTACCTGCTGACCGTTTTTTATCGTAAGATGTGTCATAGGTCTAAAAACACCGTTTTCATATATGGCATTGACAAATTGTTGCATAAATTGATCTGCCTTTCCAAGAAAAATCCTCGTGGTTCCTGGTTCCTATTTCATCTTTCGTAGCCTACCTGTGGATCAACGAAATCTTGTAGACCAGCTCGCCCATGCCCTCTATTTCGTATCACCAGATAGCAACATTTCGTACAAAGCCCTGCTAATCCAAAACTTTGCCTCAGTTATTATCTTGTCAAGAATGGGCCTGATGTTGCCTATTATTCCCAATTTTCTAGCCAAAAGCAAACATCCAATAGTCCCCATAAAATTCAAACTCATGGTCCTGGCGACATCTCTGGCCGACTTTTCATCTAAAAGAACTAAATCAGCCTTGTTCTCTATGGACAAGGCAATAGCTTCGGCTTCCCCGTTATCTAATTTTGTCTTCAACATTTTCAGGAAATTGTCTTCGCTAACCTGTCGTCTTTGAATCCACTCGATTTTTTTGATTTTCGGCGAAGCTGCATGATTTACACCTTTAACTACCACCTCATCCCAAACGGCTTCTGGAATAACGATTTTCCCATACAAAGCATGTAGTATGTCCATTCTGTCTATGGTCGCAAAATTGATTATCGGCGTGGAATTGCTCACGACTATTTTTTCAACCATTTCTCAACTTCCTCTTGGTCTGCCTGATAATCGTCCACATCATAATCTCGTTCTATTTTGCGCTCACCCAACAGAAAATGAAATGACAGCTTCTCCATTTCTGCTAATCTTCTGGCATTACCGAAAGATAAAATACCTTCTTGGTAAAGATGAATCGCAAGCTCTTGCCTGATAATCTCCTTCGCTTTTTTAGGCGGAAATTTTGCTTCCGATATAATTTCATAAGGAATTTCAATAACCAAATTTTTTGTATCCATGTCGCTTTCTTTCATCTTTCGTAGCCTACCTGTGGATCAACGAAATCTTGTAGACCAGCTCGCTCATAAAGCTGGCCGTTGGGAGTCAATGACACGTTCGCCTGCCCGGAACGGTAAGACCTGTCCGGCTCTTCCTTATTCCAGGCCATAGTGCCTGCCTGGTACACTTTGATTTTGCAAGGAATGGCGGCCGGTTCCCATTCTACCACAAAGCGTTCCGCTACTGTCGCCGTAGAAGGGTTGAGCAGCGTTACCATCACCGGCTCTCTCCCTGTTGTCAGATAGTAGACAACTATCGGCCCAATGAGCGCCGCGATCAGCAGTCCAACCACAGACCATACCCATTTCGGTATTTTCTTTTGCATCGGGTTACCCTTTACGTCTTCTTCAATTTTAGTGCATCGCTAATCTTGTCTGCCACTTCCTTGTCAAATTTGTGTTTGGAAAAATAGTAGAAGGCCACACGCTGTGTGCTGCCCAGATAGGCAATGGGGGGCGGTGTTTCGGCAAGCGGGTCTTCAATGAGTCCGCGATAGCTTTGCGGGTAGAGCAAAAGCACACATACCTGTGCTTTGGGCTCTAGTGTGGCGATTTCTATATTCGCTGCCGGATGGCATTTCAATTGCAACAACCATTCGTCTTTTTCATCTTTGAGAGGTATCTCTTTAACTTGCCAACGTGGCGACATATTTTCCTGGATATTTTTCAGCAACTGGAGGCGTAAGGCTGGTGCGATCCAGGCGGTTGGCACCTGGATGTAAGGCTGTTTTTTATATACCTCGGAGACGATCTGCAGATGCGCATTTTTTTCGGCGCTGTAGCCATAGACAGCACCCAGTTGGCTGCATATCATCCATACCGCCCAAATCTTTATCCACGTTTTCTGGAAATAAAAACCGTTACATAGTTTGGCCATCTCTTGCTACTGTTGAAATTGTTAGCTGAAAGTAAATCGTTTTTTCACAGAAGTCTACTACTTTTTCGCAGGATTTGCCAGCAACAATAAGTATGCTTCGATGAACGGTTCGATCTCACCGTCAAGCACGGCGGCGACGTTGCCTACTTCAAAGTTGGTGCGGTGGTCTTTGACCAACGTGTACGGTTGCAACACGTAAGACCTGATCTGATTGCTCCACGATACGCTGGCTTTGTTGCCGTATTGCTTCGCTATTTTCTCTTGTCGTTCATCCAGGCTTTTCTGGTAAATCCTGGCCTGTAATACTTTCATCGCCATGGCGCGATTTTTGTGCTGCGACCGTTCATTCTGGCAGCACACCACGATACCGCTCGGCAAGTGAGTAAGCCGCACCGCCGAATCGGTGGTATTCACGTTTTGGCCGCCAGGGCCTGAAGATCGGTAGAAGTCAATTTTCAGGTCTTTCTCATTGAAGTCAATATTCACATCGGCGATTTCCGGTACCAGGTGTACCGCGGCAAACGAAGTATGCCGTCGCCCGCTGGCATCGAATGGCGAAATGCGCACCAGACGATGCACGCCGTTTTCCGATTTCAGGTAGCCATACGCCAGTTTGCCTTGAATTTGCAGCGTGGCGCTCTTGATACCACCTTCTTCTTCGTGTTGCAGGTCGAGCAGCGTAGTCTTGTAGCCCCTGTTCTCGGCATAGCGTGTGTACATACGTAGCAGCATCGAGGCCCAATCGCAGGCGTCCGTGCCGCCGGCCCCAGCCTGGATAGAAAGAAAGGCATTGCGTGGATCGTCCTCTGCGGTGAAGGTAGCTTTCAGACGCAAGGACACCAAGTCTTGCTCGCAACGCACCAGGTTTTGCTGTACTTCGTTGAACGCATCTGCGTCACTCTCTTCGCACGCCAGTTCGAAGAGTATGCGCATGTCTTCTATTTGCTGGCCGATGTTGGTCAGTGGCTCGACCAGACGTTTGATTTCTTTCATCTCGCCAATGACCTGATTACGTTCCTCTTCCGGCAGATTCCAGAAACCGGCTTGTGCCACTTTATTTTCCAGTTGATGCAGCTTCTCGCTATTTTGAGCGTAGTCAAAGAGAGGCCCTGAGCTGGAAGAATTTGCTCTGCTGTTTTTCCAGTTTTTCCCTGATTTCTTCTTTACTCGCTACGACAATGCCATTATTATTGCTCATAGTGTTTCCTTATTTTTATGTTGTTGCGCGTTGCTGCGAAAAAGCAAGCGGCCGATTCGTCGCCAAAAAACACGTGAAGTTTTATGATACTAAATTCAACCTGACATTACAACAAAATCCTGCATTTTGAAAAAAATATTGTATTTTATTTCTGCTTGTGCTATATTGAAAAACCACGAACATATTGAATTTGCATGAGGTTAGACATATTTACAACAAAGGGAACTTCGGTGGCTGTGGCAAAATGGCTCAAACTAGAAAAAGAAAGTGGCTTTTACGAATCGTTTCCGCTCCTGCCACAAATGAAAATCGGACGGAGCACAGAAAACAACATTGTCGTATCAGACAACAGTGTATCGGCACACCATGCCACGATATGGACGGAGGACGAGAAAGTCTTTATCCGCGACGAGCATTCTACGAACGGGACTCTGGTCAATGGCGAACCAATAACCCATGTGCGAGAACTTCACCATATGGATATCGTTCACATCGGCCATCTGCGCACGATTTTCGTCATGGAAGAAGCTGCGGCCACGCAGCCTATGTTTCCGCTATACCTTTCCCTGAGCTATTTTCACCGCATGCGGGAGGGTGAAACTTGTGCCCTGGATATAGTACTCACGCATAAACCAAACGAAAAATTTCCAGAACAGTCGGTATCTGCCTTTGAGAGTGTCAGTGGACCCCACGCGGTGATACAAATTTTGCCGGTCTTTCCAGGATGCGCCTGTTCACCTCCGGTGATCGAGCTCAACAAAGAAACCAATACAGCCAGAATATGGATTACACCATTGGTGCCGCGTCTCTCGGCGCAAGGTTGCCTGCATATCCGGCAGACCAGCCGACAGCAAGAGATACAGGTTCCTTTTGCCATTCGCACTGCACGCCCTGCTTTTGCGTTGCTGCAAACCGCATTATGGCTACCCTTGTTTCTCGTTTTTATGAATTTGCTGAACCTGCGTTTGCGCTCCGATCTATCAGGGGCGGCAATGATGATCGGGCAAATCATTCTTGCTATGGGCGGACTTTTGCCGTGCGCCATGTTGTGCGGTTTGATTTTATTATTGTTGGCGACTTTCTGTTATCTTAGGACGAGGCCGTTATCCGGCATTTTGTGCAATCGCCGTTTGGACAAAGAAGCCTAACAGGTGTGAGATTCCTGCCAGGGATTGTTCGGAAAGGAAAGTATGGCAAAGATCGCGAAATTAGTGGTAATTAAAGGCCAAGCTCAAGGTCTGAGCTGCGACATCTCTCAGGGAGAAGAAATCTCTATAGGCCGCAATTTGAGTTGTTCGCTGCCCGTACCGGATATCAAGCTATCGCGTATTCATTGCATCGTGCGTCATGTGCAAGAAAAATTCGAGATTCTCGACAACAACAGCACAAACGGCACTTATCTCAACGGCATACCGGTGGATGTAAGTACCTCTCTGTGTGCCAACGATATTATTCAAATAGGGGATAGCGAAATTCAATTTTGCTGTGGAGAAAAAAAATAGAGAGACAAAAAAACCTCCGATAGAAATATATCGGAGGTATATTAGGGGAGGTCAGAGTCGATTTTTCTTCATTCTAACATGGATTAAATGGAGATGCAAGAGTAAAATTCTTTTTTCTTTCTCACAAGACACCATCCGACAGGACGCCGTTTTTTCAAGGAAATTTATGAAAATAGCACTTTTTGGCCTTCCATTGACGGGCAAGACTACCATTTTCCGATCGTTTGCCGGTTTTCAGAGTGAGACGACGAGCCGCAGCAAGTCCGAACCAAATCGCGCCATCGTGCGTATTCCAGATGCGCGTCTGGACAAACTGGAGCAAATCTATAAATCGCGACGCAAGGTACACTCTACGATAGAATACCTGGACATGCCCAATCCTATAGGAAGTGACCGTCATCCGGCACGTTTTCCGGAAAATTTCATGGCCGAACTACGCACCACCGACGCCCTGGCCTATGTGGTACGCGTCTTCGATTCGCCGAGCGTGCCTCACATCCACGGCGACGTGGATTTTATACGCGATATCAAGGAGATCAACACAGACCTCTTGTTGAGCGACCTGGCGGTAGCAGAAAGCGCCCTCGACAAGATGGGACACCGGCTCAAAGTAGATGCCACCACGGCATTTGAAATGCGCAGCCGCCAGGAATTGCTGGCCAAGTGCAAACAGGCGCTGGAAAATGAAACCCCGCTACGCGCTCTCGCATGGAAAGATGATGAACTTAAGCATTTGCGCAATTATCAATTCTTGTCACAAAAACCATTCATCGTCATTCTCAATACAGGCGAAAAACAGAACGGGAACGACGTAGTTGCCAGGGCGCGCCAATTGTTCGCTCATCCGCAGTCGGTTTTAGTTACCGCCATCTGCGGGCAGCTAGAAATGGAAATTTCGCAACTGCCTGCCGAAGAACAAATCTTGTTTTTGCAGGAAATGGGCCTCCAGGAAACAGCGCTCAAACGTTTCATTCCGCAATGTTTCGATTTGCTGGGACGCATGTATTTCTTCACCGTAGGCGAAGACGAATCGCGGGCCTGGGAAATCCCCAAAAACAGCACGGCTCTTTATGCCGCCGGCGTCATCCACACCGATCTGGCCCAGGGATTCATTTGTGCCGAGGTGTTTCGCTATGAAGATTTGTTAGCCCTTGGCGGTGTTCCCGGCAAACTGAAAGAGGCAGGCAAAATGCGCCTGGAAGGCAAAGAATATGTAGTAGAGGATGGCGACATCTTGACCATCCGTTTCAACGTCTCGAAAAGCAGGAAATAGGAACAAAAATATGCCTCGTAAAAATAAAGTCACCGGCTTTTCTGATGCAGAGCAACCCGTTGCTGCGCCAGCACCGGCAGCTCAAACAGCTATGCCTGCCACCACTCCGGCCATGTCCGTACCACCTCACAGCCACATGGCGGTATCACCGGATGCCGCTGCCATGGCGCAGATGCAGGCCATGCAGCCCTATACATCCTATCCTGCTGCCGGCATGGTACAAATGCAGGCACAGATGATGCAGATGATGCAGATGATGATGGGCGGCCACATGGGAATCCCTGGTGTAGACAGCGCCGCACAGCCGTTTAGTCAGGCGCAGGCGGTCGAAGACAAGGATGCCGGCCTCGATGCCGACCTCATCCGTCCCGACCAGATGCGCAGCGTCATAAAGTCACAACTGCCGCTGCCGGTGCAGGAAGTACTCGATTGCCTTTGTTTGACCGAGGACGGTAAATGTGCGCTCGGCGGCATCCCCAAAGGCTGCACCATCGCTTTTGCCGGGCCGCCGGGCAAAGGCAAGACACGCACCGCCATTGCCGCTCTGTGCAAAGTGGCCTACCAGGGAATGCGCTCAGGTTTTGTCGTGGCCGAAGAAGGGTTCATTGACACGCAGGAGTCAGGGCGCGACGACCTGTGCAGCCGGCTTACCAAAATTGGCATGAAAGTGCTGGGCATTACCGAAGCCAATTTTCAGAAAACCGTAGCACGCAATCTCGCCGTGCTGTTGAGTCAGTACCATAAAGGACAGACATGGGACACCTTTGTCACGCGCTACCGTTTTATGGTGGAAAAAGAGGGTGTGCGCTTTGTGGTGATCGATTCGCTCAATATGCTCGATCCTGGAAAAACCAGAACCGCTGACAATCTGGCGGCACTCAAGACGTACAACCACGAAAAAGGGGTGACATGTCTTACCATCGGCCAGATCAAGGACACCGGCATGCCGGTAGGCGGCGAGTCGCTCATCCACACCGCCGATACAGTCTTTCTTTTGGAAGATATGAGCCTCACCTCCAAAGAAATGGCGGAATTCTGGGGTGGTGCTTACCGTGACCACATCACGGTGATCCGCGCCGTCAAATCCGTGACCACGCCGATTTTTCCCTATCCGCTGCGTGTTGACTATGACAAAGAGAGCGGTGTACTCAAAGTGCATGCGCTGCAACCAAAACAATATCAGATATTGCCGCCAATGCCAGCGCAGTAGACAGTAGAGAGAGAGAGCGACCATGGAAGCTCAGCTCAACAATGTCTGGTATATCCTGGCCATCGCCGTCGCCCTTGGTGCTGACGCCTTTTCGGTGTCGCTCGGCATCGGCGCCAACAAACCATATCGCGGCCAGGCATTCCGTCTGGGGTTTCATTTCGGTCTGTTCCAATTTTTTATGCCGCTCATCGGTTGCGCCATCGGCCAGGCCACGGTAAGCTGGATTCACCAGTACGATCACTGGCTGGCGGCCGGCGTCATCGGTTGCATCGGACTACGCATGTTGTGGGGCTCACTGCAAAAGGAAGAAAAAAAAGAAGAACGCGATTTATCCCGCGGTTGGTTTCTGGTGTCGCTGTGCGTCGCCACCAGCATTGACGCACTGGCAGTCGGCCTGGTGTTTGGCGTGGTCAAGATGTCACCGTGGTGGCCAAGCGTGGTGATCGGTTGTGTGGCCTCCACCATGTCACTTGTCGGCTTGTTTCTCGGCCGCTACCTGAGGGCGGTTTTCGGCAAGGTCATCGAGGTGGCGGGTGGACTCCTCCTCTTGTTCGTAGCGGTAAAGCTGTTCGCTATCTAAGGCTTTTGGAAAAAATGTAGTTCAAGGAGTCTTTATGTACAAAATTGTTTGTCCTTTACTTTTATTGATACTCACGCTCGTGCCGGTTTACCTGCATGGCGAGGGACAATTTTTAGTCGGCACCGGCATCTCCGACATCACCGGGCCGGCAGCAGAAGTCGGTATGATGGGATATGCCAACATTGACCAACAAACTGGCGGCATCCACACCCGGTTGTGGGCGCGCGCTTTTGTCATTCAGGGTACCAACGGCAAACGGTTTGTCTTCGTCAACAGCGACCTCGGCATGATCATGCAGGCGACCAAGATGAAGGTGGTGGAAAAATTGCAGAAACAGTACGGCAATCTTTACGACCATGCCAATGTCATCCTGAGCGCCACTCATACGCACAGCGGTCCTGGTGGATTTTCCCACTATGCCCTCTACAACATCACGATTTTGGGCTTCTGCCGGCAAAATTTCAACGCCATCGTGGATGGCATTTGTGCGGCCATCGGCAAGGCACACAACAACATGTCGCCGTGCCGCATTTACATGGCTACAGGCACGCTCGACAACACCACGAAAAACCGCTCGCTCGAAGCCTATGAGGCCAACACGGATGCCAACCTCTATCCGCCGTGCGACGACACCATGGTAGTTTTAAAATTCCGGCGCGACAACGGTAAAGAGATCGGCATGTTAAACTGGTTTGCCGTACATGCCACTTCGATGGGCAACCAGAACAAGCTCGTCAGCAGCGACAACAAGGGCTGGGCCGAACGCAAATTCGAGGAGAAAAAAGGCAGTGACTATCAGGCCAGCGGCGACACTTTCATTGCCGCTTTTGCCAACGGTCCGCTCGGCGACGCCAGTCCCAACATTTACGGTGGCGAAGACGGCGGCGGCGTCAACGATTTTGCCAGCACCGCCATTTCCGGCGAGAAGCAGTTCCAGTTGGCCTGGCGATTGTACCATGAGGCCAATGATGAAATAGTACCGGGCAATCTCGCTTACCGCCATCTGTTCTATGATTTTTCGCGGGTAACGGTAGCACCGCAATTTGCCGATGGCCAGACACGCCACACCGCCTTCGCCGCGCTCGGCCTTGCTTTTGCCGCCGGCGCCGAAGATGGGCCAAGCAATATCCCCTTCATCAAAGAAGGCGACTACAAGGGACACTACCACGAAGCGCACGGCTACAAGCCGATTTTCCTCGAAACAGGCAACATGAAGCCCTATCCGTGGACACCCGAAGTATTGCCGGTGCAGATAGTCACCCTCGGCAGGCTGGCTATTCTCGCCGTGCCTGGTGAGTTTACCACCCATGCTGGCCGCCGCCTCAAAAATGCGGTGCGTGACGACCTCTCTGCCCTCGGCATAGACACCCTGATCGTCTCCGGCCCGGCCAACAGCTACGCCGGTTATGTCACGACTCTCGAGGAGTACAACAAGCAACACTACGAAGGGGCTTCCACGCATTTCGGCCAGTGGACGCTGGGTGCCTATTGCCAGGCATTCAAGATTTTGTCTGCCTCGCTCAAAGACGGCACCATGCCGGATGCCGGGCCGCAGCCGCGCGATTTGAGCGATCAGCAGACCGAATTGCAACCTGGCGTCCTGTTCGATGCACCGCCGCTCTTCAAAGATTTCGGCGATGTCGAAAAAAATGCGCCGGCCAGTATAGAAAGAATGAACGTGCTGCAAGTGGTATTCTGGGGCGCTCATCCCAGGAACAATCTGAAGACGAACGACAGCTATCTGTACATCGAACGCAAGACGGCGCAGGGATGGCAGATCGTGCGGCGCGACTACGACCTCGACACCGCCTTCGTCTGGGCACGTGACGGCATCGCCTGTTCCAAGATCACTGTGGTCTGGGAGATCGGCGAGGATGTGGCGGCCGGTGTCTATCGCATCTACCACAGCGCTTCCTACAAGGACGGACTGAGTGGCGAGATCAAGCCGTATTCTGGCTATTCCCGTGAGTTCAACGTCGTGCCGTGCAGCCGACTCACGGTTGCCAAGTGCCAGGTAAACGGCAGCGAGGTGCGTTTTACCTTGCAATATCCGCCGGCTACCGCCAAAGACCTCGGTAACAGAACCAGCGATGTCGCCACCGGCAAGATTCGCTTCACGGTAAACGGCGGCTCGACTGTCTATGAAGCGTTGCCTGTAGCGGGGCAAAATATTTTCCTGGCCACCCTGCCGGTCACGGTACAGAAAGTGTCTGTGCCGACAGGCTATGCGGTGGACGCCTACGGCAACAGCAACCAGGCGTTTTCATACGGCGAGTAAGTTGGCATTCTGGCGGGCCGTTTTTTTCAAGATGAAACATGCGGTTCGACGGGTCGCGTGATAGCAGCCCTTTCGCAATGCGGCGCAGGCCGGCGATCTACTAAAGATTGCTGACATTGACAAGTTTGCACGCGTTAGTGCGTCCAGTCGTTTCTCGACGCTCATCGCTGTGCTTCAGGGCTTGCTATCACGCTCCCCTAAAATTCATGTTTCACAGAATGCCCCATCCGACCGGGCCGTTTTTTTTTCAAGAGGAGTGCGGCATGACTACTCTACCGGAAACCTTGCATTCTTGCAAGGTTTTACTACCTGAAGAATTTTACCGTGTACACCAGGCATTGTGGGAAACAGAACATATCGCCAGGCTCGCGGCCAGGCTTCTCCAGTTCTGGCAGGAAGGAGTACCCAGCGCATTTCCGCTGCCCCATTTCAGTGTCGAGTGTACACCGCCTTTGGCAGAGGTTTTTGTTTTTTTCAAGGCGACGCTCGCAGCCTGGCACCAAGCAGGCGACAAGAGCGAGCGTTCGCTGCTGCAACAATTTGCCGAGGCCTTGGTCGCTGCCGGCTGTTCGCGCATTCTGATATTGCTCGGACAAAGGTTTACGCCGGCCAGTATCACCGATGCCAGAGCCATCCCGCCCACACGCACGCGGCTCATCGCGGCTGTCAACAAAGAGTACAAGCAGGGTCTTACCTCCGGCGCACGCGCCTGGACCAAACACGCGCACCGCTCATCCGACAAATTCTGGGGCGAGATCAAAGGCTCGACGGCAGACAAGAACAACGGTTCGTTACAGCTCATCAGCCGTATTCTGGACAACACCACCTGGTGGAACATTTTCGGCCACTACGCCCACGACACCGTCTATGAAGCGCGCGTCAGCACCGGACATGGAGTACGCTGGGGCAAAGGCGGCGACGAGCTGATCGGCTTTCTCGAACCGTTCGATGAATAACTGAGGCTGAGTTATGGCAGAAAGTATCAGTTTCGAGTTGTGGGCAGTGGAACTTGCGTTCGCCGGGGGCGGTAAACTGGTGTCGCCCCTGTTGTCGCCCGAAGTAGTGTGGGCAGCGGAGACGCCGGACGCTCTGCTGCGCAAGGTTGCCGCCGGTTTACAGAAAAAATTTGCCGACGACGGCTGTTATGTGGAGTTGTTACAGCACACACCCGCCTTGCAGTTGGAACACAAGCTGATCGCCATGCCTCTGCCGCGTGCCAAGAAGCAACCTTTGTACCCTGAGTTGACGTTGCCGTTCACCATGCTCTACTCGCCGCTCGCCGCCGGCGGATTTCTCGCTTTTGTGCCGGTACTCGGTATCGAAGCGCACGGCGACACCATTGAGGACATGGAACGAGCGGCGGTGGCGGCGGTGAAACTCGAATTCGCGCGGCGCAAACGCTACCACGAGGTGCAGCAAATAATCGCCACGCAATGGTTCGGCAAAATCGAAGCGCAGCCGGTAACGGTGTCCCTCGATTTCTACACCCTGTACGAACTCAAGGAACTGAGCCGGCGACAGCACAAGAAATGGCTGCCCAAAGTGGCCACGCCGCTTTATCAGAGAGAGCAAGTGGTGTATGGCCGCGACAAGGAACTCAGCGAACTGTCACGCGCTCTCATGGGCAAATACCTGCGCAGTGTGCTGCTTAGCGGCTGTCCGGGTGTAGGCAAAACGGCGCTCTTCCTGGAACTGTGTCGCCGCAAGAAAGAGTTCGGCATCGAGGCCGAGGTGTGGGAAACCGCCGCTGCGCGTCTTTTGCAAAAATTGTGCGGCGAAGGCGGCTGGCAGGAAGGGCTTGGCCACGTGTGCAAAGAACTGCGCGAAGAAGGTGGCATACTCTTCGTGCGCAACCTGGCCGAGCTGTTCGAGGTGGGGCAGTACATAGGCAACAACCAGAGCATGGCCGAATATCTGCGAGAAGCGTTGCAGCGCGGCGACATCATTATGGTGAGCGAGTGCAGCGAAGAAGAGTCGGCCCACATCGAATTGCGCTCCCCCGGCTACCTCGCTCTCTTCCAGACCGTTCGTTTACAGGAACCAGAGCCGGCGCAAATACACGACATCGTGCAGCGCAAGGTGGCGGCTCTGGCCGGTGCACGTAAGATAGAAGTGGAACAGGAAGCCGTCGCCGAAATCATCCGCCTGCAGCGCCGCTACACGCCATATTCCGGCTTTCCCGGCAAGAGTATCCGTTTTCTCGAAACCATCATGCTCAACCGCAAAAACGATCTTGCCCTGCTCGATCGCGCCACGGTGCTCCGCCATTTCTGCGAAGAAACGGGCATGCCCGACTTCATAGTTGACCCAGCCATACCGCTGCCGCTCTCCCGCGTGCGTGAGTTTTTTGCCGAAAGCGTGTTCGGTCAGGAGGAGGCGGTCGCCACGGTCGTCAACCTGCTCGCCGCAGTGAAGACTGCGCTGACCCGCCAGGGCAAACCGATTGCCTCGCTCATGTTCGTCGGCCCCACCGGTGTCGGCAAGACAGAAATGGCCAAGGTACTGGCCCACTTTATGTTCGGTGGCCGCCACAAACTGGTGCGTTTCGACATGAGCGAATTCTCCGACCTGCCGGCGGTGCTGCGCCTGACCGGCGAGACAACACATGGCGGCGAAGGGTTCTTCACCGCCGCCGTGCGCCAGGAACCGTTCTGTGTCATCCTGCTCGACGAACTGGAGAAATGCCACTACTCGTTCTACGATCTCCTGCTCCAGATTCTCGGCGAAGGCCGCCTCACAGACGCACGTGGCCGGCTTGCCTCGTTTTGCAGCACCATCGTCATCATGACTTCCAACATCGGCGCGCGCACTTATCAACAGGGGCACATCGGCTTTGCCGACAGCGGCGACGTGCAGCGCGAGGCGAACGAACATTTCAAGAGCGAAGTGCAGGCCTTTTTCCGGCCGGAATTGTTCAACCGGTTGGATCAGGTGATTGCCTTTGCTCCGCTGTCGCGTGCCACAGTACGTGACATTGTCGAGCGTGAGGTGAGCAAGATCAGGCAAAGAGAAGGGGTGAAGTGCCGCCGCTTTACGCTGCAGATTAGCGACAGTACTCTCGATTTTTTGTGCGACAAAGGATACGACGTGCGCTACGGCGCTCGCCATCTGCAGCGAGCCATGCGAGAGGAACTGCTCATCCCGCTCGCCACCCAGCTCGATCTCTACCAGTGGGACACGCCGCTTGTGGTCACAGTTGACCAGGCCAAAGAGCGTTTGCACATCGAAGTAAAATCGCCCGAAGCAGCGACACAGGCAGGTATACGTGATGGCAGCTACGTACACAACCTCGCCGAACAGGTGACCCGTTACCGTCGCCTGACGCAGCAGATTGCCGAGGGACCCTACTGGAACCGCCTCAACAGCGAAATTACCATGCTCGAACTCAGCAAGAAAAAAAAAGGCGAAGAGTTCTGGAAAAAAGACCAGGAACAGGCACGTCGCTATGCTACTTATGTGCAGACACGCGAACGGGTACAGCAGGTCTTCAGCGTGGCCGCCGAACTCGAAGCCGAGGCGGCGATCGCTTTTCTTGACATGCAGACGACGATGCCGTCGGGTCTGCTGGAGAAGTTCAACAACTGGCGGCAGCAATACCAGGCGGCCAAACTGGAACTCTACACCACGCTTACGCCCAAGGCAAGCACCTGCACGCTAGGCATCTACGGCCCGGCCGAACATCTAAGCGGCCTTGCCGATATTTATCTCAAAGTGGCGGCTGGACGTTTTGCGGTACAGGGAGACACGCTGTGGTTTCGCGACGCGCTCTACCAGAAAGACCACGTCTACCTGCGCCAGCCGACCCTCAAAGACGGCCCACCGCAGAGCGACGACAAGCTGGTGGGCATCGAAATCGAATGGCACGGCGAGTGCCCGCATCTCTACCTGAGCGAGGAATGCGAAGAGCGTGATCTGCACGTGTGGCACACGCGCGACAAGAAGTTCTGCTACTTCCTGCGTTTACACGTCGGCCCCGTATCTGCGGCCAATACGCCGCGCGACATCCACCGCAAGCAGTTTTTTCAGGACAAGGTGGAACGGCGCATCTACCATGACCAGTATTTCAAGGACAAGAAATATAAGGAAGAAACAAGCGGCCAGCTTGCACCAATTCTGCGCAACATCCTGGACCGCCGTTTTGCCCAAAACCTCATGGCGATCTTGTGTAACCGCGAAAAGCGAGAAGAAGAGGATGAAGTGTGAGATGTTTGCCCAGGTTTCAATTTTATGAAAGCATTTTTATGCAATGGAAATATGATTCGACAGTCCAGGAACACCAGCTCAACTACAACAAGACGGTGCTGGCTCGCATCCAAACCACGCCGCTCAAACACGGCGGTTTCAAAGTGATCACATTGATATCCGGCATCTATTTCGGCATGAAGAGACAACTGGCACTGGAAAAGCAAAAAAAACAGTGGGTTGCCTACCGTAAGAGACTGCTCGATCGGGAACAGGTCAATCTGTACATCGGTCGCAAAAAAGAGGCGGTGCAGAAATTCATCGAGGCGCGTGAAAAAGAGGGCTAAAATGCCCAGAAAAGAAGAATGCAAGTAGTAGGTACTAATTAAATAGACAATGTGTAACTTGTGTATACATTTGTTGATATAATTAGTATCACGAGACATGTAGATGCTGGTAAGGGTACGTTAGAGATGAACTCCCAATCTCAACCACTATCAATCCAGTATCTAGTTCAGGGAGACCAACATCCTTCGGGATGACTTATTCTGAAAAAGAAT
>JAGVGO010000140.1 GCA_020057085.1 Planctomycetota bacterium | reverse complement strand
ATTTGTTTTGCATATTGATTTAGTTTCATATTTGTAGTATATTATAATCTTCCGTAAATGTCAATAACTTTCCGTAATTCCATCGAACGTTCGTAATACTGTTCTTGATGACCTGCATTGTTTGCATCCCTTCACTCTCCACAGACAACCTTCTTGGCCTCTTTCAAACTTTGCCACCAGCTCATCCCTTTCTCCTTATACTGTTACCAGCCAAAGCATTTTACTACGAGCGACAGGGCGATTGTAGCAAAAGAGCGAGGAGAGGACAAGGGGAATTTGTCCGCACATTTTCATTCGTCGTTGCTTGCAAAATGCACGTCCTATTGACTTTTCCTACCCTTTTTTGTATTATAGGGGCGACAGCTAAAATATAGCAAAATTTATGGCCAAAGTCAAAATTCTCTTTACAAAAGGAACGGCAATGAACAGACTTCTTTACCTCATGCTGTTGTCAAGCTTGTGCCTGTTGAATACGCATCTCTTCGCATGTACCAATTTTCTCATCAGCAAAGGCGCTTCCAAAGACGGCTCCACCATGATCAGCTATTCGGCAGACGCGCATGTAATGTACGGGGAACTGTACCACTGGCCGGCCGCCAAATACCCGGACGGAGCCATGCTCGATGTCTACGAATGGGACAGCGGCAAATATTTAGGTAAAATCCGCCAGGTAAAAGAAACCTGCAATGTCATCGGCAATATCAATGAATTTCAGGTGTCTATCGGCGAGACTACCTATGGCGGCAGAAAAGAGCTGGCCTCGCAGAAAGATGCCATCATGGATTACGGCAGCATGATGTACATCGGGCTGCAACGCTCCAGGTCGGCGCGTGAAGCGATCAAGGTGATGATGGAACTGGTCGCCGAGTACGGCTACAGCAGCACCGGGGAGTCGCTCTCGGTGGCCGACAAAAACGAGGTGTGGCTGCTCGAGATGATCGGCAAGGGCGAAGGGCAAAAAGGCGCGGTGTGGGTAGCGCGGCGCGTGCCCGACGGTTTTATCTGCGCGCATGCCAACCAGGCGCGTATCACCACGTTCCCGCTGGAAAACGGCGAGACTTCGATTAGCTCGAAGAATCTCGACAAAATCTTTTTACCCGGCATCGAATGCGTCTATGCCGAGGACGTTGCCTCTTTTGCCCGCAGCAAAGGCTGGTATAACGGCGAAGACAAGGATTTCAGTTTTTCCGACACTTACGCGCCGGTTGATTTCAGCGGCGCGCGTTTCTGCGAAATCCGCGTGTGGGCGATGTTCCGCCAGGTACACAAAGATATGGACAAGTACGGCGATTACATCAGCGGCAAAAATCCGAAAAATCGTATGCCGCTGTGGATCGAGCCGGAGCGCAAGATTTCCGTGCAGGACATGATGGCGTTTATGCGCGACCATCTGGAAGGTACCGAGTTCGACATGATCAAAGACATTGGCGCCGGTCCTTACAACAGCCCTTACCGCTGGCGCCCGCTTACCTGGAAAGCGGATAACCATTTATATCTGAACGAACGCGCCACCGCGACGCAACAGACCGGCTTTTCCTTCATTGCTCAGATGCGTTCCTGGTTGCCCGATTATTGCGGCGGTATTTTGTGGTTCGGCGTGGACGATGCGGCCAGCAGCCTCTATGTGCCGATCTACTGCAGCGTCGCCGAGGTGCCGGAAGCTTATAAAGTAGGCAACGGCAACATGATGACCTTCAGTCCGACCGCGGCCTTCTGGGCCTTCAATCAGGTGTCCAATTTTGCCTACACCCGCTACCGCGACATGCAGCCGGAGATTGCCAAAATCCAGAACGCTCTCGAAAACAGATATGTGGCCTACACGCCGGTAATTGACAAGGCGGCAGAGGAACTTTATAAGACGAACCCTGAGCTGGCCGTGCAGTTTCTCAACGATTATTCGGTCAACACCGCCAGCCGCGCCGTGCGCCTCTGGCAGGAACTTTATATCTACCTGTTTACCAAATACATGGACGGCAACATCAAGACCCGCGTGCCCGGACAAAAAAATCCGAAAGTGGAGCAGCCGGGTTACGGTGAGGCGTGGTACAAACGTATAGCCGGTGAAACGGGCGACAAGCTCAAAGTGATCGGCGAAGGCCACTAAAACGCTGATATTGTAATAGTGCAGAAGAATAGTAACATTGAGGGAGCGTGATACCAAGCCCTGAAGCACAGCGATGAGCGTCGAAAAACGACTGGATGCACCAACGCGTGCGAACTTGTCAATGCAAGCAATCGTTTAGCAGATCGCCGGCCTGCGCCGCATTGCGGAAGGGCTGGTATCACGCGACATGGGATTTTGCAGTATGGTGCCTTCTTATTCAATCGTCGCCTGGCTTTTCTCACGAGCGGCGCTTTTTCTCTAACACGATAGCCCAGCCTGCGTCATGAACTTGTGCCAGTCTTGCGGCAGCGAGGCGACAAGGCTCAACGTCTTGGCGTAGACAGGATGGCGTATTTCCAGACGGTGGGCATGCAGCCCCTGGCCGCAGAGCGGATTGCCCCACGGCGACGGACGGCGGCAGTAGTGTTCCCACAGGAACGGCAGCCCACCGTTGCGATAGATGAGATCGCCAATGATAGGAAAGCCCAACGCCGCCAGATGGATGCGAATCTGGTGCTTGCGGCCCGAGTGGAGATTCACTTCTAAGAGACTCACCGCATCCGTGGCCGCCAGTACACGATAATCGGTCTGCGCGCTTTGCCCCTCTTCGACCACCTTGCCTTTGATCTGGATGAGCGAACCAGGAATGGGATCGAGCCACAGCGGCAGCTTGATCTCGCCTTCCTGGGGCAACATGCGCCCGCTGACGAGAGCCAGGTAAATCTTTTGCGTCCGTCGTTGCTCGAACTGGTGTTGCAAAGGCCGCATGACGTCAGGCCGCATCGCTGCCAGAATCACGCCCGAAGTTTGCTGGTCAAGGCGGTGCACCAGCCGCAGCTCAGGGCCGAAATAGTAGCGCAGGCGCGTGAGCAGAGTGTCCCCCTGGTGGTAGCCCACCGGATGACATACCAGTCCGGGCGGTTTGTTGACGGCTACCAGGTAATCGTCCTGGTAGATGATCGGCATCAAATTGGGGTCGGGGATTTTGGCGTAAATCATGGCTATTTTGTACTGGTCAATTTGTTACTTTTTCTGGCAACTGCACTCATAACGCATGCTGATATTGGGGTCGCTGAAGAAACGCGCTCCAAACAATAGGTGATCGCTGGAAAGCTCGCGGTATTTGGCGGCACCGGACAGATCGGCTTTGCGCACATACTGCAAACCCAGGTCGTAAAATATCTGGCCTTTACTGAAGGACACTTCACCGGCAATACTCTTTTTGTCGGCTACAGGAACCATCTTCACCGTGCCTTCGTCTATTTTAAAGACTGCGGTGTCTTTGCCATCGAACGTCTGGTTTTCTTCGCGATACAGGCTAATTTTGCCTTCAGCGCGATGGCGCAGACGCGGGTCAAGAACGCCTGCCAGGGTTTTGGCATCTACCTGCCAATTGTTGCCCGGCTTCAACTGGCGATGTGGGTTGTCGCAGTCTTTGAAAATATAATAATCGCTCAGGTAAAATGCCCGCTGCAACAGTTCTTTTTCATGTGTGGTCAATATCTTGTCTTGGTCAGCGATGTCCACTTTGATCAAGCCAACACCATCCTCGTACTCCAGCGCGAATGTTTTGCCTTCCAGCAATTTCATGTTGGATGGATAGCCGAGTACCCGGCCCATATTGGGGTCGGTCAAGCGTTGCTTCCATTGGTCGAGCCATTTACTCTTGCCCGTCAAACTTTCCACCATTTCAAACGCCGATACAATCTGCTGTTGATCCACGACGACTTTCTCTACCGTCGCTGCACCAATTTCCAGAAGTGGTATACTGGCGTCTATACCAAGTCCGACGGCTTTAAAAGCCAAGCCTGCCGCATGGACTTTAGGGTTGTTCAAAAGCAAGCCAACAATACTAAGTTTGATGCGTGTGTAAAAACCCCTCACCGCGGATGCGGTGCAGTAATAAAGCCTGGTCACTTTAGTGCCAGGAACCAGGCAAAACAAAGGGTTGCGCCCAGGATGGGCGCAGGAATTGGCGACTACGAGCATCGT
>JAGVGO010000227.1 GCA_020057085.1 Planctomycetota bacterium | reverse complement strand
GACAGATTTTTTGCCCGCCCTCCCCTGGGCAATTGGTTTGAAATGCTCATTTAGCAATGTTCCCAGGGGAGGGTTTGGGAGGGGCAAATTACCAGAGTCTATCGCACTCTTATCGGTTGGTCTTTCCCCTCCCAACCCTCCCCATGGTGGCAAGTTACTCTCAGCACAAGCGAGTGCAAGACCTGGGCTATCCGTTGACACTGGAAAACTGGAAAGAATAGGAGCAAAGACTATGACAAAAACTATCGAACTGACTTTAGAAAAACCGTGTGACTTGAAACCAGGGCATTTCAACTTGCTCAAAGTGGACGGCAAGACGTTGACCGTTGAGGTTAGCGAAGATAAGCCGGAAGCGCGAAATAAACATAAAGAAAGCAAGATTTTTGGACTGTTTGCGGAAGATGGCGAATGGCTTGACGAAATGGTTGAAATGGCCACGAAATCGAGAGAGGCGGCCAACAGCAAGTTATGAAAAAAGTTATTTTAGACAATGACACTCTTTCTGAGATATTGCGGGGTAGGAATCCCAAAGTCATGGAAAAGGCACACAACTATTTCGATGAGTTCGAGAAGTTCACAATTTCCGCCGTGACAGTTTATGAGATTTTCCAGGGTATCTATTGGGACTATGAAGCACACAAGAAGAAAGAAGAGAAGTTTTTTGTTATGCTGCCTGACCTGGAAGTAATACCGCTTTGTCTCGAAAGCGGCATACTTGCAGGAAAGATAAACGGCGAACTTCTCAAAACCGGTCTACCAATCGGGCGATGTGACCCACTGATTGCAGGTATCGCCATACACAACAACCTGACACTCGCCACGGGTAACACGGAGCATTACCAAAGAGTCCGGGCGCTTGGCTACCCGCTGACACTGGAAAATTGGAAAGAATAGGAGAGCAACAACATGACAAAAACTATCGAACTGACTTTAGAAAAACCGTGCGACTTGAAGCCAGGGCATTTCAACTTGCTCAAAGTAGACGGCAAAAAGCTGACCGTTGAGGAGATCGCGCCAGAGCCGACAGAACCAAAAAACATCGTGCTTGGCATGTTTGCAGATAAGCCGGAAATGATGGATAAGCTAGAGGCAGCAATCAATGAATTTCGGGCAACCCACACCTTCAGAACAAAGGCAAGCCATGAATAAGGCCATGATGGATAGCAACACGTTAATTGACATTCAAAGAGGGAAACACAAAAAAATGGCATTGCATGCAAGCCTGTATTTTCAACATTTCAAGCGGTACACCATTTCAATTATGACCATAACCGAAATGGTCGTAGGTTTTCAGAAATTAGGCGACGAACCGAGTTTGCAACAGTTTTTAGAGACTCTACCGGCGTTTGAAGTGATGCCGCTAACCGTCAATGCCGCTTGCGCCGAGATTTTGGCCAAGGGCTAGAAGCGCCCGAAGGCGCATAGCCGTAGCTCTGTAACTGAGGACGCGACGACGCCATTGGTCAAAAGATCAAGTAAGTTGTAAAGGTTATTTTTTTACAGCGACCAAGTATCCCACCGATCCAACTTGCCCTTTTGCTTATAAAAAACCCTGACTTGCTTCATCTTCCTTTCTGGTGCGCCTATGGGTGTGCATTTTGGATGCTTTCTCTACGGGGCATCTGAAAGTACGAACCGTAGCGGAGTCCCTCACTACGGTATCGCTACCTCAGAAGGGAAGGGGAACGAGGTCGGGAACAACCACCATCATCACTTCAAGAACCATTTACCAATCCATCATGCTACACACCTATTCCAAAACTTTTTCTATCCCCCCGAAGTGTTAGATACGCCCAATCCAATCTGCTCAATTTTTATTTGGAATTTCAGTCCTTAAACATCTTAATTTTCTTGACAAATTCAAAAATAGCTGTTATTCTCTTAAATATGTTAATTCTTTTAAACACTGTTTGTCAGTGTCAGTGGATAGCATTCATCCCCGCCCACAAGGGGCTGGGTTTTCTGCTATGTTTTCTATAAAAATGCTTTAGGGTAAGGGGTGTAGTTTGAAAAATTCTCGGAACCTTTATGAAAAAAAGGGGTTCACCACTGGCGAGGTGGCAGAATTGTGCCATGTGACAATTCCCACTGTGATCAAGTGGATTGAGTCGGGAGAACTGGAAGGCTTCAAAATTCCTGGCTCAAAAAATAGAAGGATCACAAGGGAAAGTCTGCTAAATTTCATGCGTAAGTTTGCTATCCCTACCACGGAACTGGAAAAAGGCAAGCCACGCATACTGGTGGTGGATGATGACATAAACGTTCTCGAACTTCTTAAATCTCTGTTTACAGAAGACAAGTTTGAGCTGCGTCTGGTGTCATGTGGTTTTGAAGCCGGACTTGCCAAAGAGTTCAAACCGGATCTGATCCTTTTGGATATTATGCTGCCAGACATTGACGGTTGCCAGGTGTGCGAATATATCCGCGGTATCCCGGAAATCAGTAGTGTGAAAATCATGGCGATGTCTGCCTATCTCAACACCGATGTCGAAGAACTGTTGCAAAGAGGGTTCGATGATTATATCGCTAAACCGCTCGAGCGCCAACTCTTCATGGACAAAGTGGATCATTTGCTCAATAAAACAGCACGGAAAAAGAAAAAATGACATGGTTTTCTTTTGGCCACGATAAATTTTAAGGAGTCGCCCATTTTCAGCGAAAGTTTACCCTTGAATTTTCTGGGTCTGCCACAGGAATTGTGCAGCTATAAAAAGAGCAAGGTAGCCATCTTGCCCATAGCTTATGACAGTACGACTTCCTATCGTGCCGGCACACGCGAAGCGCCTGCCGCGATCATCCAGTCAAGCCGCTATCAGGAATTTTATGATCCAGAGCTCGATAAAGATTTTACGACGGTGGGAATTGCCACACTGCCGATCATGTCACCGGTAATGAGCGGCCCCGAACAGATGGTGCATAAAGTTTACGAAGCGGCCAGGCAGTTGCTCATGGATAACAAATTCGTAGTGATGTTGGGGGGCGAACACAGCCTGACGGTCGGTATGGTCGAGGCTTATCATGAAAAATACCCCAATATGGGAGTCTTGCAAATAGACGCACATCTCGATTTACGTGCAGAGTACGACGAGACCCCGTTCAACCACGCCTGCGCTATGCGACGCATCATTGACATGTGCCCGCTGGTGCAGGTCGGCATCCGCAGCGTCAGCGAAGAAGAGGCGGAATTTGTCGCCGAACGCGGCCTCAAGCCTTACTATGCCTGGCAACTACACAAAGATCGTCAATGGAAAAAGAAAGTCGTCAAGGAACTGCCCGCAGAGGTCTACATCACCGTTGATCTTGACGGACTGGATCCCTCGATCATGCCGTCAGTCGGCACACCGGAACCGGATGGGCTGTTGTGGCATGATGTCATGGAACTCTTGAACCTGATAGCGGAGAAGCATCACATTGTCGGCTGCGATGTGGTGGAACTGTGCCCGATTCCGGGTTTCATCGCTCCCGATTATCTCGCCAGCAAGCTGGTTTCAAAACTGATCGCGCTGTCCCTGTAATTCTGTAACCCAAGAAAGGCAGGTACGCACTATGTTGCAAGGTATCACCTGGTATCACCACGCCACGGTCTTGCTGCGCAGGGAAAATCTCGCCGTCTACATCGATCCATGGCAAATCCCTGCTGAGTCACCGGCAGCCGACATCATCCTCATAACGCACGAACATTACGATCATTACTCGCCACCCGACATCCGCCAACTGTCAAAAGAAAACACGCAGGTGGTGGTGCCTCGTTCCATGTTGGGACAGACGGCAGCCAATGCTCATGCCATGAAACCAGGCGAAACCGTCAAGCTGGGGCAGGTCACTATTACGGCAGTGCCAGCCTACAATCTTCGCAAAACATTTCATCCGCTCCATCAGTGCTGGTTGGGCTATGTAGTGGAAATCGCCGGAGTCCGCTACTACCATGCCGGCGATACTGACTTGACACCGGAAATGCGAGAGGTACGCGCCAATGTCGTCTTTCTCCCTGTGTCCGGCACTTATACCATGGACGCGGCGCAGGCAGCGCAGGCAGCCCTGGCTATCCGTCCCAATCTGGCCATTCCCATCCACTGGGGCAAGGTGGTAGGTGACGAAAGAGATGCGCGTCAGTTCGTGGAAAAAGTCGGGGCGACAGCGCAGATTTTGGAAAAAGCCAGGAGTTATTGACACATGGACAAGGCCTTTGCAGAGAAATACTTCGCGCATGAAAACGAACACTGGTGGTTCCGCGCGCGCCGCGACATGATTTTGCGATTGTTGCACGACAAAAGCGGCAAAAAACTGAAAATCCTCGAAGTCGGCTGCTCAGGCGGGCCTTTGTTGTGTACACTGCGCCAGCATGGACATGAGGTGTATGGCATTGACATCAACCCTGAAGCTATAACATGCTGTGCCCAAAGAGGCATCCCTGATGTCTCGCTCATGGATGCGGCAAAACTTGCATTCGATGACAGGTCGTTCGATGTCGTCATTGCTTCTGACATACTGGAACACATTGCAGATGATGCTGCGGCGTTGCATGAATGGCGGCGAGTGCTTAAGGACAACGGCAAGCTTTTGCTGTTCGTGCCTGCGCATCGGTTCTTGTGGGGCGACCATGATCTCGTCAATCATCATTTTCGCCGCTACGGCAAGCGCCAACTGGTCGCTCTCTACCGCCAATGTGCGCTCAACATCGAGCAGGCAACTTACTGGAATTTTTGCCTGTTCTTTCCGGCAGCGGTCGTCCGCCTGCTGCAGCGATTGCTCAGCAAAGGCAAACCGCAAGATCAACTTTATACGCTACATCCGCTGCTCAATACTTTCCTCACTGCACTCTTGAAATGTGAAAATTGGCTTCTCCAGTACATCAATTACCCTATCGGCGTGAGCCTCATGGTCATAGCCTCTAAATGAAGGAGCTGTAGGCAATGTCGGCCTCAATTTACAAACTACCCAAGGTATTTGTCGTAATCATTGGAGTTCTGGTCGTATCCGGCTACGTTGGTGCGCAAAACTCTCTGGCAGAGATAAGCGGTTGGGAAGTGTACGATCACCCGCTCATGCCGAAACATAAAAAGTCTGACTGGCGAAGCCAACAAGGAATTCTCGGTAATGAAGCCGAGTTGCCGATGTTATCGCTACCGGCAGCCGTTGACAACTTCGGTTCCATGCTGGTGAGCCGTGACAGCTTTGGTGACGGCGTATTTCGTTTTCAGGTGACGGCTTCTGATTTTCGCGTGACATACGGCATCGTGCTTCGTCTGCAAGACTGGCAAAATTACTGCCGCCTCGAATTCAACAGTCTGTGCCAACATCTCATCAAAGTGATACAGGGCAAGGCGCAAATAGAGGTACTGCCCGACAATTTCTGCTATGTGCCGGCCAACCAACCGACATGGGTGGACATCGTCTGCCAGGGCGCTCATTGCAAAGTCTTGATCAACGGCTGCGAACGCCTTACTTTCCGCACAGAGTCTTGGAACACAGGCCGCATGGGCATCTTCACCGGCGGCAAGGCGCACGGGGTACGCTGGCAGCAGACGGCCTTTTACTCCGTCACGGCGCCGCCACTGGACATCCGGATGGCGGCGGTGAAAAAGCCTTATGCTTATTGGTGTACCGGAAACGAAGCCCGGGTGGCATGGGAAACCAACATGGCGGGACAGGAAAGCTGGGTCGTCTATGGCAGCGGGCATGAGAAAGACAAAAAAGTGACGGCCACGACCCAGGTTTGTATGCACAGCGCCATTCTCGGCGACCTGGAGCATGGACGCCTCTACAACTACACCTGCTACAGCGACGGCTTAGAGATGGGGAGCGGCCAGGTGCGCGCCGACCCCGGTGCAGGACAGCCGTTTCGTTTCGGTCTTATCGGCGACAATCGCAGCCGTCCGGCCAATTTCAAAAAACTGAACGACCTGCTGGCTCTGCAGCAACCGGATATCGTCCTCAATGTCGGCGACATTGTGGAAAAAGGCAGTCGCAGCGACTGGGACGGCGAATTTTTTACACCCGGACAGGCACTGTTTGCCAAAGCGCCGTGTTTTGTCGCCATCGGCAACCACGAGAAAAATGCCAAATATTTCTCGTATTATCTGCCCTATCCGACAGAGAAACCTGACGGACACTATTATGCCTTTCGTTACGGCGGTGCGGCATTTCTGGTGTTTGACGATTACTACCAGCCACGCGCCGAACAACTGGCATGGATGGAAAAAACGCTCGCCTCTCCCCAGTTTCAGGAAGCCGACTGGCGCGTAGTGTTCTGCCATCAGCCCGCCTATTCGGTAGGTTGGCCCGAGTACGAAGGCGATGTGTGGAAGCGCACGCACTTTCTGGAACTGCTGGAAAAATACAAAGTGCACTTCTTTTTCAACGGCCACACCCACACCTACGAACGCGGTCTGTGGCGCGGGACTTACCACATTCTTTCCGGTGGCGGCGGCTGCGGCAGCGGAGAAACTTTCGGCCGCGTCTGGCCACATGTGCATGTGTTCAAAGTCACGCTGCAATACTGTTTGTTCAACGTCACGGCGGAGCGTATCGAGATGATATGCCAGGAAAGCGACGGCAACATCCTGGATCGGCTGGTAGTGGAAAAGGGACGTAGCGGTGTGCTCGACGCTGCACCTGTCATGGTGGGGCTGCCGGCGCGCTCCGCCGTCGCCAAAGAAATTGTGATGACGGTGGCTACCCCTGAATTGGGCACAAAAAAATTGCGCTACAACGTCAATTATGATTTGCACATAGACAGCTACACCTGGAGCCGGCCGCAAGCGGCGAATGCCCCTTTTGAAATCATCGTTTCGCGTGAGGCGCAAATTCCCTGCACCATCACGGTGATCGGCATGGATGAAGAAGGCCGTGTCACGCGACCGTTTTTTTACAAGATAGAGTAGACCGTGAATCACCGCCCGACCTTGATTTCCTTTTGTCTGGCAGCTATGCTGGTAGCGATGCTGTGGCTGGAGCAGGAGTACATCGCGTCAGAGAGTGCAAGCGTGCCGGACACCATTTTTCCCGCCCTCATACCGCGCAACGTGGAAGAAATCTCCCTCAACAGTCCGTCCTGCCAGACGCTCATCAAAAAAGGCATGCACGGCTGGCACATGGTGTATTTGCGCGGCGGGCGGCAGGTCATCGAAGATTTTGCCGACGACTTCCTGGTGGAGTGCCTGCTGAACGACCTGGCCGGACTCTCTGCCGCTTTGCCGCCCAGGCACGTTGACAAAGGCTTGGGAGAGGCATGGCAGGAATATGGGCTTGGTTTGTGGGCGCAGGCTCGTGGCGACTCGCTCCAGGTGCGCTATGGCAAGTTGCAACACACCTTGTATTTCGGCACAGAGACGACACAGAAATCGCCTCTCGTGCTGTTTTATGCCCGGCGTGACGAGGAGGAAAAGGTGTTGGCGGTGGATGCGAAAATACATGCCTGGCTCACCAATAGCCGTGACAACCCCGATTTCTGGCGCAGTCGGCAGGTATTTCACCTCGGAGCCAAGGCTCTACCGAGGGCCATCGTCTGGCAGAGCGGCGCGTCACCGCAGGTGACTTTGCGCGCAGAGCGACAGGGCTGGTTTTTGTACGGCACAGGCAATGAGGCTAATGAGGCCGAACCTGCCGCACCCGATGTAGCAAATCGCCTCGTGGATTGGCTGCGCGCACTGCGTATTCAGGAATTCGTCTACCCGGAGGATACGTCCGCCGCAGAACGCGATTTGCGCAACGCCTGGTTGTTCGGCTACCACAGCGAGCAAGACCAGGAGTACGTGGCGATAGCGCCCGTCAAGAACGCAAGCCACCTGGCCGCTCGCGTATATTTTTCGGGCGACCAACGCCGGATTGCTTACTATTACCTGTTGCCGGCCACGACGGTGAAGGTATTGCAAGACATGGCCGGGCACGTGCGTGATTTGCGTTTACTGCGCTTTGCGCCGCAAGCGGTACGCCGGATCGAACAAAGCGGCAAAGAAGGGTGGAAGCTGGAACGCAACGAGAGCGGCTGGTCTGTCACCTCGCCTTCGTCGCGCGCAGTCAAAGGCGAGGAGGTACACTCTTTTCTCGTCCGCCTGGCCAACATCGAGGCGGTGGCAGTAGCAGCCGGCGACGCTGTGCGCCCGGCGTTGACACAGTCGCTCGTTCTCACCTTGAACGAAGCGCCGCACACCATTCACATCGCCTGGGCCGAGACGCCCGACCCGCAAGGCCTGTGGCCGGTGCTGGTGTCGCCTTACAAGCGGTTGCTGCTGCTTAACACCGAGGTAAGACAGATACTCGTCGCCAGCTATCTCGATTTTTATGACAAACGGGTGGACGCATTCGTGTTTGCCGATGTCGCGGCCTTGCGTGCAGAAAGACCCGGCCGTGTATACGAGGCGGTCAAGGACGGTGAAACGTGGCGGCTCTTGAAGCCTGTGGCAGCGCCGGCGGAACAAACACACCTCGAAGAGATTCTGCGTTGCTGTGCCTGGATCATGGCATACGGCGTGCTAGGCGAAGGCGAGGAAGCGCGTCGAGCCTTCGCTTGCGGCGATGCGGCGTACCGCCTGCAGGTGCGAACACGTGCCACGCAAGAGCGGCTGGCAATAGAGCGCACCATCGAGATAGGGCGGGTAATGGATGAAAAATACTACGCCTTGTGGGTGAGCGGTTTTCCTTTTGTCTACAAAGTGGATCGCAAGCTCAAGGATGCCATGGATGCCGAACTCTACTCCTGCCAGCCGCTTCTCGCAGCGGACGCCTGGCGTGCCGCATCGGAAATAGTCGTGAGGCGAAGAGAGCGGCAGTTGCGTTATGCGGATGGCGTGTGGCGCGAACAGGACGGAGAGCCATCAAACAAGGGCGAGAAATTGTGGCAGTTGTTGCCGCGACTGCGCATCGCCCACATGGCAGAATTTACCTCGGCGGTGTTGCCGGAACGTGAGGCCGACATGGCCATCCGCGTCAACGACAAGAGTGGTGAACACGTCCTGTGGCTGTGGCGCGAACGCGACCAGCTCATCGGCACCTGGCCCAGCAGCGGACAACGCTTTGTGCTGGAGAACGATGCAGCCGCAGTGTTGTGGCAGGAAACGGAGTAAGGGAGTCGTGTTAAGTATCAAGATTTATAGACAAATATACTTAAAAAGTGTAAAATTTGATGTCTGTGTAAAAACTCAAATTTGATGTCTGTGTAAAAACTCAAATTTGATGTCTGTGTAAAAACTCAAATTTGATGTCTGTGTAAAAACT
>JAGVGO010000014.1 GCA_020057085.1 Planctomycetota bacterium | reverse complement strand
TGGGTACAAAACAGCCCGCCAGGGGAGAGGTAATAGGCTTGTACTCTTGTACTTATTTCAAAAAAGTTACTATGCCCCCTAATTATTGGATACGCCCTTCGCTAATCCTCAGGAAGTATTTTGTCCATATTTTTCACCACTTCCAGAAAAATTACATTTTTTGTTTATTCGTCGGAGCTGAGAAAATCGGCAAGCTCTTGCAAACTCTCTGCCTTGAAGATGCAGATGCTGGTGAAGCTGCACTGGCAAACTCATCAAAAATATCCCTCTGTTTTCTTCTGCTCCATAGATGCCTCGCAATCATGGTCTATGATACGAGTCGCCCGTTCTGACTGTGTGGTAGCAAACAACTCACCGACGATCTCTGCCACATCGTGAGCCGTAGAACGTACCGCGCCGGTACAAGGGCTACACCCCAGCGTGCGAAAACGGCACATCACGCGTTTCGGTTTTTCGCCGGGCAAAATCTTACTGCCGGAAACGAGCGGGATCAACTGGTCGCCACGCACCACCATTTCCCGTTCTTTAGCGAAATAAAGCGGGACCACGGGTATCTTTTCCTGGTAAATGTACAGCCAGACGTCCAGTTCGGTCCAGTTCGACAAAGGGAAAACCCTGATCGTCTCACCCTGGTTGATTTGTGTGTTATACAAATGCCAAAGCTCAGGTCGTTGTCGTTTGGGATGCCATTGCCCCAGATGGTCACGGTAGGAAAACACCCGCTCTTTGGCGCGCGACTTTTCTTCGTCACGCCGCGCCCCGCCAATGGCGGCATCGAACTGTCCTTCTTTTAACGCATTGAGCAGTGCCTGGGTCTTCAACAAAGCACAACATTTCTGGGTTCCCAGGTCATAAGGGTTGGTATTTTGGGCAATCGCTTCGGCAAAACGATAGACGATCAGGCGGGCACCGATCTGGGCGCTGAAACGATCACGAAACTCATACATTTCAGGGAACTTAAAACCTGTATCCACATGCAACAGCGGAAAAGGGAGGGGGCCGGGGTAAAAAGCTTTTCTCGCCAGATGCACCAGCACTGACGAATCTTTGCCGACAGAATAAAGCAACACCGGCCGGACAAATCCGGCGGCTATTTCCCTGAGAATAAAAATGCTTTCGGCCTCAAGTTGTGCGAGATAGGGAAGGGTATAGTTTTGCATATGCGAGCGTTATGTCTGCTCTTCCTGCGTCAGCCACCACGCCAAGATGCCTGCCAGTGGAATGAGCACCGACGCCACCAGCATCATGGCGGCTACACTTTCGAGCCGCCACTCAAACATGCCCGCCACCCGCACGTAGTCGTTTTCCAACCCAAACGAGCCGTTGTTGAAATACCACTCACGCCGCTCGGCGCTCGACACCAGGCTGCCACACAGAATCATCTCGTCAGTCCACAAATGCCAGGCAATCATGGCATAGAGCGGACGCTCCGTCTCCTGGTAGATGCCGCCGGCGAGCGCTCGCCAGAAAAAGATGGCGGCAAATACCAGAGTGGTCGTGTGTCCGCTCAGAAGATGCAACACTTCGCGCGCCGAGGTGAAAGCCAGGAGCGGATACATGACTGCTGCCGTAGCGAACACCCAGAGCATCCCTTTGACTGTACGGTAATGCCAGACGAGGGCGATCAGTGCGAACCAGATGAGACAGGCAAACCACAGAGACTGATCGTAACTCCTGGCCATGGCGTGCCCGTCGAGGCGAATGGCGGGAAAAGCCATAGAACCGAAAAAACAGGCAACGATGCAGTGGCCCATCTCGTGGATCAAGGCTTTGAGGAACCAGCCCATGAAGCTGAAAATCGAGCCGAAATAAAAGATGGGACTCAGCAGGAGTCCCAGGAGCAGATAAAACCACGGCGCTGGTATGCCGCAGATCGGGCGATTGGCAGCAAGTTTTTTCATAGAACTCTCCCGTTTGGCGCGGTTCACTTCGGTTGTTTTTTCTTGAGTGCCTCAGCTTCTTTGAAATCGCTGATGGCTTTCTTCAAATCTTCCTCGTTGTCCTGGCGATGCTGAGAACGCTGGTGATAAGCATTGCCGCGCTTTTCGTAGGCTGCGACGTAACGCGGATTCAACTGGATGGCCTGGGTCAGATACTGTACCGCCTTGTCCCATTCTTTTAGTCCCAGATAACATTCACCTTTCTTGCAATAGATTTCAGGGTCTTGCGGCACAATCTGTGCCAGGCGATCGTATTCGGCAATGGCACTTAAATATTCCTGCCGTTTCTGATAAATATCGCCGCGCAGTTTGTAAGGTATTTTGTACGACGGGCTGATTTGTGTCGCCTGTTCCCACTTGGCCATGCCTTCCATGAATTTACCATTGTTGACGAGTGTCTGCCCTTCTTCGACAAGCAATTTGGCCTCGGCCAGTTTGCGTTGGTCGTCCGAGCTGCCGTGCGTATTCTTCAAGACGACAAAGACCACCAAAGACAACAAGAGCAGTGCCACGCCACCAATGATGGTCAGTTTTTGTTTGTAGCGTTTGGCTTTACGTAACAGGCGGTAGTGGAAACTGCTCCGTTGCGCGGTAATCGGCTCCCCATTCAGGTAATGGTTGAGATCGTCGGCCATCTCCTTGGCCGCCTGGTAGCGACGCTGTGGATCTTTTTCCATTGCCTTGAGACAGATGACCTCGAGATCTTTGTCGCTTTTTACGTTGACCTTGCTTGGCGGTATCGGATCTTCCTCGACGATCTTGTGGTACAGATCAACCAGTGTACCGGCATTGAACGGCAGGCGTCCGGCCAATACTTCGTAGAGAATTACTCCCATGGCATAGATGTCAACACGCCCATCCACATCCTTACTGCCGAGTGTCTGCTCCGGCGCCATGTAAAACGGTGTACCCAGCGTTGCACCACTTTCTGTGAGTACGGTAGTGGTATCGAGTTTCTTGGCCAGGCCGAAATCGGTAAGCTTGGGTTCACCTTCGGCCGAGACGAGGATATTGGAAGGTTTGATGTCGCGGTGTACGACACCACGTTCGTGAGCATATTGCAGCGCGCGCGCCACTTTCTCCAGAATTTGCACCATTTTTTTGCGTTTGCTGCTGCGCTTTTTGATGAGCGTTTGCATGGTTTCGCCTTCGATGAAATCCATGGTGAAATAGTGGTAGCTTTCAAATTGACCGATTTCGTAGATGGAAACGATGTTTGGATGCTGCAAAGCGCCGGCCGCCTCAGCCTCGCGGCGGAATCGCTGGATTTCAATCTCGGAAGCAGCGCCACCGGCCAGGAGAACTTTCAGAGCAACGACGCGGTTAAGGGACACTTGTTTGGCCTTATAGACGATACCCATGCCGCCGCGCGCCACTTCGTTGATCACTTCGTAACCGCCGAACCGGGAGCCCAATTGACATTCCTTGTTGCTTTCCTGTTTGGCCGGTAGTTGTTCGAGTGTGGCCGCACCGGCAGACACGCCTTGCGCTTTAGGCGGTGGCAAAGGAGCGGGAACCGGCACGGCTGCCGCGGGTGGTTGTTTTTCTCGCACAGTGGGAGAAATTGCCGGCTGTGGCGGTTTCAATATTTTGGTTTCTCTGGCCTTCACGGGCTGTGCAGGTTGTGGCTGACGGGCGGTGTCAGGGGCGTTGGGCCGGCAACGGAGCGTAGGGCTAATTGCCGGATTGGTCGCTGTCTGTTTAGGTTGTTCTGCTATCTCATTTGCCTGCATTGGGCGACGCCGGGTGGTTAGGCCTTCGCCTGCCGCACCATCTTGTTTGCCTGCCGCACCATCTTGTTTGCCTGCCGCACCATCTTGTTTGCTTTTTTCATACAAGAGTTGTGCTTGCTGGCGAGCTACGGCCATCGCTTTGGTGTAATCCGTAATCTGCAGCAGCCGTTTTTTGATGAGCAATTGTCCCAGCTTGCAATGGTCGCTGGCCGCCATTTTTTGTTTTTCCTGGAATGCGTCGCGAATGGCGTCCTGGCCTACAAGCCGCCATGCCAAGAGTACTTTGGCCAGAATTTGGTCTTCATATTTTTCCAAATAAGCGTGGAAATCTAACTCCTGCATGTTGTGCCACCTCTACCTTACAATTTCTGCCACCACACCATTGTCAAATCGTACGGCACATTTTTTCCATAGATCCAGCCAGTATAACCATGTCTCTTGCTCTTTAGGATTGTCAATGTCAGGCGGATATCCCCAGGACAGAATTATTTGCTCCTGAGACATGCCGCGTTTGATGTCGCCGTTCTGGATGGCACTTTTTTCGGCATCGCCCCATTTTTCCAGCAACAGTTTTGGGTCGTCGCTTTGAAAATAGCGGCTGCTTTGTGCGGCAAACGTCCGCTTTGGCTCGGCGTCCGCATCCTGCCAGTACAACAGATAGACAGAGTTTTTAAGGTCTATGAATTTGGCGGTTTCCTGGGTCACTTCCAATAATCGCACGGCTGTGCCTAGTGGCAACAATTTGCCATCCTGGCGATTTTGCCAGTAGATATACTGATCCTGGAACAGGCGCAGATTGGTAGCGGTATAAAACTGCTTACTCAGTAGCGGAGCTGCGCTGGTATCGGTCGCTGGGACTGATTGACAAGAAGCCAGCAATAGCAGCAGGCACAGAAGAAAAACAGGTATTCGGCAACTATCCTCTTTTTTTGACATAAGCCACTCGCTCTGCAAGAAGAGAAAATCTGGAAATTAGGTTCGTGGGGGAAAAAATGTCCAATTATTTTTTCCACGAACTTTATTTAAGCATTTTAATCCATAGAGGATAGTGTTGTCAAGCCAATTTTTCTTCTGCCAGGGTAAAACTATCGCGAGAGTACCGTTCTGCTACTCTTCCAGTGTGCTGAGGTCGCCTTCGGCGATACCCTGGGCACGTGCTTTGAGAACACGACGCATGATTTTACCGCTGCGTGTCTTGGGAAGTTGCGTGAGGAAGGTCACTTTTTCCGGTTTGGCGATAGGCCCCAAATTGTTGGCTACATGTGCCTTGAGCTCTTCTGCCAGCGCCTCGGACGGCGTCGCGCCGGCTTTGAGAATGACATAGGCGTGGATGGCGTTGCCCTTGATTTCGTGCGGCAGGCCGATGGCTGCCGCCTCGGCCACGTCCGGGTGGCTAACGAAGGCGCTTTCGATTTCGGCAGTGCCCAGCCGGTAGCCGGACACCTTGAGTACATCGTCTACCCTGCCGATGATCCAGAAGTAACCGTCCTTGTCTTTGCGCGCACTGTCGCCGGTGAAATAGACGCCCGGAAATTTACTCCAGTATTGCTTGACATAACGTTCAGGGTCTTTGTAAATGGTGCGCAGCATGGCTGGCCACGGGCGCTTGAGTACCAGATATCCTTCCTCGCCGACAGCCACCGGTTTTCCCTCTTCGCTGTACACGTCGGCCTCGACGCCTGGAAATGGCCGTGTAGCACTACCGGGCTTGAGATCTACTACCGGCATCGGCGTGATCATGAACATGCCCGTCTCGGTCTGCCACCAGGTATCCATGATGGGGCAACGCTCCTTGCCGATTACCCGGTAATACCAGCGCCAGGCTTCGGGATTGATAGGTTCGCCCACTGAACCGAGCAGCCGCAGAGACGACAGGTCGTGCCGGTTAGGCCAGGCCTCGCCAAAACGCATGAGGCCGCGAATTGCCGTAGGCGCAGTGTAAAGGATGTTGATGCCGTATTTTTCCACCATGCTCCACCAGCGGTTGGGATAAGGATAGGTCGGTGCACCTTCGTAGATGAAACTGGTCGCGCCAAGAAGCAACGGACCATAGACGATGTAGCTGTGGCCGGTGATCCAGCCTGGGTCGGCGGCGCACCACCAGCGGTCTTCTTCCTTGATGTCGAACACAGTCTGTAGCGTCGTGCCGATGCCTACCATGTAGCCGCCGTGGGTGTGCAAGATAGCTTTTGGTTTGCCGGTCGTGCCGGAGGTATACAGCATGAACAGCGGGTCTTCGGCGTCCATGATTTCGGTTTCGCAGCCGCTATTGGACAGGCTGCGTGCCAGCGGCAGTGCTACGAGATCGTGGTACCAGTAATCGCGCCCGGCTTCCATAGCTACATTTTGTCCGGTGCGCTTGTAGACGATCACATGCTCGATAGTCGGGGCACGGCGCAGCGCTTCGTCAACGATTTTTTTGAGTTCGACCACTTTGCCGTTCATAAAACTGCCGTCACAGGTGATGAGGACATTGGACTGGCTGTCCTCGATGCGACCTTGCAGCGCCTCGATTGAAAAGCCGCCGTAGACGACCGAATGGACGGCGCCGATCTTGGCACAGGCCAGCATGGCGATGGGCAGCTCCGGCACGCGCCCCATATAAATGGTTACCCTGTCGCCTTTTTTCACCCCCATGCTGCGCAGCACACTGGCGAATTTGCACACTTCACGGTTGAGAGCATGGTAGGAAAAGGTACGCAAGTCGCCGTTCTCGCCTTCCCAGATAAGCGCCAGCTTGTTGCGCCGCCATGTCGCCAAATGTCTGTCGAGACAGTTAGCGACGATGTTGGTCTGGCCGCCGACAAACCACTTGAAAAACGGCTGATTGGCATTATCGAGTACCTTTTGCCATTTGCTGAACCAGAAAAATTTTTCCGCCTGGGAGGCCCAAAATTGTTCCAGATTTTCACCGGCAAAGCGTGACATCTCCTCGTAATCTTTGACAATGGCGTTGGCCGTAACGGCGGGTGATGGTTGGTAAATTTCAGGTGTCATTTCGCTCATATTTCCTCTTTGGTTTTTCACGGAACAGAGATGAATAAAAAAGATAAAAGACGAAATAATCTGTAATGGTCAAGATGATGTTAAACACGCAAAGTGCAAAAATCTTGTAGCCGCAGGTTGCAGGTGCTTTAGCGCCAAAAACCTGCGCCGATGGTAACGCGGGCTTTGCGGCTACGGGTTTATTCCATTTCCTTTGTCAACCGAATACGCAGGGCAAAAAACTGTTCAATATCATGTTGACCAGAACAGTTTTCATCTACAAACACGCCGAGTTGAGGGTATCACGCGAGCACGATTTGTCACTCATCACATGAACCAGCACAATTGCTCACAGTTTTTTGCACGAGGAGTAGCAGTTCTTTTTCCCCCTGGCGCACGACAAGCTCAATGTCGAGTACCCAGAGCGGCAAGTCGCCTGCCTGCATAGTGCCGAGTTTTACCGCATCTTTGGCGGTCGTGAGTAGTCCGTCGCATTGCCGGGAGTGTGCGCGTTGCATGAGCCAAAACCAATCTTTGGGCGTGTAGGCATGGTGATCGAAGAAAGGAACCATATCTGCCACCTGGATGCCCAGATTCTCGGCAGTGTGGCGGAAGGCGAGAGGCCGGCCGATACCGGCGAACAATAAACATCTTTTGCCGGCAAGTGCTTGCGGCGAAAGTAGCTTGCCTTGCCTGAGTTCTCTGATCGCGGTCGCTCTATGTACGGATTCGACCAGTAAGGCGTGCGGCGCGATAATTTTCAGTTTGGCGGACAATTCTTGCAAACATTCGCCAGACACCAGATCACACTTGCTCAACATCAGCACCTGCGCACGACGCAGGTGAGAGAGAGACTCGCGTAGCAAGCCGCGCGGCAACATGTGCCCATAGCCAAACGGCTGCGTGGCATCAATGAGGACAATGTCGAGATCACGATAAAGCCGGCGGTGCTGAAACCCGTCGTCGAGTACAAAGCAAAGCCGTTCGCCGTGTTGGCGGATGGCTAGAAGCCCTGCCTCGAATCGCCGGTGGTGGGTAAAATGGGGTGTGTCGGGCAAGGCGGCGCGGAATAGTTCCACTTCATCCTGGCCGTAGCCGCGCGACAAAATCACGGGTAGCCGGCCACCCAAGGCTTTGAGACTGCGCACAAGCCAGATGGTGGCGGGTGTCTTGCCGGTGCCGCCGGCGGTGATGTTGCCGATACTGATGACAGGCGACGGCAGCCGATGCACGGTGAGCCAGTTTTTGGCAAAGCCAAGTTCACGCAGGGCGACCACGAACCCATACACACCGGCGGCACCCTGAAGAGCCACCAGGGCTATGCGTGCGCCAACGTGTGACTGAGTGAGTAAATTTTCCCACAAATCGGGCCGTACAGGCATGTTTGGCCTCTTAGCGGCGGATAAAGAACAGCATGGTGAAGAGAAAGAGAAAGACCAGGATTACGATCTGGTAAACGACTTCGCGCGCCTTTATTTTCTTGAGCTGTAACTCGGCTTCATACAGTCTGCTGAGCGGATGATCGCGGAAATCTTCCAGCTTGGCAATGGTAGATTTACCGACCTCGATGGGGGAGGCTTCGGGGTTGGCGCCTTTCTTGACCAGATTGAGATCACGCTTCAATTCCTCATACTGCTGGTAGCGGTCAGCCGGAGACTTTGCCATCATCTTCTCGATGACAGTGCAGACGCTGTTCGGTAACTTGGGATTGAGGGCACGCGGCGATGGGATCGAGGCCTTGATGTGCTGGCGGATCACCATGGACTCAGAGCCGTTGTAAGGCGCAGAACCGGTAATCATGTGGTAGAATGTTGCCCCCAGTGAATAGATGTCGCTGCGGTAGTCGAGGTCTTCTTTACCGATGGCCTGTTCCGGCGACATGTAGTCAGGCGTGCCGAGTACGAATTCGTCGGAACCCAGTTTTTCTTCGGCCTGACATTTGACAAAACCGAAGTCGCCCAGTTTGGCGACACCTTGCGGCGTGACGATGATGTTGCTCGGTTTGATGTCACGATGCACCATCTGCTTTTCCCAGACATAGTGGAGGGCATCGAGCGTCTGCAACGCGATATCAATGGCCTCGGCAAGCGGCAGAAACCCCTTTTTGTCCGTCATCTTGTCCACCGTCGGCCCGGCCACATATTCCATGGAAAAGAAGTAGCGACCTTTGTCAAAGGCCACGTCAAAGACCTGGATCAAATTGGGGTGCGATAGTTTGCCGACGACGCGCGCTTCCAGCAAAAATCTTTTGCGAAATTCTTCATCTTTCATCCATTTGGGATGCAAAACCTTGAGTGCGACATTGCGTTGCAGGGAAACCTGTTTGGCCAGATACACCACCCCCAACCCGCCTTCCCCCAAAATGGATTTGACTTCATAGCCACCGAAAGTCAGCTTGTCGGAAGAGGCTATCTGGACAATCGCATCCATGTCCTGCGCCGAGAGGATGTCTTCGGCCAGGGCGATTTCCGCTAGTGGCTTAGCGAAATAGACACCGGTTTTTTTCTTCAGTGCCTTGCATTTACCCAGATCTTCCTCACTCAGATAACCTTGTTTGGTCGCCACTTTTTCAAACCGTTCGTCGGCAAGCGATAGGTCAGCCATCGTATTTTCCTAACCAATTTAATGCTTTTTTACAAATGCCCGTGGCAGATGCTCCAGAATGTCCGCCGCGATCATTCCCACCTCACCCTTGTCTTGACAGGCAAAATCGCCAGCCAGTCCGTGCGTGTACACGCCCAATTGTGCGGCGGCAAAAGGGGTAAGTTTTTGTGCCAGAAGTGCGGCAATAGTGCCGGTCAGAACATCGCCACTACCGCCGGTGGCCATGCCGGGATTGCCGGTGGTGTTGACAAAATACCTTTCACCATCGGTGACGAGTGCCGGAGCGACCTTGACGGCGACTACCACACCCATTTCCGCAGCAAAACGTGCAGCATAGGTGAGGGAGTCTCGTTTCAGCTCGGCAACCGGTATACCACAAAGGCGGAAGAACTCGCCAGGATGCGGGGTCAGGATGGTGGCCGCCTGTCGGCTACGTAAAATTTGGGTGTGCCCGGCCAGGGCGTTCAGCCCGTCGGCGTCAATGACAAGCGGTTTAGCGAGCGTAGTTACGAGATCCCGCACCAATTCACAGGTGTCGGGATGCTGCGACAGGCCGGGACCGAGCGCCACGACATCATTGTCGGCAGCGCAGGCAAGAACTGCATCGAGCGCCTGGTCGCTCACACTTTGCACTGTTGTTTCCACAAAACCGCGCGTCATGACGCAGGTAAGTTTTACCATGGCGAGCGGCCACAGCGACTGCGGTACGCCCAGCGTAACGAGGCCCGCGCCGGAGCGCAGAGCGGCTTCGGCAGTGAGGCAAGCAGCGCCCAGCATGCCGGCCGAACCGGCCAGGATAAACACCTTACCAAAATCTCCCTTGTGCGCATCGCGGGCGCGCGGCGCAAGAGCCGGTATACTCTTGATTTCCATCATAACGAAACAACTTCCTTGAGTGCCACTTCCCGTAGTTTGCCCACCATCGCCTCAGGGTCTTGGGCGTGGAAGATCGCCGACCCTGCCACTAGCACGTTGACACCCGATTTTACCACTTGTGGCACGGTGTCGAGGTTGAGACCGCCGTCCATGCCAATATCGGGCGGACAAGAGGCGGCGCTGCGCAGCTCTTGCACTTTAGCCAATACTTCGGGGCGAAACGACTGCCCGCCAAACCCTGGCTCGACCGACATGACGAGTACCAGATCAACGAGCGGTAAAATTTTTTCAATAGCAGCGACCGTTGTCTGAGGTTTGAGCGAAACACCCACTTTCACTCCTAACGATTTGGCACGCTCGATAAATTTTTGTGGCTCCGACAAAGCTTCGATATGGAAAGTGATCCAATCGCTGCCCGCCTTGACAAAGCTGTCCAGATATTTTTCCGGGTCGCTTATCATGAGATGGACATCCAGCGGCACAGAGGAGACTTTTCGCACAGCCTCCACCACGCATGGTCCGATGGTGATATTGGGGACAAAATGGCCGTCCATGACATCCAGATGCAGGATGTCGGCTCCCGCCTCACACACCATCTCGATTTCATCGCGTAGCATGGCAAAATCGGCCGACAGGAGCGAAGGGGCGATTTTTATTGGTGAGATCATAATATTTCCAAAAATCTCCCGCAAGTCGGTGTTTTTTACAGCGGCTTGCGGTGAGATTACAGCCGGGGATTACGGTCTGCTTTCCGAATCGCCACGGGTCGAGGTGCAATGGCCGGTATGCTGATGCTTCGACGATCTATCTTTGGGCAGCAGCGAGAAATAGATCACCAAACAATTGGCATCCTTGTCAATGTTGGGCGAGTTGGCCAGTTCCAACAACATGGTCCAGGTGCCGAAGTTGGCATAGGCCCAATCTTCATACGAGCCGGATGCGGGGTAAATGACATCGGTATGCGTACCTGTACGATAGTTGTTGGCTTTCACCGAATTGACGCCGAGAGAATTGTAGAAATCATGGTCTTGTGTCTTGGTGTTGTCGGTATAAATGCCCCACGGATAGGTGAAAGTGCCGATATAGCCGTGGATCGTCACCGAACCGACGATGTTGTATCTTTCGACAAACTGCGCCAGGTTGTTGATGCTGGCTAACTGAAAATAGGTGTTGTGCACGCACACATCGGGATAGTCGCGGTTGGGATCAACCGAGCTGCCGCTTTTGTTGCGTTCATAGCGACTGTTGGCGTTAAATCCGCCGATGTTGAGTACTGGCACCACATAAAACACACAGCCCGAAAATTTTTGGTAATTGGCATCGCCCGGATTTTTGTACACGGCGACGACTTTTTTGGCGAACGCGATAGCTACATCGGCACTGGAGCGTTCATTGCCATGGTGGACACCGACTACCAGATGGTTGGGCTTGGCTTCGGTGGCCACGGCCGTATTTTCCAGGCGTAACCCATAGATGGTGTTGCTCTGGTCGTTCTTGCCAATATCCATCATCTGTGCATAGGCACTGCTGCCGGAAACGATGGTATTCATGTCATTGAGAATGCGATCATACTCGGCGGCCGACACGAATGGCAACGCCAAAACGAACAAAATCAATGCAAACACAAATTGTTTCATGTAAAATCCTTTACAAAGAACCTCCCCATACGAGTAAGTTACTATCCGTATTATAAACTTATCTGGCAGTTTTTCCATAAAATTTTGATGCGTGAGTAAAAAGTATTCGCCGCGGATGCGGCGTAGTTGTAAAGCCTGGCACTTTAGTGCCAGGAACAAGGCAATACAAAGATTTGCGCCCAGTATGGGCGCGGGAAGCCTGGTTC
>JAGVGO010000031.1 GCA_020057085.1 Planctomycetota bacterium | reverse complement strand
CTACACACGCATCAACCAACTGTCAACCGTGAGCGAACAATAAAACTGCCACGAAACTTGTGGGTACAAAACAGCCCCTCGTGGGCGGGGTCATTGACAATGAGCAATTATTCAAAAAAACGCAGCAGCCAGATTTATCTCCGGCCGCTGCGCCAATATTTTATGTGAGAAAAACTACGTCAAGAAAGTCTATTTCTTCTCATCTTCGAGCGCCTGCATGTCAACACCGATGCGTTGCCACACAGATTCTCCCTCTTTGATTTCAGCCGCTTTCAGGTGAGGATAAGTCGTGAACAGGAAATAGACGAGCGGGAGTACACCACACACGATGATCACGGTGTCGGGAATGATGCGGATCTGTCCGAGGAACGAAACAAAGCCACTGTTGAAAAATTCCGCACTGCGGGCGACCCACAAACCGTGCTCGAAACAGGTCCAGGCCTGTGCGATACCGACAGGGAACAGCGTCACGAACGTCATGCCGGCAAGACCCAAGTTAAAACCCCAGAAAGAAACTTTCAGAATTTTGTCGTTCCAATGGAGCTTGTCAACAAGACCACGCCAGGAGAAGAGGAGGAGTGCGATGGACAGCATACCGTAGACGCCGAAAAGCGCCGCGTGGCCATGGTTCATCGTGAGGTAAGTGCCGTGTTCATAGTAATTGATAATGGGCAAATTGATAAGGAAACCAAATACGGCCGCGCCCAGGAAATTCCAGAATGAAGAGGCAACGAGAAAATACATGGGCCATTTGTATTTGAACTCCTGGCCGTGGTGACGGATGGAACGGTATTCGATCAAAGCTCTGACAATCAGACCGAACAAAGGGACTGGTTCTATCGAGGAAAAAACAGAGCCTAAAGCCAGCCAGTAAGACGGGCCGCCGTACCAGTAGTAGTGGTGTGCCGTACCAATGATGCCGGACAGGAACATCAGGATAGCCGTGAAGTAGGAAACGGCGAGTGCCGAGCGGGCCGATACGAGTCCCATGACAACGAGAAGCAGCGAGATGGCCGCCACGCCGAAGAACTCAAAAATACTTTCCACCCAAATGTGGACGACGAACCAGCGCCAGTAATCGGCAACAGTGAGATGAGTGCCATGTCCATAGCACAGGCCAAAGCCAAAAAATCCGACAACGGCGATGGCGCTGATGGCATAGAAACTCACGAGGCCGGTAAAGCTGTTTTTCTTGCCACCGGGCAAGAGATAATGAGCAATAGGCCGGGCAATGATGAGGAGCCAGAAAATCAGGCCGACAAACAACAAGATTTGCCAGATGCGGCCCAGTTCGAGGTATTCCCATCCTTGATGGCCAAACCAGTACCACCATTTGCCCAATAGTCCTTTGATGCCAGCCACTTCACCCGCCAGACTGCCCACGGCAACCAGCACTATGGCGGCAAACAACAACTGAACCAACAGGCCTTGTTTGCGGGGTTCTCTGCCGCCCACAATAGGCACAATATAGATAGCGGAAGCGACCCAGGTGGTGGCAATCCAGAAAATGGCCAGTTGCAAGTGCCATGATTTGGCCCAGCTATAAGGTATATGGTCTGCGATTGCCTGGAGATAGAAGCTGGCAGGATGCACCGTGTAATGTGCTAAAAGCCCGCCACAGCAAGTTTGCAGCAAGAACAGCAAGATGACAACCAGGAAAAACTTGGCAGCCCGCAACTGACTGTTGGTGAGCGGCATATCCACAAGTTTGTCGGCCAGAGATATGCTGACCGCCTCACCGTACCAAAGTCTGTAATAGTGAACCAGGTAGATAAAAATGCCCAGCGTGATGAAGAGAGACAAGATACCGGCAATGGTCCAAATATAGGTTTCCAGCGACGGGACATTGCCGATGCTGCGGTCATGTGGCCAGTTGTTGGTATAACTGTAATTCTCGCCTGGCCGCTTGACCGAAGCTACCCAGGCGGTCCAGAAGAAAAACTGGGCTATCTCTTTCCGCTCTTCCGCCGTGGGAACGGTGTTGGGCAGAAAACCATAATCTTTTTGCCCGGCACGAAAAGTTTCTTCCCAAAATTCCTCTACCGCTTTCGCTCCTTTAACCTGCGCTTCGGTAAGGAAGAGAGTGTCGAGTTCCACGTTGTAGCGGTTGGTTTTTACCTCCTCTGTTACCTTGACATCCACAATCTGTTGCTCCATCGGCGAAAGCAGATTGTAAAGTTTGCTGTAATCGCGCTGGGCGATGGTGTCGCGGATAGCATCTCCTACCACACGCAGAGTGACGGCGGAAAATTCCATACCACGCTGTGAACCGTGCCCCCATACACTGCCATGGTCCATCAAACCATACTTTTGATAAACATCCTGGCCCGCCAGAATGCTCGCTTTGGTAAAAAGCACTTCCCTGCCGGCATTGGTCACATTTCCGGGGTAGGGTGCCACATGCTTACCGGCAAAAAAGCCACCGGCAAGCAGCACCGACATAGCCACCACAAAGCTCAAAATGGTGGCCCATTTCAATCTGTTGATATTCATAGAAAATATACGGCGGACACACCCATCACGTCTTACACCTGATGTCTGGAGTGTATAAGCCGCACCTCCTTTACACCATAGAAAAGAAAATTTTTTACACCATAGAGCAAACAATTTATAGAAAACATAGCAGAAAATGTAATAGTTCAGGTGATGAGTGACAGTTAAACGTCGAGCATATTCATTCGGAGAAAGCCTTTTGAGTTCACGCCCCCGCCGCGGATGCGGCGTAGTTGTAAAGCCTGGCACTTTAGTGCTCACTTTTATACACGATTTTTACAAGTATAGTAGTAGCAT
>JAGVGO010000123.1 GCA_020057085.1 Planctomycetota bacterium | reverse complement strand
TACTATGCAGCAGTTGGTAAGGTCAGGACACCATGGAATATCCCCCACGTTCCATGCGGCTGTCGCTGGTGACAGGAGACCCTACGGGGAGAACGTCCTATAAAACTTGTGCGCCTACGGCACGGTAACGAAAAAAAGCCTACACATGGTAGGCTTTTTTATTTCCCGCCGGGTTACAATTCCGGAGCGATTTGGTGCATCAGGGCTACCAGTGATTCCAGCACGATCGGTTTTTCCATGACATGGTAGCCCCGTTGATGAAAAGAAGATAGCTCGTGGGCAGTGGTAGCATAGGGCGTGAGCATGATGACTGGTACATCTTGCGCCATTTCCAGGATAGCTTCCATATCCTGGTCAAGATCGGGCAAACATGATAAGTCGAGGATGATCATAGCAATCTGGCCAAAACGTGCGCTTTCCATCAGTTCTTGATCCGCAGACTGAAAGCATTTGGGCTCAAACCATCGCCGGCGTAATAGCTTGCACAAAGTTTGCCCTTCTATCTTTTCCGGGGCATAGATCGCCAGCATTCCCACAAGTTTCTCCTTAGGAGCCGAAAGCACAAGCAACACAACACAAGCTACAAACCACGTCATAATAACAAAAATTCGCACTGTATTGCAAGAACAATTGTAAAATTACAGCAACGAAAATTTTTTCGCACAAACAGAGTCCTCACATTTTTCATTTGTCATGGTTTGCCATGTTTGCCATTTTGCCCTGGATTCCTGCTTGCACAGTAATAAGAAACAAGGTATAATTTTTATTTGTAATAGTTCACAAGAGAGCTGGCATCACGCGACCACGATTCGTTGCTCTTCACCTGAACCACTAAATAGTTACCAAACTTTAAGGAAAATACATGACCATTACGAAACTCAGCCGTTGGATGATGCCTGCACTGCTCGTAGGGGCAATGCTGTTTTGCTCCTGCGACAGCGAGCAGGGAGTCAAGGAATACAAAGAACAAAAAAAATCTGTTGATTTGTCCAAACAGACCTTGCCACCAGGCCACCCACCGCTTAACAACCCACTTAACAATGATGTGCCACCCAACCATCCGCCGCTCGACAAGCTACCTATGCCCGACAAAACGGCGCAGAGCGCACAGTTCCAGTGGAATAAACCGGCGGAATGGCAGGAAAAAGTTGCTTCCAGTATGCGCCTGGCCAGCTTCGAGATCGCCGGTGCGGATGGCCCTGCCGACTGCTCGCTAGTGCTCTTGCCCCAGGATGGCGGCGGCGTCCTGGCCAACATCAACCGCTGGCGCGGCATGGTTTCTCTGCCGCCGCTCACGGCCGACGAACTGGACAAACAAAGCGAAAAAATCGAGGTGGCTGGCACGCCCGCCGTGCTGGTCAACCTGCAAGGGAACTACCAGGGTATGCAGGGCGAACCACAGGCGACACGCAAGAATGCCAGGTTGATCGGGATGGTCGCGATTACCCCGCAGGGTGGATTGTTCGTCAAAATGGTCGGTCCGGACACCACAGTGAGCAAGGAAGTTGACCGCTTCCGCGCTTTCTGTCAGTCGCTTACCGTAAAAAAATAAAAGGAGTCTCTCTTTGCTAAAGAAAATTTTGCGTTTTTTTGCCGGTGAAAGTTTCACCGTCATCCTCTTGTTACTGCTCATTGTTGTGACCGTGATCGGCACCTTGGCTCAGACCAGCATGGGACTGTTCCAGGCAAAAAAAATGTACTTTGATTCGTTCTTTGGGACGACCAACCTTACATGGTTCGGCCACTCTGTCAACGTGTACTTGCCCGGCGGTTATCTGTTGTGTCTGCTGTTGTTCGTCAACCTGATACTGGCGCTGTTCTTACGCATACGCTGGCAATGGAAAAACGCCGGCGCCATACTTTGCCACCTCGGTGTGCTAGTGTTTTTCGCAGGTTGCTACTTCACTTTCCACTACGCCCGCGAAGGCTATCTTTCGCTGCAAGAAGGCCAGTCTTCTCAGGAATTTGTAAGCTACCATGTACACGAACTCTTGCTACGGGACACCACCCAGGTCAACTATGACAATGTGCTGGCCTTTCCCGAAAAGATGTTGCGTCGGCAGATCAACTGGAAACGTGAGAACCAGCCATTCGCTATAGCGTTTGCGGCATTTTATGAGAATTGTGGCAGCTTTGCCGGTGCGCCGGCCAATCCCGGCATTTTCAAGCAAGATTTCGTGCTACAGTTACGCAAGCTCAACAGCGAAGACGAACAGAACCACGCCGGTTGCCTGGTGCGCCTAAGCGCAGGCGACAAGATCATAGGTGAGGCCTCGGTATTGGTAGATACGCCTCTCTCTTTTTCCTGGAACAATCGCAGTTACATGTTGCTGCTACGCAAAGAGCGCATGGAGTTGCCGTTTGCCTTGCGACTGCTCCAGTTTATCCACGAAACCTACCCTGGTACCGACACCGCCAAACGCTATGAGAGCCGTGTCGAATTGAATGAAGGCAACAACCTGCGGGAAGTGGCCATCAGCATGAACCGTCCGCTGCGCTACAAAGGGTACACTTTCTACCAGAGTTCCTTCGCCGGCGACCGCCCCGGTAGCTATCGCTCCATCCTTGCCGTGGTAAACAATCCCACCGCCGTCGGGCCATATCTCTCTTGCCTCATGGTGTTGTTGGGAATGATCGTCCACTTTGTCTACAAATTACTACGGTTTTTGCGGCAGAGAGCCGAGCGCAAGGAGTAAGTTATGCAAAAGAATGTATCCCTATTGATCGTTTTGTGTTGTCTTTTCACGTTTGCCGCGGGGCAGCAGAATAGTGCGCCGGCACAGGACAGCAGCGCTCTGTCGTCCGTTGCCTGGGATAAATTGGCCAGCTTGCCTGTCCTGCACGAAGGCCGTATCAAGCCAGTGGACAGTCTGGCGCGTTTTTGCCTGTTGCAAATTTCCGGTAGAAGCAGTGTCAAAACAGAGCGTGGTACGCTGTCGGCGTTGGTCTGGCTTGGGCACGTAATTTTCCAGGATGAGGAAACCAAAAAGTGGCCGGTGTTTCTTGTCGAAAATCCTGAAATTCTGCAAGGGCTGGGTATTCCCTACAGCAAAGATCGCGACCGTTATCCCTACCAGACACTGGAACCAAAGCTGGAAAAGTTGATGCAGCAAGCCTCGCAGGCGGCCAAGAAAGACAAGAACCAGCGCACGCTGATCCACAACCAGCAGCTCCGGCTCGCCGAAAATATTCAAAGTTTCCATATCTTGTGGCATACTTTTAACTTCATGCAGAAGTCGCCTAAGCCTACGCATCCTGAAGCAGCTAAAATATTGGGTGACAATGCAACTCTCGCCGATTATTTCCTGTTATTCGCTAAATTGCAGGTTGACCTGGAACATTTGTCGCATACCGACGCCAGCAGTGATGCGACACGACAGCCCCGCATGGAAAAATTGATGGAAACGCTCCTGGCCATGCAGCAAGACCTGGCTCCGCTGTACGGCGAAAGATACAGCAACTTTTTTACCATTTTGCCGCCGGCATCGGCCGACCCCGCCGACAAGCAGTGGTTCTCGCCGTGGGATGTGCTGCTCTCGCAAATAAAGAATGATGATAGATACAAACGCCTATGGAAGCCTCTGTGCGAGATGCCGATTGCTTTTCAGCAAAAGGCGTGGCCGAAGTTGAACGAAAATTTGGCCGCTCTTCATGCCGAAATCACGGCAGCCGCCACGGCACGCGGTGAATACCGTGCCATTCTGCTGGAAGTACAGTACAATCGTTATGACATGTTTTTCTACAGCCTCTTGTTGTGTCTCTTGAGTTTACTGGCATGTGCGCTGTCATGGCTCGGTTTGGGCGAGAAAAAATGGTACTGGCTGTCGCTCGCGCTGCTCATTATAGGCTATCTGGCGTGTACCTATGGCTTGACGTTGCGTGTCCTCATCAAACAAAGGCCGCCGGTGTCCAATCTGTACGAATCTGTGTTGTTTGTAGGCTGGGGCTGCATTACCCTGGCGTTTTTCATCGAAGCCTTTTTTCGCCACACCATGCGCAGTTTCGGACTTTTTTTGGGCAATGCCGTCGGTACGATATTGCTCTTCGTCGCCAGCAAATATGCACAGGATGGAGACAACCTCGGCGTACTTGTGGCCGTACTCGATTCCAATTTCTGGCTGGCCACGCACGTCACCACCATTGCCATCGGCTATTCCGCATGTCTGTTGGCCGGTGGTATCGGGCATGTCTTGGTGCTATTGCCGCTTTGTAAACGAAATCTGAGCGAACGCTTCTATCAGGATATGGAACGCATGATGTACGGCACCGTGTGCTTTGCTCTGCTCTTTGCCTTTATTGGCACGGTACTGGGAGGCTTGTGGGCCGATCAGTCGTGGGGGCGTTTCTGGGGTTGGGATCCCAAGGAAAACGGGGCGCTCCTCATCGTGTTGTGGTACGCCGCGATGATCCACGCACATGTCGCACGCCACATCGGAGTGTGGGGACTTGCCCTCGGCACTATTTTCGGCAATATCATTGTCGCTGCTGCCTGGTGGGGAGTGAATCTCCTCAACATCGGGCTTCACAACTACGGCTTTACCAGCGGACTTTTCACCAAACTGGTGATCTTTACCGTGGTCGAGATAGGGTTTATCCTGGCCGGCAGCGTGGCGAAAAAATTGGTAACAACGAAGTTACCCACAAGCACCGCAGGTGCGTAATTCGTTCTGGCCCCGTGCAACACACGGGGCAGGCCCCGTCATTTTCCCTCTTGTCCACACCCCGATCTTTTGCTACAATCACACGGCCGTTTCTGGTGTTTTCTCTATTTTTCGTA
>JAGVGO010000168.1 GCA_020057085.1 Planctomycetota bacterium | reverse complement strand
CCACCATGGGGAGGGTTGGGTGGGGCCAAGCCAGTGGTAAAAATGCGGCTGGTTTGTGTAATTTGCCCCTCCCAAACCCTCCCCTGGGAGCCCTGCAAATTAACATTCCAAACCAACTGCCCAGGGGAGGGCGGGCAAAAGACATTGCTCCCCCCTAATTACTGGATACGCCCATAGCAGAGGAACGGAAGTAATCTTTAATCTTATTAGCGGTTTCAGTGGTCTTTTGCACACGATGGCTGCCAAGCTATCACAGGAAACAAAATGTCTTGATTTACCCTGAACCGTTTCGTAAAATGGTTGCTGAAGTCTTTTTTCCATTTCCAGTTGCGACAATGCTCCCAAGAGGAAATCTCTTAGAAGTCGGTTTGAGTGCCGACCAAAATGAAATTCCGTAAGAATTTGCTCATGTAGCGATAGGGAAGGCGAGAAGGAGGGTTTCGCGTCATGAAATGTCCCAAGTGCGGGATTGATAATCCAGACAATGCGAAATTTTGTCCGGAATGCGGCGAACGGCTGGCTGCCAGTTCGTCCAAGAGTTTTACCGGGCAGGCGACGTTTATGCCACAGGCGGCCAAACCGACGGTATCGCCTGCGACAGACCATGGCGACCATTCATTTACCGATCAGGCGACGATGGACAAAATCAAACCACGTACCGACCCTGCGGCTACCCAGGAAAGTGGTGAGCGATACAAGCTTATCGAAAAACTGGGTGAGGGTGGTATGGGAGTCGTGTTCAAAGCCATGGACACGAAGCTAGGACGGTTGGTAGCCTTGAAACGGCTGGTAGCGCGGGAGCAAGTAGATCGTGAAGGCATCGAACGGTTCTTGCAGGAAGGTAAGGCTATCGCCAGTCTGAACCACCGCAACATCGTGCTGATCTATGACCTGGGCAAAGATGACCAGGGCTATTTCATTGCCATGGAATACATTGATGGCATACCCCTGGGCCATTACATTCGCAAGCAGGGCAAACTGGCGGTGGTAGAGACGGTCGCCCTCGTGCAAGGGATCGGCAGTGGCCTTTTTTATGCCCATAAACGCGGAATTGTCCACCGCGACATCAAACCGGCCAATATCATGTTGGATCGGGAGAGGGTGCCGAAGATACTCGACTTTGGGCTGGCCAAAATTGGTCGGGTGAGCCAGATGTCCAAGAGCGGTTTTGGTATGGGTACACCGGATTACGTGGCACCGGAGCAAAAGATGGACGCGAAGAATGTTGACTATCGCAGTGACATCTATTCGCTGGGGGCGACGATGTACGAGATGCTCACCGGTGATATTCCGCGCACCATCCGCTCGGATCGCCTGCCGCCGGAGATCATGCCGGTCGTATTCAAATGCTTGGAAGAAAAACCGGAAGACCGCTATTTTTCCGTGGGAGAACTGTTGGCAGAGCTGGACAGAACCGGCAAGGAGCCTGTACGCCAAAAAGTTTCGTCCGAAGAGATCGCTGAAGGAGCTTGTCCACAGTGCAGCCAGGTCAACAAGCTGGATGCCAAGTTTTGTAAGAAATGTGGCAGCGGTCTGTTTGTGCAATGCCCTGCTTGCCAGAAAGAGACCCGCGCTGGCAGCGAATTTTGTGAAGGTTGTGGCGTGAATATCGCTAAGCACAAGCAGGGACTTGACCATCTCGCCAAGGGCACGGAGCATTTCGACAAGCGGCAGTATGGCCGTGCCATCAAGGATCTGGAGGCAAGATCCGCAAGCTGTGCGGCATCGCGCAATAATGGGAATTCGAGAGAGAGACTATATGCAAATCAGGTATGTAGAAATCGAAAATTTTAAGGTATTTGGCAGCCAACTCTACATTGATTTAGGCCATCCGGCGGTATTGATTGGGCCAAACAACGCTGGTAAGACGAGTGTCATCCAGGCTCTTGCCCTGTGGAACCAAGGAATAAAAGCCTGGTATGAAAAAAAAGGAAAACCAAAAAGTAAAAAAACCAGAGAACGGCTCGCCGCCGGCACCGGCATCAACCGTCTGAATATTCTCGATGTACCAGTAGCAGAAACCCGCTTCTTTTGGAATAACACGCGAGTGCGGCGGGAAAATAAATCAATACCAATGACTATCAATGTGGGGGTAAAACATGGCGGTGCGATAGAAGATTGCCGCATGATTTTTACCTATAGGGACTCGGAAATCATTTACTGTAGACCATGCGAGAAGACCTTAAAGAATAGCGAATTGCTTAAGCTCGCCGCCACGTTACAATTTAACCTGCTGTATCCCATGTCAGGCATAATGTCCGGCACCTCGGCGGATACGGAAGAAACCCCTCTGCCGGACGGACGAATCAATTTATATCTGGGGCAGGGACAGACAGCCCAGGTCTTACGCAATATCTGTTATAAGGTCGTGGAACAAGATGGTACAAAGCAATTGAGCGATTGGGATAACATTGCAGCCCTCATCAAGCGCATCTTTCTTGTTGATTTGAAAAAACCTGTTTTCAATAAGATACGCGGCAGTCTGGTTATGACCTACCGCCAGGATGGCATAGACAATGAACTCGATATTTCTCAAGCTGGTCGCGGTATGCAGCAGATGCTCTTGGTTCTCGCTTATCTCTATTGGCATAAGGAAAGCGTGCTGTTGATTGATGAACCGGACGCCCATCTCGAAATACTGCGCCAAAAGCAGGTCTACGAAATTCTAAAAGATGTGGCCGAGAAGAACGGCAGCCAAGTCATTATCGCCACCCATTCAGAAGTCATCTTGGATGAAGCGATGGACACCAATCTTACCTTGCTGTTGTATGGAAAAGCCGAGAATCTGGCCCAAAAAAAAGATATGCGAAATGCACTGCGTTCATTTGGCATCGAACACTACTATAAAGCCAAAGTCCATCCAAGAATTTTGTATATTGAAGGAACTACGGATATTAAAATGCTGCATGCCTTGGCTGAAAAACTGAAGCATGAGGCCGCAAAACTTCTTTCCGGTAGAATAAACTGCCACTACACCTGCGATGTAGTTCCCGAAAATACCTTGGAAAATCGTCTTGACAGGGCTGGCGGTGCGTATGGAAATTTTTGGCAACATTTTTTTGCTTTGAAACAGTACGTGCCCGAGTTAAAGGGCATCGCCATTTTCGACCGGGACAAAGAAACACATGAAGATAAGTTAACGGATGATTTGGCAGTACTTTACTGGCAAAATTATGAATTAGAAAACTACTTCATCTCGCCTGACATACTTTGCAGTTACGCTCGTGACCAGTTTAGCCAAGAAACAGCAATGCTAGACGCCTTTTGTAATGTTGTGGATCAATGCCTTCTACAGCAGGTCTTTGCTGGCGACGACCAGCAGTTGCAAGAATTTCATAAGGCCAGCCCTGGCCTCAAACGAACCCTCTTAAAAAATGTGAAGATGAGTGGTTTTACAGACAAAGTTTTCACTCGGTTTGCGCAGGAGCAAAAGCAGCCAATTCTGTTGAACGAGGGCGAATACTACAAGCTGGTGGGTTTCCTAAACGCAGACGAGATTGTCCCTGAAGTTCGTGCTAAGCTGGATATGCTAGTCAAGTACCTTAAGCTGCCAGATGGGCGCATCTAAAAATCCGGGGGAGAACAAGTTAGGCCGCGGCAACTTTTTTCTTAGCCATTCGTAAGCCAAAATGGTATAATTTTTTTGCTCATTGAAAACCTCCTTGAATACATGAACAACCTAAATCCTTACTTACTTTGCGTACTGTTCTACTTTCATTTCACGGATCACCGTGATTTTGATTTTACCAGGGTAGTGAAAATTTTCCTCAATCTTATTGGCGATATCTTTGGCTAAGTGGGCGGCTTGCCGATCCGTTACCTTGGCCGGATTGACCATCACACGGAGTTCGCGGCCGGCGGAGATGGCAAACGCATTCTCGATGCCGGGGAGATGGCGTGCGACCGCCTCCAGGCTCTCTAATCTTTTGATATAGGTTTCAACCATTTCGCGGCGTGCTCCCGGACGTGCAGCACTGACGGCGTCGGCAGCGCGGATGATGGCTACATAAGGATTGCCGCTATAGTTATCGTCGTGGTGCTTACGCACGCTTTCGACGATTTCTGAAGATTCACCGAATTTCTGCAAAATCTCTCCGCCGATTTCCGGGTGGCCACCCTCTTTTTCATAATCGAGACTTTTGCCGATGTCGTGTAACAGCCCTGCACGAAAGGCAAGCTGTGGGTTAAGCCCAATTTCAACCGCCAGGAATTTGGCCACGTACGCAACCTCGATCGAATGTTCCAGAATATTTTGGCTGAAACTGGTGCGGTATTTTAGTCGTCCCAACAGTTTGGCCAGTTCGCTCACGATCTGACATCCCACCATCTGCACGGTTTTCTCGCCCAGTTCTTGCGCTTCACGGTCCATCTCTTCGTCAACTTTTCTGATGATATCGCGAAATTTATTGTTTTTCAGACCATCCAGGTCAACAATCACACCAAGTACGCGCCGGATATGCTCTCGTTTATAGCCGTCGGGAGTGTGGATGGTGAGGAGCGTGCTCTCCTTGTCATACGTGGCTTCCACGTGAAATTCTTTGGTTATGAGTGACATCAATTCCGGCTGATAGGAAATGTTTTTTTGCAGGTTACCGTCGTTGCCTGGAACAAGGTTAAAATCGCCGTTAAGTGCCAGGCAATAGCGATGAATGGCAGCAGCCAGAATGCGCGGTGCCATTCGTTTTGCGTTGTTTTGCAATATTTCGGAAACATGACTACAGTAAGTCTCCCCTTCGCTCCGCAGGTGCTGCTTCAAATCATCCAGAGTCTGTTCACGCATCTTCTGCATATTGGTATGGCAGCAACTCAGCAAGGCGTTTCTGGTTTGCTCTCGGCGCTGAATCAACTGCTTTTCCATGGTTGCATGTAGTTTTTGCTCTTGCTCGATCTGCTGTTGTTCAAACAAGTTGTTGTCTTCGAACTGGCGCAGTTTTTTTTCCCAAATACCGATTTCGCTTTCGCGTCGTTCCAGTTTCTGTGACCACTCTTTGAGGTTTTGTTCCAGTTTTTGCAAAGTTGCTTGGGCTGCTGTCTGCCACAGGTGTTTTTCTTTGTAAAAATCTTCCCATAATCGCAAACGATGTTGCTTGGCCTGCCTGGCAGAGCTTAAAATTTGCTGGGCAACAATATGGGCGCGTCTGTGTTGCAGCAAAGCATATCCTAGATGCCCTAAAATGCCCAATACTAGGGAGCAGGCGAAGGTTGCAATGGCAATCGGTATTAGAATAATTTGCTCTCTAAATAGAATATAAAATTGATGCGTGTGTAAAAACCTATGCCGCGTATGCGGCATAGTGATAAAGCCTGGCAGTTCACTGCCAGGAACCAGGCAATATAAAGATTTGCGCCCCAGCGGGGCGCAGGAATTTATGATT
>JAGVGO010000032.1 GCA_020057085.1 Planctomycetota bacterium | reverse complement strand
GGACGCACTGACACGTGCGAACTTGTCAATGTAAGCAATCGTTCAACAGATCGCCGGCCTGCGCCATATCGCGTAAGGACTGGGATCAGCGCGACCGTAATGTTCAATATGTTGTTGACCGGAACACAATTCAGATGAAATGTATTTTAGCATAAGAAATCAAATTTGCCATAATTTTTCTCACACCAGCGATCGTCATGAAAGGTATCGCTTTTATGGAAAATCAAGTCTACGTATTTGGAGAATTTCACCAGCAACAGGAAATTGCCGCGCGTGCACCGTTAGTCGCTCTGATGGAACAGGCAAGGAGCAAAGTGACAACGATGCAGGAACTGCTGCTCGACAAGATTTTAATCGTGTTTGATCGTCTGGGCAAACTGTGGCAAAACGAGGAGTATCCGTATCGCCAGAAAGTATTCTACCACCTCACGCACGAGGAGAAGATGTCGCCGCAGGCTGCCAACCGTGACCTCGATATGGTGTCGCAACTTCTCCGTGTGAATTCGCTGCGCCGGCGGCTTGCCACGAGCTTTCCTTATCCTTTGAGCGTACTCGACCAATGGTACCGGCCGCTCGGCTTTGCCGGCAAGATCCGTGCTCTGCCGCGTGGTATTCTCGTGCACATCTGCGCCGGCAACGTATTTCTGGGCGCGCTCGACTCTCTCATCATGGGCATTGTCAGCAAAAATGTCAACATCGTCAAACTGCCAAGTCATGATCCGGCCATGCTGCTTCATTTTCTTGCCAGTTTGCAAATGGAAGACCAGGAAGGCGTCATTGCCCGCTCGATCGCCGTATTGAAATGGGGGCGCGACGACAAGGAGATGGAAGATGTGGCGGTGCAATATGCCGACACGATCATGGTATGGGGCGGCGAGGAGGCAATCTCTGCCTACAAGCGAAAAGCGGCCTCGCACGTAGAAGTACTCGGTTATGGTCCTAAAATATCGTTTGCCGTGATCGCCGCCACAAAGTTCAATGAGGCAAATTTTGCCGAACTCGCTGCTCTGTGTGCTCACGACATCTGCATGTACGACCAGAAAGCATGCTCTTCGCCGCAGGATATTTTTATCCAGAGCGGCGACCGCACCAAAATCCGTAAATTTCTCGACGCGCTGGACAAAGCCCTAAGCCGCGAACTCAGCATCTACCCAGCTACGGAAATGAACGGCAATGAACTGGCCGAGGTTCTCAAATACCGCGAAACCATGAAATTTCATGCTGCGCAAAATAAAGCGATAGTGGCTGCCTCCGCCACGAGCGGTGGTTACACCGCAGTTTTCACCGAAGAGCCGAGTCTCGAATATTCGCCGCTCTATCGTTTTGTTTACCTGAAATCGTTCAACGACAGCAAAGACCTGTCGTCGCGACTCGCCGGCATGCGGCCTTATCTGCAAAGTGCCGGCATCGCTGCTGCGCCTGCTGAATGGGTAGAACTTGAGTACAGGCTCACCGCCGCCGGTGTCACGCGCGTGACGGAACTCGGCCACATGCTGGATGTGCAGGACGGGGCACCGCATGACGGCACGCTGCCGCTGTCGTCATTGGTACGCTGGGTCAACAACGAAACTGCCACCCGTCTGCCCAATCATGAGAGCTATACGCGTGAATTTTTACACTATGTTGCCGAGCAATCACTGTTCTACCGCCAATTCTGGCGTGATGCCCAGTGGGACAAACCAGATTTCTTCAGCCACCTGCCGCTCCTGACAAAAGAGATGTTTTATCAGGTGTCACCGCCGGAAAGCGATGATATCCTCACGGCAAAACCGCCGCGTAGCCCTCTTATCTTCAGCACTGGTGGCTCGACCGGACGGCCGAAGTATTCCTATTTTACGCACGAAGAATTCGATCGCATCGCCACCGGTCTTGCCGACGAATACATCCTGCACGGTTTGGGGCCGCAGGACATGGTGGCCAATCTCTTTGTCGCCGGACACCTGTGGTCGTCTTTTCTCGTCGTAGACCGCGCCCTCAACAAGATCGGTGTGGCGAACTTGCCCATCGGTGGTCATATTGATTTGACGGAAGTCGCTAAATACCTGGCCACCTTCAAGCCCACTGCCTTGTTCGGATTACCTTCTACCTTGAGTGGGCTTCTCAATCACTGCCTGCAGAAAAAAATCGCCCTCAAGATTGACAAGATTTTTTATGCCGGCGAGCACATCAGCGCGGCGATGTCGCAAAATTTTCAAAAACATTGGGCTACCAATGCCATTCACAGTGCCGGCTACGCCAGTGCCGATGCCGGACTGATCGGCTACCAGTGTCCGCAGCAAAGCAGCGGCACCCACCATCTGTTCTCCGACCTGATTCTGCTCGAACTGGTGTCGCCGGACGGGAACGTGGTCGCTAAACCGGGGGTCGAGGGCGAAATCGTCGTCACCACGCTCTACCGCAAGCTGATGCCCATGGTGCGCTACAAAACCGGCGATCTTGGTCAATATGACGACAAACCGTGCGGCTGCGGACGCCACGACGCGGTATTCCAGTTACTCGGACGCTGCGACGACAGGCTGCAGATCGGCGGCGCTAGGGTGATGGTGCAGGACATAGACAAGCTGCTACGGAGATACGAGATGCTGACCGGGGTCTACCAGTTCGTACCGCAGTACAAGAACGGCGCGGAATTTTTGCAGGTGTTCATCGAATACACCCCAGGCTGTGGATTCAGTAAAGGCTTCGCCGAGCAGTTCGAGCAGGAATTTTACGAAGTGTTCAGCGACCTCGCTCGTTCGGTACAGCAGAAATGGTTGCACGACCCCGAAATTCTGATCGTGCCCGAAGGCAGCATCCCGCGCGTCGAGCGCACGCGCAAGGTAAAGCTCATTGACGACAAACGGAAAGCGAAGTAACTTTTTACAGATCCTCAGTTACAGAGCTACGGCTATGCGCCTTCGGCAGTTATTGATTCTGGCGTTTGCTTCTTGTCCCCCTCACCCGCCAGCAGCGAAACGCTGCTGACGACTCAGGCGGGAAACAACGGAAGATCACCTGGAAACATTTCCGGAAACCTGTGTTGTATGGCATTTACCACTTCGGCAAATACCACTTTTTCCGCCGGATTGCCATCTATCACTTCGATGGGAATATTTTCCTGCCGCAGAGCCGAGATCGCATACTGGTAATTTTCGGCTACTCGCTGCAAAATTTCGCTCTTTTCGAATAGTTCCTGATTCCAGCGATTCCTTTGCTGCCGCCGTTTGTCGCATACCGCGACCGAAGTGTTGAGAAAGATAGTCAAATCCGGCGACAAACAATGTGCGTTGATGGTGCGCAACCATTCTAATCCGGCGCGGTCGCGCCCCAATTGATAAGCGTATGACGACAGGTAGTAGCGTTCGCAAATGACCATGATCCCCTCATCGAGTCTGGGAACAATGGTGTGTTGCATGTGGTCCAGCCGATCTGCGGCAAACAGAAGGGCGAGCGAATTGTCACTCAGTTTTTGTGAGCGCGGATCGTCAGCGGCCAAAGAAAGCCGTTTCGACAAAATCAGCCGCAGCATGAGTCCGATTGGCCCCGAACTTGGTTCGCTCGTAGTCAGCACCGGCCACTTCTGCTCCTGCAGATAGTGGCAGAGCAGCTTGTTTTGCGTGCTAGTGCCAGACCCGTCGAGGCCCTCGAATACGATAAATTTTCCGCGCTGTGCCATTTTTTTTTTGCTTTTCACCATACGTCGCTGGCTATTTCAATGGTAACATGGCATACTGGATCAGGTAAGGTTCTTCGTCCGGTTTGACATTGATGTCTTCCGAAATCGTCTGGTAACCATTCTTCTGAATCACCAGTTTCTTGCCGCCGGGTTTGATGAGCGCTTGATGACTGATTACCTGCCCTTCGCCTTCCGCGCTCTGTGAGGCGACTACCTGGTCCGGCGTGATGGGCTGGCCGCTCAATTTATCGGTGATGTTGATGAGAACAATGCGTTCCTTGGCTTCCATGATCATGTCCAAACGAAAGACACCGTCCCCGTCCCGATCGCTCACATCAACTACACGAGTCTGTTTTTTGTACCCTTTTTTTTCTACGGTAAAACTGTGTTGGCCGGTCATAATCTTGGAACCATCCGAAACCGGTTTGATGTCCATGTGTACGGCATCAGGCGACAAAGAACCTGCAGGGTAATCGGCTTGTATGGAGAAAACGATGATCACTTCTTTATCCAGTTTGATGACGGCAGGATTATTATCTGGTTGAACAGGTTGGACAGTGTTGTCCTCTGTCACCGTATGCGAGGCGCAACTGAGTAGCGCAAGGGAAATGGTAAAAATGAGAACGCAATACAACGTTTTCATGTAAAGACTCCTCTCTGCAAAATCGGTAACAGGCTCTGGCCTCCGTAACGGAGAACAGAGCCTGTCAAACGAGATAGAAAAGTCTGGCGCCCTGGTTGGCCAGGACGCCTTAAGACAAATCAGGCTGTTTTAGCCACCATAGCTTAACATTTTACTGACCATGGCCTAGTTTATCCAATCGTTCCGAAATGATTCTCATGCGGACGCGATCATTGGTATCGGTCAGCTTCCAACCTTCGATGTATTGGATCAACTGGGTGATTTCATTGATGTGGGCAGCCTTGATCTTGCTCTGCCTGGCCGGACTCTTCAACAGTTCTTCCATCACTTCGAGCGAAGAGCGGTAGCCGCGGTTGTCGTTGCGGCTGACCTGCTCCAGATGCTCGACCAATTTCGAAATGCTGATGTTGTCGAGGCGAGGCACACCGGATACTGCCACTTTGTCAAAACCGATCTGGGCGAACATGTATCCGGCGTAGACCACCAGGTTCTTGGCATCAGGATCAACCCACACGACATACATCCAGCGTCCGCCCGGGCCTTTTTCGGTCTCGATCAGGTGTCCCTCGATCGGTTGCGAATCGGCGTACATCATGTATGGATACTTGATGCGGTCAATTTCCTGTTCGTTCTGACGCGAAGAGAACTCGTACTTGACCAAGGCCTTCAGCGGCACATTGGCGACGAACGGGCCTTCACCCGGCACCACGCGGATACGTGCGCGCACCGTCTGGAATTTTCTGAATTTCACCACGCAATCCACTTCCTCGCCCGGACGGAACTTATCCTGGAAGGTGATGTCTTTGCCGGTCGTCACGTTCACCGCCTGGTGGGCATTGATGAGTGTAATGCCGGACAGCATGTCAAAGGAAATCGGGCGTGGCTTGGCCAGCAACTTCTCGTTGATCGGATACGGCTGTTCGCTCGGCTGGATATCAATATCCTTTTTCGTGCCGAAGCTATAGCCTGCGCGCAGTACATCGAGCGAGTAGCCGCCTGGCTTGATACGCTTGCCATCGGTGATAAAACGCGGGATACCGGTTTTTTTGTCAATGAACATTACCTGGCACTCTGCCAAATCTTTCGGCGGCTCGACATCGTAGGTGACGTTGATCTTGATCGTCACTTCCTTGGCCACCAGTTCTTTCTCGATAACGAACGGTTCTTCGGCCGGCCAGATATACT
>JAGVGO010000111.1 GCA_020057085.1 Planctomycetota bacterium | reverse complement strand
TTCGCGGCGGGCACTTTTTACACACACATCATTATTGTACTATTTTTCGCCCAGATTTACAGCTTTTTTTGTTCAACATGTTGTTGACCAGAACAGTTTCAGCAAATTTTGCTGAAAGATTGAGCAAAATGCTTGGTTTTGTGTTCTCGATGATTTTCGGCCATGCCCCGCTCATTTTTCCTAGCGTAGCCGGCCTGACGATCCCATTCTCTACAAGGTTTTATCTGCACCTGGGGCTGCTCCATCTTTCCCTCATCATACGTGTAATCGGCGATCTGGCTGGTATCATAACCCTGAGACAATGGGGTGGACTTTTCAACGCCGTCGCCATCCTGGTGTTCCTGGTAAATAACATTGCGAGCGTCACGCACGCTTCACTTGCACCGCGCCATTCTCCACCGAGAGAATAAGGCAGCAGTCTCGCACCTCTGCATATGCCAATAAGAATTGGGCGACGGCAGCCACTACCAGCCGTTCGATAGCCCGTTGTAGCGGGCGGGCGCCGTATTTTTCATCAAAACCTTGCGCCGCCAAAAATTGCACCAGCTCGTCGCTGTATTTGAGGCGTAGCCCGCGTTTGACAAACCCTTCGCGTTCGCTTAAGTCGCGCAGTTCTTTCCTGGTAATCTCGGTGATCATGTCGGGCGTAAGCGAGCGGAATGTGACCACCATGTCGAGGCGGTTGTAGAATTCAGGCCGGAAAAATTTGTGGATGGCAGAGCCGAAATCCGGCGTTTTCTCGCCGGCAAAGCCAAGCGACCTGCCCGATCCGGCACCGAGGTTCGAGGTCATGATGATGACCGTGTTGCGGAAATCGGTGATGCGACCGGCGGCGTCGAGCAAAATGCCTTCATCGAGTACGGTGAGGAGAGCATCGAAGATCGAGCTGTGCGCCTTTTCGATCTCGTCGAGCAAGAGAATGCTGAAAGGCCGCTCGCGCACCTCCTGGATCAATTTGCCCGGTTCGTGGCCGCCGCCGATCAGCCGGGTGATCTGGTAAGGATGTTGAAATTCGCTCATGTCCAGACGGATGAGCGGGGTTTTCTGCTGCCCGCTGCTGAAGAAATAGTCACTGAGAGCCCGCGCCATCGCCGTTTTGCCGACGCCGGTGGGGCCGGCAAAAATCATGGTGGCAATCGGTTTGGCCGGGTTGTTGAGCCCGGCCTTGAAAATGTTGACCACGCTCGCCACTTTGGCCGCTGCCTCCTCCTGGCCGATGATCCTGCGCACGAAGTAATCGTGCAAGACCACCGGATCGAGCAGCATATCATCGCGCAGGAACAATTCGGCGAGCCCGGTTTTTTGCGCAAACGCCTGGCGAATGTCCATTTCGCCAAGGCGGCTCTTGTTTTTGATTTGCGCCTCGCTGACGCATTGGCCAAGAAAGGTGATGGCCTTGCCAGGAAAACTTTCGTACTTGATGAAGCGGCGCAGCAGGCGATAACTCAGTTCGAGAGCCTTGTTGTCCAAAGCCACATTGAATTTTTCCTGGGCAAAGGAGGCAAAGTGTTCCAGCACCTTGCACACTTTTTTCTCCGGCATTTCGGCGATGACAAGCGTCTGGAACTGCTCGACAAAACCAGGCAACAGATGATGTGCCGCGTCGAGTTCCTGCGGTGTGACTTCGCTGACGATCTGTATTTTGCTTGTTTCCAGGTAGGACATGAGAAAAGCGGCAAGCGAATCTTCCGCGCCTTCGCCACCGGTGGTCACCATGGCAACAAAATCAACCAGCCACAGCACGCCGCCCGTGTCGGCAAGTTCGCGCAACGAATTTTCGCATATTTCTTCCCATTCGCCTAAATATTTGGTGCCGGCAAGCCATTTGTGCGGCGAGGTTTTCCAGAAATAGCGCGGCCACGTCTCTTCCTCATGCCGCGACAACTGATGGACGCGGCCGATCGCTTCGAGCAACACGGCGCTCTTGCCTACGCCATGCGGGCCGACGAGCAAGAGGTTAGCCCGCTCCTGCCACAGTTTGTTGACCACTCGCTGTACCAGTTCCCCCTGCTCCCAGGCAGCTTCCGGCATGGTCTTCACTTTTTGCCGCAGGCTGCGAGCGGCAGGGTGACGCTCGGCTACCGTGGGCAACACTTCGACCGGCAGGCTGGCCCGCCAATCCTTCTCCCGCACTTTCTCCGGTAGACGCACCACCAGGTCTTCTAGCCACGGTGGCGACTGCGTGAGAAAACGATGGATGTTTTCCGGTGGCGCTCCCTGGAAACAGTCCTGGGCAAAATGTTCGATCAGGCGTATGGCCTGAGAAACGTCATAGAAAAAGAAATGTTCGGCCAGGAGTGGCAGGAAACATTCGTAAAAGCCGTATTCGTTTTCGCCATAGACCGCTGCCACCTTGAGTTCCAGAGCCTTCTCCTGCGGGTAGAAGCCGTCTTTTTCTTTGTAGGCAGGTCGCACCTCGACCGGCACGATCTTGAGCGTCGCTTCCTGGATGCGCGGGCGGCAGCTTTCCAGGTCGCTTTCCGCCTCGCGCAAAATTTGCTCTTCAAGTATGGTCTTGATTTTCTTGAGACTCTTGCTCACCACCTCGTGGCTGCTGCCGATGAGATGCGCACAGTTGTAATCTTTGGCGATTTCCCAACAAAGGAGCGGATAATGTACGACTTCCATGTGATTGATCCTTTATCGTTTTACTTCGGGCAAGGGCACGACAAGAAGCTCTCCCGATAGCATTAACATCGCCAGATAACGGAAATCTTTGCTGATGTCACAAGCCGTCACCGAATAACCGCTGAACATCTGCAACGGATAAATCTGATTGAGAGTACCGAGTAGCGATGCATCGTGTGTATCGGGGTAAATGTAAAGACCATTGCTTGTATACACCCAATAGAGATGGGCGTCTGCCTGGTGCCAGATGCGCCGGATCGGCGCAAAAAATGAAGAGATGAAAGTCACCTTTTGTTCATTCTGGCGCTCTTGTAAATCGCATACCAGCAGATCACCGTTCTCACACCCTAGTGCTATACGTGTGTCGCTAAGAAAAGTAACGGCAATATAATGCGACGGACCCAAAGAAACCGTCGCGGTCTGGCGCGCGGTCTGGATATCCCAAATCTCCAACGCCGACTGGCTTAAGCGTACTAAGGCTATTTGCTTGCCTGCCGGGTGCAAGGCGATGATACTATATGAGGAGATGGCAAACTCTTTTTCCAGTATCAGGCTTTCTCCGACGATCTGCCAGACAGCCGCGTTGAGGCGTGCCTCCCCCTCTCTGATACTCAATAATCCACCTTGCGGGCGCAGCCAGAACTGTTGTCTTTGATGTTGCATGCGTATGGGTAGTTTAGGTTTGCCATCGCTGGTTTGCAGCAGGTATGCGGCACCGCGCAAAGCCAACAACAGGTATTCGTTTTTACCGTCAAAGGCAAGCTCTCGCTCTTCGCCAACATACCGGAGATTGCCAGGAGTGTTCAGTTGTAGTAGTGTGTCTTCTAGCAAATGACACAGAAAAACATAAGGGTAGGCATAGACAGCGATATATTGGTTGTCGTGAGAGAAAGCGAGTTGCGACAGCACTGAAGCCATATTTCTGGCAACGTGAGAGCGTAAGAAATTGCGGAAGGATACCGCCATCTTCCGTGTTTCCGGGCGTTCGGCAAAATTGATTTTTTTGTAAACCGGTGTTTCCCAGGTGTAACGACTGGCAGCGCCGGCGGTCCATACCATCGCCTGTTTTTGTTCCGGGTGAGCAATGATGCTCGCTTTCCAGCGTAAGTGCCCGTGCAATTCCCATATTTTGTTATAATTGAACGTATTCCAGCACACCAACCTACTATCTTCGCCGGCAGAAAAAAAAAATTGCCCATCCGAACTCAGTGCTAAATTCATGAACCCTCCACGGTGAGCAGCCATTAGCGTAAATTTATCTTCACGCGTTCTATCTTCCGTCTCCTGGCCGAAAGGACGCACCCAAATATCATTCATGTAGCCGGAAATAAGGGTGGTATCTTGCGGCCCAAAACAAAGTTGCTCGGCAGTAAGGAATTCTTTATTGTAAGCTGGCGCAACCAGTTTGTCTTTGCTTTGCCGCAGGTCGAAAACCGCTACGCTATTCTCGTGCCGAGCAACAGCCAGCCACTCGCCGTTTTGGCTGAAGGCTGCCGTAAAAGCGTTTTTCACATCATGTAATTTGAGAGGGGCAGGCAAATTTGTCAAATCGAACAACAGGCTTCCCTCCTCTGTACCTCCAATGTTGGCAAAAAGCCATTTGTTGTCCGGACTGAAGCGAAGGATAACGGAGCCACAGTTTAGATTTGCTTTGAGTGCTTGCACCGAGTCGCTTACCCTATTCCACAACAGTATATTGCCTGCCATATCGCCTATGGCGACATATTGATTGTTGGCGCTGAAAGCAATGCCAGAAATGCCGGACACGATGTTAAAAATTTTGCTGTCTTTTTGTTGCCGAATGTCCCAGATAACGACCTTTTGCCCCTGCTTGTCGAGCAAAGCGGCATAATCAAACGACGGCTGCGAGGGGATCAGTGGCGGCAAAGGAAACTCCATCTGTTCGTAACGCGGCAGAAAATAGCCGATGACATAACGACGCATAGCGAGCGCGGCTTGCTCCAATGCTTGCTGTTGCAAACCCAATGTGCCCAGCTCCTGGCGATTTTCTTGATACCATGCGTTCTCTTTGAGGCTACTGTTTACTTGTTGCAACAGAGCATATGCAGCGATTTGTCTCTCCTCGGCGCTAAAATAATCTTTTTCGTTAAGGCAGGTCTTGGCCAGGATCAGTTCGGCTTTTGCCTGGCTTAAATTGGCCTTTATTTCTCTCATTACAGCGGCCGCCTTTTGGCGTTCTGCTTCCTGCCGTAGCGTGCTCTCTTTTTTGGCCAATTTGCGTTGTTGTTCCGCCAGTTGTTTTTGCTGGTAGACAAAAAATACCACAAACCCTATAAGCAACAGTATTGTCCCCACGCTCAACAAAGAAACCACACGATGACGATGTATCCACTTTAATCCGCGTACCCAGGCGGTCACCGGCTGTGCCAATACCGGTTTGCCATTCAGATAACGCTGCAGGTCTTCTGCCAGCGCCAAAGCATTCTGGTAGCGCCGTGCTTTTTCTTTTTCGATCGCCTTGAGACAAATAGCCTCGAGATCGCGTGGGATGGTGCGATCATAATGGGATGGCGGATTTGGTTCTTGGAATATGATCTGGTAAATTATATTGATGGTATTGTGCGTAGAAAACGGCAACCGTCCGGCCAACAGGCGGTAAAGAATCATACCAAGTGCATAGATATCGCTGCGTGCATCAATCTTTTTGGCTTGACCACAGGCCTGTTCAGGAGCCATGTATTCGGGTGTGCCTATTACCTGAAGATTTTTCGACAACGGCTCGTTTGCCGAATTTTTAACCTGTGCTTCGGCGGTACCGCCGACATCCTTGGCCAGCCCGAAATCCATGACTCTCGGCTCACCATCACGGCCGACCATAATGTTGGAAGGTTTGAGGTCACGGTGAATCACTCCCCGCTGATGGGCATAGTACACCGCGCCTGCCACTTTGACCAAAATTTGCGTGAAGTGGGGTAAAGATATGCTTTCGTTGAACAACTGAGCGAGGCTCTGCCCCTCGACCAGTTCCATGGTAATGAAATATCGCCCCTGATCTTCGCCTATATCGAAAAGCTTGATGATGTGTGGATGGTTCAATTTCGCCATCACATGGGCTTCCCGCTCGAAACGCCGCAGTTCTTCATTAGTGATGGCTTCATTGATGATTTTGAGCGCCACGTAGCGTTTGATCTGTGGATCGTAACACTGGTAAACGACACCCATGCCACCGCGTCCCAATTCGCGTATGATTTGATAACGGCCGAAATTGCTCATGTGCCAATGCTCCCAAAATTGGTGAATCAGATTATTTATTGGAACTTGCTTGGAGCTGCTGCAGCTCGGCATCCAATTGTGTGCAGATTTTCTGCGCCAGCCTTTTCATTTCCAGGTTTATGACAAATTCTTTGCACATGTCTTCCAGTGCCCAGCGTCTTAGCAATTTGTGTTTAAACAAAGAAGATTTTTCATGATTTTGCAATAAATATCTGGCATAGCCGTTACCACGCTCTGCCTGGCAGGCTTTTAAAGGAATGCTGGCATCCTGGACAAGCACGTTGAGCTTGTTTTGCAGTTTGTGAAAAATTTTCGGCAAGTTGCTGTTTTGTTCTATGTCTTTGATTTCTTCTGCGGTTATCAGGGAATGGCTGGCCAGTTTTTCTTTGCAAAAGCCCCAGGCTGCCTGGTCCATCGAGGTAAAATCGCGGTCGTCGAAATCAAAAATGTACTTGCCCTGCTTATGTTCTTCGCATTTGTCCAAAAACTGGTCCCAAACGGCGAAATAGGCCGACTCGATCTGGGCTCCCCAATATACTTTGAGGAGTGGCAGAAGCGCCTGGCCAATGTTTGCATGTAGCGCAACAATATCCTTTTCTGCAGTCAAGGCCGCTATTTTTAGTTGCCTCAGGCTATTGGTGCTCTCCTGACTGGCAATGACACTTTCGCGGACTTCTTTTTGCAACTCTTCGATCTGCCTCAAGCATCCGCTTATCTCAGCAGCCATCTTGCGGTTATCCTGCTGAGACGATGCCAGTTTTTTAGCCAATACCGCAAGTTCTTCCTCATTTTTACCGATTCTGTTGTACAGTATCACGCAGGATACGGCCACACAAGCCAGCAACGCGGTAAGTATCTTGCTGCCTGGAAATGCAGGCATCTTTGACGAGGCTGCATGTGTGGTTCTTTTTTCATGTACCGGCAGATTGTTCTCCAGCAATGGCAACAGTTCTTGTGGTGACATTTCGCCCGCCGCAAGCCGGCGCAACCAATCTTCCAGGTTAGCCCGCTGCAAAGAAGCGAATTTGGGCAGCCAGGACATGAGTTCGTCACAGGCAACTGCCATTTGCCAGTCCATATCGTCGCGTAAATCGTTGACATCGCTCAGGACGACGCAGCCTTCCAGATAAAAATCTTCGGCGCGCCGCGCATTTTGTCCGCCTTTGCCAATGCTCGCGACCACAGCTACGACGGTATGTCCATCGCTCTCACCCAGCAATACCAAATGGCCGGCGGCCTGACTGGCCAATTTTCTGAAATCACGGTTGTGTGCATGGCAAAAAGATTCGAGATAGGCCAGCTTCGTTTTGACTTGCACAGGAGGTACACTCTGCACCCCGTCATACAGCGAAAACCGTTTGATGCTGTAGTCAATGTTGCCGTCTATAAGCCCAGTCCCCACATTGCTGTAAAAAAAATCTTTGCTCATTTTTATTCCTCGCGGTAAATGTCCAGCAACCATTGCGGAATGGTTTCATCGCCGATGCTCTTCTTGTCCAGAGCTACAGAGATTTCATATTTGTCTTTGCCGGCGATTTTCTCTTGCAAAAAAGCTCTTTGCACGGAGACATTTTCGCTAAACAGCAATTTATCTATTTGGTAATCTTTATCCAGCACCTGGATTTGGATGTTGGTCCACAACTTCCAATCCAATTCGTAATCGAGCCGTTTCCCTTCCCACACGGTCTCTTTCCCACCGGAGTTCAGTTTAATATACGGTACCCAATCACCCCAATACTGCCCTTTGAAAGCATCGTGCGACACATAGTACGATGCAAAAATCAAAGTGATGCGCTTGGCATGGGCAAGTTTTTTGAGAGATGCCAACCTGTTATCCCATCTCTCTTTATCTTTTTCCGGCTTCAAATAAGGGAGCCATTTAGCGAGATAGTGGCAGGTACTCTCATACAATTTTTCTCCCTCTTCTTTGTCGGCCTCCAACATTTTTTTGAGATGACGAGCCAATGATCGCTCGATATTGGCGACCTGGCATCTGTGGTAAAGCAGGCCGAGCAGGGTATCCGCCGCGTCGTTCAAGGTTTTGTCTTTGCGGCATTCGGCGATCATGCCCCATGTCATATCGTACATATCCGGGCATACCGTGTCAGGACTCTCGGGGAAACGTGGCCAAAACCTGTAAATTTTTTGCAGTTCTTCGGTTTTGTTTGGAATGGCAGCTTTCTCCCAGGTGGTACGCATCAGTTGCCATCGTTTCTGTGCTTCCTGGGCAAAACCGTTTCTGATTCGCTCTTGCACCTCATGAGCAAAAGAGCTGAAGAAGATTTTGCAGGTAGTGTCCTGTTGCCACACATAGATATCTTCCGCTTCGCGATATTTTTTCAGGAACAGCGTGAGATCGCTGCTAGCCTCGGCATCCACATGTTCCATGTCGCTCACCACTACTTCCTGGAGGTGGCTGCGCCAGGCAACAGGATAGGGACGTAACTCGTCATCACAGTAGAGGCGCACACGGTACTGCCACCTCTGTTCCTTGTTCCAGGCTTGTGCTCGCTGCCAGGGCAACAGATCGAGAGCGAGCGGCGGATTGAGTGGTTCCAGGCGACTGGCGCATTGCAACAGGATATCTATCTCCTGGCAGTGATCCTTGCCGAACTTTCTTTGTTCTTTGTCCGCCAGTTGCCGCCAGGCCTCTATATCGTAGCCCAGGCAGACATCTTGCTCAAGTCGTACCACCTGCGCCAGAGCCGCCTGCAACAGATGCGCCTTAGTCTTGATCTGGCTGCGGTAACAGAAATAGTAACTCACCGCATACGGGCTTTTCCACAAGTCAACCAGGCGCTCTGTCTGCTCACTCAGCAGAGTGACGAGTTGTGACAGCGATTTGGGCATATCGCCACGCTCTGGGGGTTTCTCCTGTAGCGAAACCGGAGGCGGAACCTGGATGCGCGAGAACAGATAGGCAAAACGTGCTTCGAAAAATAACAACACTGCTGCCAGCATGCACAGAATCCATGTCAGCAACCATGTCGTGACTTTTTGCTTGTTTCTCTCCATGACAGCGAGGTAATTGTTTTGCAACACGGCAAAAATCTTGTGGAATGTGGGGTGAATCTTCTGATAGAGTTGGCGGACGTCTTCCGTGTACTGATCGGCTATGGTGGGCAGGATGGAAACCATGTCCATGAAGCCTTGTAGCGGCGTGGTGGCCATACGCTGCAACTGCTGGGTGAGTTCGTTCAGTTGCTGTTCGTTCACCGAGCCGCTCTGGACATAGAGGTCGCCCTTACTCAACACCAGCCAGACCGGAACGATTTCCTGGCGCACGCGGGCAGACTCCCAGATTTCGCGCAGAATGAGTGCGTAGTTGTCCATGAATTGCTGCCCTGCCAGCAATCGTCCGTCGGGCGAAAGCAAGGTCGTCGTATCCAGCACGAGAAAGACGGCGCGAGCCGTAGCCAGCGCCCGCTTGACGCCATTGACATCGAAATGATCCTGATTCTGGAAGTCGCCGCCTGGGAAATCGGCAAAACGCATCTTGCATTCTTTGCCGCCCAGGCGTAAGGCGACATAAAAATCTTCAGGTGCGATGTTGCCCTGCGACTGCCGGTTCTTGACGCGCCCCAGTTCGGTCTTGACAATTTGCTCGGTGTTCCTGGCATTGGCATCGTAATAAACCGGATAGAGGCACAGGCAAGGCACCAGTGTACCATCCTGAGACCCTGCATCGAGCAGACTTTTCGCCACGTCTTCTTGCCGCATCACGTATTGGCTGTTGATATCCGAAATCTCCCAGCGTCCTGGACCGGCTGGGTGAACCACCGCCTGCGCGGTAAGAAAAGGCGAAAATTGCTCACGTATCAGGTAGAGCCGACGATTGTTCAGTTCATCCAAGAGCGACTGACTGGCATTGATTTTCTTGAGGCAGGTAAGCTGGTTGGTACGACTGAAATCAGGCAGCTTGCGTAAGCTACGTTCCTGGCTGTGTGATAGATAGTAGGCGCAGACATTTTCCGGCAAGGCATGGGAAGAAACGATTCTGTCCACCAAGGCCGCGAGAAAGCATGTCTTACCGGCGCCGGTAGTCCCTAGCACGGCAATCTCTATGTCGAACTTTGGGTTACTACTTCTGGTGGTGCGCCATTTGCGGCATGCGCATATCGTCAAGACGACAAAGATGCAGGCCGCCACACTGAGCCAGACATAAGGCTCTTGCGCAAACAGCAAAAATTTTGCCATGATCGGAAATTCCTTTCGATAATTCAATATTCCCACTTCTGAGAATTTGCCGCGCGATCACACCTACGCCTTCAATCATCGCGGCATTAGTTCCTCCAGATAATTCGGCAGCGCGAACGAGGCCTGGTGCATGGCCGGGTTGTAATAACCGGTTTTGCCGCTCATGCGGGCGTAGCGTTCGGCGATGAGGCTACTGTCAAAACGTGTCGGGGCGATGGACTGCGAGGCGTAGACAAAAGTGAAAAAGCCGCCGATGTAAGTAGGGATAGCGGCTGTGTACAGTGTGGTGTATTGGAAAACTTTATGTATCGTCTGGTACACCTGCTTGAGCGGCTCTTGCAACAAAAACGAAGAACCGCTTTGCCGGATCAACATGCCGTCCTTCTTGAGTGAATTGGACAGGCAGCGATAAAATTCCTCGGCAAACAGCACGGTGGACGGCCCCACTGGATCGGAAGAATCTACGATCACTACATCGTAGACCGCCGTCTTGTCGGCGATGAATTTGGCACCGTCTTCACAGCGCACTTCGACCTTGGGATCGTCAAGTGCCTGCGCCGTTTCCGGCAAATATTTCTTGCACAGTTCGATCACCTTGCTGTCAATCTCCACCAGGGTGACTTTGGCGATGTTGGGGTGCTTGATTACCTCGCGCACCACACCACCGTCGCCGCCGCCGATGATGAGCACCTGGCGCGGATCAGGGTGCGCACACAATGGCACATGCGCAATCATCTCGTGGTAGATGAATTCGTCGCGTACCGTCGCCTGTACCACGCCGTCGAGTACCAGCATACGGCCAAAAGAGTCTGTATCCATGAACTCGATCTTCTGAAATTTCGATTTGCCGGTATACAATTTTTCTTTGATCTTGAGCCCAATGGTGGTTTCAGGATAAGCCGTCTCATAAAACCAATCTTTTTTCATAAACATGCCTTATTTTTTTGCAATGTGGTGACCAAAATGGTAGTTTATCTTTACAGTCGTCTATCATATCTTCTTTGTCATTGTATCGAGCTTTCATGGATAAATCAATATGTCAGAAAAAATTACTGTTGTAGGCGGCGGTAGCTTCGGTACGGCAGTTGCCTATCATCTTGCCAAAAAGCACATGCAAAACCCTGAAACGCAGGTGGTTCTTTATGTCAGGAACGAAGAAGTAGTAAAAGAAATTGCCACCCGTCACACCAACACCCAATATGCCAAGAATGTCATACTTCCCGCCAATCTCAAAGCTGTCAGCCTGCTCCAGGAAGCGGTGCGCGACAGCGATTTCCTGCTTTTGGGAGTCCCTGCACAAACCATGCGCGAAGTCTGCCGGTCACTACGCCATCATATTTTCCGTCCTCTGGTTGTGGTAAATCTGGCGAAGGGACTCGAAATTGGTACATTCAAACGCATGTCTCAAGTGGTCGCCGAAGAACTGCGCGGCATCGCTTACCGCTGCTCCATCACCACGCTGGGAGGACCTTCGTTTGCCCACGATATTCTGGCTGACCGGCCTGTTGGCGTGACCGTGGGTGGCGCAAATAAAAACAGCCTCATGCGCGTGCGCTCACTTTTCGATACCTCCACCTTCGATGTCAAAATCACTTATGATGAAACCGGCGTGGAGCTGGGCGGTGTCCTGAAAAATGTCTTTGCCATTATGTGCGGCATGATGGATGGACTCAATATGGGAACGAGCATTTATGGTGATTTCCTCACTCGCAGCATTGTTGACATGAAAAACATAGCCACGCGGATGGGAGCAAGAGCATCCACTTTAAACGGTCGGGCCGGTTTAGGCGATCTGAGCATTACCTGTACGCCGCAAAGTCGCAATTTCCGTTTTGGCAGAGAATATGTACTAAAGTTGCAGGAGGCACAGAAGAATGCCGCGTCTGGCCAAGTAAACTATGAAACACTGCTTAAGTCTGTATTTAAAAATCTCGATACGGCGACTGTAGAAGGCTACTACAGCCTCAGCCCGGTGTATGAGTTTTGCGAACGGCACAATATGTTTGTCCCTATCGTGCGCGCTCTTTATTCAGTGTTGTACTGCCACGATTGCACGCCGCAGGAAGCGGTCTACAATTACAGAATGCAGGATAAAATTCGTCTGCGCGAAGGCCGCAAGATTTTTTCCCATGTGCTTTCTTTTCTGTTTCCAAAACTCTGGTATCGCAAGGAGAGAGGCTTGGTAGCCCAGTGGCTCAACCGCCAGGAAGAACAAGCGGTTGAAAAAAATAAGGAGCATGGCAAAATATGCACAAAATAGCGGTAATCGTAAATCCACGCAGTGGACACAATCTGGCGGATAAGTGGCGTATCTGGAGAATTCGCAGCCTGATACCCAGAGATTTGGTTTACCCTACAAAATCTTTGCAGGAACTCGATCAGGTGGCCGCCGAGTTGCCACAAAAAAAACCGGATATAGTTGCCATAGACGGCGGCGACGGCACTATTTCCACGGTAGTGGGAGCCATAGCGAAGTATTGGCCTAAAGAACAAAGCCTGCCCGCTTTTGCCTTTCTGCGCGGCGGTACTTTCAATGCACTGCCCAAATATGTAGGCATTGACAAAGGGCTACCGTATTTGAAAAATATCATCGAAACTCCGCCGGAACTGTTATTTTTCCAGGATGTTGACCTGATGGAAATCGAAGACAACCACGGCAGCAAAGCGTTGGGATTTTCTTTTGGTATAGGGCTGCCCGTGCTGTTGCTCGAAGAATTTTACAAGAAAAAAAAGAAAAAATGGAAATACCTGCGCGTCGCCTTTATGCTGCTCAAACTTTTTTGCTCTACTGCCGTCAATGGCACGTATTTCAAACAATTTGATCAGCACATTCCGTTAAAAGTAGGGGGCGAAGAAGGAAATTGGTCGGCGGTGATGTGCCAGAGCATCCCTACCTTTGGCATGCCCAAATGTAGCATGTTCTATCGTGCCGGTATTTCGCACGGCAAATTCCACGTGCTGGGTACCGACGCCTCTCTCAAAGATATAGGCTGGTATGCCACAGCCATCTATGGCGGCAAGTACGTGCCTATCACCCAACTCGATTTGCAGACCGATTCGCTCACTATCAAAGGCAATAGCGAGTTTACTTATCAAGTGAACGGCGAACTGGAATACTGGGGCCAAAAATGTGTGGCAAGCGAAGTCCGCATCCGCCATGGGGTGACTTTGAAAGTGGCCAAAGCCGTGTATAAGGGCTAACGGGCACGGCGTAAGAGTTTGAGGCCAAGACCGCCGCTCAGGCAGATGACGGTCATTGCCGACAACAGTTTGCCAAACCAGTCGTACCAGGGATGATGATAAAAGATGGTGAGGCGAGAGTCGCCTGCCTGCAACGGTATGGCCATCATGCCTGCCTGTGCCAGATAAATTGGCAGTGGTTCTCTGTGGCCATTGATCTCGCGCATGGCACGCAGATTGGGATGGAAGGCATAGGAGGCGAATAAAAAACCGGCCTGTTGCATGGTCACTTGAATGCTCATGCTTTCAACACTCATGGCCACGACTTTGGCCTGTCCGAACGGCGGATTTTCTTCGCCCATAAATAATTCGGCAATCTGTTTTTGCCATTGTTCAGACAACTGAAGTACGCCGCTAAATTTCTCTGCCTCGCCTGTGTAGCAAAAACCGGCAAGATGGGGTTGGTATAATGGATGATGCGCGATCTTGTCGTTGAAAGAATGCCATGGTTGTGGGCCGGGAATGAGATACATTTTTTGTGGAAACATGAACGGCGTACTCAACAGGTTTTCATAAACGACAGAAGTACGCGATTGATACAGTTTACGCAGCCAGATAGAGCTGGGACAATCCTCTAGCTGCACAGATGCGTATCTGAGGTTGAACACCAGGTAACGCACATCGAGGAGTGCCAGCCGATATGCCAGCCCTCGTGAGTGTTGCGAAGTAATGTAATCGGGAATATCCAGCATTGCCTTTGCTTCCTTGCGCACTACGAGATCGGTGTAGCTGAGGAGTGCCGGCCAGTTAGACTCATAAAACGAGAATGTAGCCTGACGACCATGGTAAATGCGGTTGCAATTGTCGTTGTAAAGGGGTAAATCAAGAACCCGGCCGTCTTGTCCGGCACGGTGCAGCACATCGAAACTGTCGAATACTCCCTGATTTTTTCTGAAAGCCAGCGCGTTTGTTTGTCCCTTTAGTGGCAGATAGCGAAAGCTAACCTTGGAAAAAAAAATGAGACTGGCAAAGTCACCGACGACCAGTGCCGCCAGCACCAGCATCAGGCACTGCGACAATTTTTTGCCGCGCTGCATCCGCTGCCCGATCTCCCACACGAACCATGCTCCAAATGCAGACATCACGCATACCAGGAAATAAAAAGGTTCCAACCAGCGGCAGGCCAGATACAACTGGTGGGCAATGCTGCCGAACGCCCAATGACGGACACCTTCGGCAAAGATGAGTACCAGGAAGCACAAGGCGGTCAGCGACAGCCGTCGGGCCAGATTTCCTTCCTCGGTGCGAAAGCGTTGGAGCAAGAGAGCAAACAACGTGATGAAAAGTACGCTAATGCCGAAATAGGCGGAGTTGACACCGGTCACATTGGCAAGATAGGAACCGCCCTTCAGTGGATCGGTTGACGAATTGCCAAACCAGGCTTCACGGTCTACAAATTCGTGCGAATAGGCAAGCGGCAGCACCTTGTTGAGGGACACCGGTTGTAGCGATTCTTGCAAAGAAAGCGATTGGCCGTAATATCCACGCTCACAGAAGAGCGGCAGCCAGAACCAGACAGTCAGCCCTGCCGACAACAGGAAAGATGGAGCCATATTGAGTACGCGACTGCGTGCCTGCGACCACGGCAGAGTACCGACACGTAGCCAGCGTGCCAGGCGTGAACCGAATTCTACCACTCCCTGGATACTACAAAGCAACACGAGAAACACAAAGTTCGCGAGATGGCTGAGAAGGCAACCGGCGGCGGCAAGCCCCAGCACGATTTGCTCTCGCCGACTTAGAGGCCGCTGCCACCACAGCAGGTACAAGACGAAGCAGAGCGGGAAAAAAATATGTGCGCCCGCCCTTTGCACGGCTCCCACATGCAACAGCACGCCGAGTCGCGACCAGCCCCACAAATAGGCGCAAGTGGCGACAAAGGCGGCAAACGGGATGTCAACCAGTTTGCGCATGCTGTAATAGAAAGCCAAGCCTGCCAGCAGATTGATGGCAATAGATACTATGCGCCCGGCAGCGACGATGGCGTCCGTATCGGCAAGCCCAAACAGATGGCGCAGGAAGAAACAACACCAGCCGATTACCTGATTGACCAACATACCCTGGTAGCGGATGAGAGTAGAGCCACCGCCGCCATAGTAAAAATGATAAGCGGGGATGAAGTGACCTTCGCCAATTCCTTGCTGGATGGCATATCCTTGCGACAGGTGATTGAAGTAATCCAGGCCAAGGACAAAGACTGTGCCATGGAATAAAGGCCAACTTACGGCGCAAGACATCAAGATTACCAGAAACCAATCCGCGTGGTCGCAAACATATGTCAGATAGCGGCGCATAATTTCTCCTGTTTACACCACAGCCATGTACAGTCGGTACACCCACACGGCCGTGCTGGCTCCGCAAATGATACCTGCCGCCACGAGCCACGGTGTATCTGGCAACACAGCGGCGACGAACATCGTCAGTAACGAGGCGAGCAGAGTCTGCGTGCAGGCACTACACGCACGCACGCCCTGGTGTAAAAGATAGCTTAACGTTAGCAGAACGAGTGCCGTCACTCCCAGCGCCAGGCAAATGCCACGCCAGTAAGGTGTGTGATGAAATAGCTGTTCGAACACGAGACCCGACATGCCGCCCAGCGAAAAAAAAATTGCGGCCTCTTTCTCCGGTAACAAACCATGCAAGATAACACTTCTGTACCAGTGCCATCGGCGCGACGGCAAGAGTGACAGAGGTTTAATGAGCGAATGGTGCAGCAGATAGTCGCTCTGCTGCAAGAGTGTGTTCACCGAGTGTATCCGTTTACCGCGGTCGAGCTCGCACATCTTGTGCGTCAATAGCGCCACTTCCGCTGGCAGGTATTTGTCGAACATCTGGCTCAGAGTATCTTCGCCTTTGAGCAGTAGTGCCTTGGCGTGCCAGCCGGTAAAGATGAAAAAGAGGAGCAGTCCCAGTGAATAGATATCGGCACGTTCGTCAACAGCCTGTGCTTCGTATTGCTCAGGTGCCATGTAAAGAAGTGTACCCATGAATTGATGTGATTGGCTGAGGCTGCGGATGTCCTCTGGTCTCAGACTGGCTGCCAGACCAAAGTCTATGATTTTCGGGTTTTTCTCGGCGTCGAGCAAGATATTGCCCGGTTTGAGGTCGCGGTGGACGATACCCTGGCTGTGGGCAAACGCCACTCCTTGACAGATTTTGTGAAACAAGGCGATTCTTTGTATATTACTCAAGAAGCGGATGTGTCCTGCCCATGAGGCATCCAGGCTCTTGCCTGCCACATATTCCATGATGAGGGCCGGCGGCCCGCTCGCCCCCTGGGCATTTCTCACTTCGCCAAGCACCGCCATTACCGCGACGATATAAGGATGGCGCAGTTGCGGCAGATAACGGCAATCCTTGTTCCTAAATTTTTTGAGTGCTTCTTCACTATAGAAATGCGGCCTTTTGATGGCAACCGGTCTGCCGTCGTGCAAACCTTTGCCAAGATAGACCGTACCAAAGCCGCCCGCGCCGATTTTGTCTTCCTCACGGTAGACATAGATATCGGAAGTTGTCTCCAGCGTCACTTCTCGGAACATAAGCTGCCCTGCCAGATGTTGATATGGACGCGCGAGGTGGATCGCGGGCTTTTTTTATTTGAGGCGGGCTTCCGCCGCGGCCCAGTTGATGTTCTTGAAGAACGCTTCAATGTAATCGGCTCTCTTGAGACCGTAATCGCTCATAAAAGCGTGTTCGAACACGTCCATAATCAGGATTGGCATGCAGCCGGCTGGATTGGCCACGTCATGCTCGTTGATCCAGAAATTGTACAGTTTACCGTTGGTGGTATCCTGATACAAGGCGACCCAGCCGATGCCTCTCATCTTGCCGGTAGCCTTGAAATCTTTTTCCCAGGCTTCGTAACTGCCGAAATCTTCGGCCAGTTTTTTCCCCAGCTTGCCGTTCTTGTCGAACGGGGTTTTGCCACCCAGGTTGTCGAAATAATATTCGTGCAGCCGCATGCCGTTGAATTCCCATCCGAGACGTCTCTTGAGTTCGGAAAATTCCGGGGTAGGCAGCTCTTTGGCGTCTTTGACCATAGCGGCCAGTGCATCGAGTACTTTGTTAGTGTTGGTAACATAGCCCTGATACAGGGTAAAATGGTTTTTTAGCAGAGTTTCACTGAACCCAGGCATACCAATCAGTTTGGCATAATCTTTGGCAGTATAAGCCATTGTTTTTTCCTCCTTTACGTTTTGTGCCGTAAGTAAAAATGACATGAAAAACAGCACGACCGCGAGGGTCAAGCCGATTGTCTTGTTCAGCATAGATTGAGGCATCGTTTTTCCTTTCACTACAACTCGGATACAGACGCCCAACGTTTTGCTCATTGTATGCTGTTTTATAGCGAATTGCAAGCAAAATTGGCAGACCATTTTCCTTCTTTTCTTCTTGCTTTTTCCGGCCAAAATAGATTACAATACAACACAATTTATAACTTTGAGGGAGATGGAGATGTTTTTATGAAAGCCCAACTACGCAACGCGCCACTGGATGTGGAAATTAAAATTCTGGATATCGAAGGCCGTATTGATGATTACACGTATACAAACCTTGCGGACGAAATACACACTCTTCTCAATATCGGCAGTAATAAAATCGTATGCAATTTCAATCTTGTTGAATACATCGGCGCCGCAGGCTTACAGGTATTCGTCGAACTGATACAACAAGCACGCCGTAACGGAGGCGATATCAAACTCTGTTGTTTGCCAAGCCATGTGCAGAAGAAATTCGCTTTTGCCGGTTTTGACGAAATAAGCCCTTTTTACCAGGAAGTCAACGATGCGGTTCAGGAATGGCAGGAAATTCAACCGCAGAACAGCCAGGAATGGGAACTCAGTGGCGGCGATGCGTATGCCAAAACATCTGTGGTCACTGCAGTTGAAGTGGTTTCACCTGCAGGCGAAGAAGATTTGCGTGCGCCCACCGTGCAGGTGAAGCCATCTCAGGCCGATGAAACCAAAGATTTCACGCCTGCCGTTACCTCTTCCCGTGACAGGCAACAGAAAATTTCGCGAGAAATGGAACAGACCATTTACGCTCGTATCGCCACCTTGCGACAAACCGAGCTGCAAAATAAAGGACAGGCAGAGCAACAGACCAAATGTTTCTCTTACGCTGTGAATTATTGCATCCAGGAGAAACTGAGTGATGGTTTTGCCAGCAAGACATACCGTGGCGAAGAAAGAAGTTGCTACGGTTTTTCGCGTCCGGTGATTCTTAAGTATATTCGCAGCGACTATGCGCAAAACAAAGAAAAAATGAGCTTCCTGATGCGTGAACTACACAAAGTGTTCGGCATCCAACATCAAAACATCGCGACTATGTACAAGATAGTATGTTGGGACAATTATTATTTCGTTGTCAACGAATATATCCATGGTATCGGACTCGATCAGGCTATGTCGCAAACGGGTAAAGGCAAGCGTCCGTTTCCGCCGACGATTGCTTGCTACATCGTGTATCAAATATGCAATGCTTTGGCTTATGCCAACCGGCGTGCCGATGAAGAAGGCACCCAGGTAGAAATCGTGCATGGCAAAATTTATCCGGCCAACATCATGATCAGTAAAGAAGGCGATGCCAAATTGCTGAACCTGGGATTGGCAAAGGTCAACACCATTTTTCACATACAACAACCGGGCGCGTGGAAAAAAATGAGCAATCTTTTCTATCTGGCACCCGAAGTATTGAGTTCAGGTATGCCCTGCAAATCAGGTGATATCTTTGCCCTCGGCGTGGTATTTTATGAACTCTTGACCGGCCGCCTTCCGTTTGCAGCAGATCAACTCACCAGCCAATATTTGGGCATGCCTTTACCACCAAGTCATTTCCAACCCAGGATCAACGATATCATGGACAAGATTGTGCTGCGCTGTCTGTTGCCGGAGCCGGAGCGAAGGTTCAGCGATTTCCAGGATATGGCATTGCAGCTTGAAGACATGCTGTACGAAAAGGGCCTTTGCTTTGTGCAGGCAACGTTTGCCAAATTTTTGGAAAACTACGGTTTTTTTGCCGAAAAATGACGTTTGGAGAGACGCATGAAAAGATCACTCCTGATCGCCCTCGCACTGGCGATGGTGCTGTTCGTCATTCCTTTTGCGCTATTGGTAGTGGGCGTGTTGCTCTCCGAACTGCACACCATCAAATTCAAACCGAGGGAAATCATGCCTGAAGGATGGAAAGTCAAGGATATTGCCGCCCACTATGCGCCGATCATTCTGCAGGAAACGCCGGAAAAAATATTGCCTCCCCATTACGACAGCATGTGTGCGATAGATTTTGACGGCGATTGGAATACACAAAACAACCTGGCCAGTCTGGAAGCGGACAAAACGGGAGATTCGTTAAAACCAACGATCTATTATGCGGTAATGGAAACCAAGACGCATTTTGCCATTGTCTACTCGATTTATCATCCTCTCGACTGGAGCTACGAAGATCAACGCGTGTGTCGCTGGTACGAAAATGATATAAAAAATTTGCAAATATTGATCAAAAAAGAAAACCAGAACACGCTGCAAGGCAATATCTGGGTAGTTGCCCTGCAGCGCAACCAGAGTGTGGATTTTTATAAAACGACAGATGCCTATCTGGTCGAAAAAGAGGCACAATTCAGCCCCATCGCCCCTTTTCTTGTAGACGAAAAGTGTAAGCCTTCGCCGGATGCTACTCACCCCGTTTTAGTGGTGACAAGTGGCCGCCACGTGTTATTCATGCCCGACGAGCGGCCAGAACTATTCTACAATTTGCAAAACCTGGAACTGGTACACGGAATTATCTACCTTCCAGGGCTGTCAACTGGGCTATGCACCGGCCGTTCACCTTGTGTTGACTATTCCCTGACGCCACTTACCGAACTGTGGGACGCGGAAGAAAAGATACAACATGCCTCATCTTTTCTTTACTTTCGCTATCAAGACGAGCAAATCTTTCTGGAACAGGTGCCAATGTTGTTGACCAGTAACGAGCTCGAAGGGATTAAATCTACAGCCCCCAATCCACACATGCTGCCGTTTGCGCTGGGCAAAGGAGTGAACAGCAAGAGCCAGGGCACATTTTTTTTCAACCCGGTAGCGGCTTACCAGACCAATTTTTTTGTCCACGACTGGTCGCTGCAATATCTGTATCATCCTTACGCTTGCGGTTTTTACAGATAAGGGATTTTTATGAAATGGTTGTCGCGTTGGTTTTCGCAAAAAATGCCCGGTGTGGATAAACGACCAGCGACACAATCCGCTGCACCGACATGCGACTATTTCGTCGGCCGCGAACGAGAATTGCGGCAGTTGAGCGAATGGTCGTCCCGTACCGCCCAAGGGGAAGGGCAGGTGTGGCTCATTCGCGGTGAACAGGGTATGGGTAAGACTGCGCTGTGCGAATGTTTCCTGCGCCAATACATACCGGCAGATATACAAGCCAAAACCGTGGTAGCGCATGGTACCTGTGATGAAGACATGGCCGGCACGGTGTCGCTCGTTCCTCTTACCGAAGCTTTGCAAAGCCTGATGGCGGCCAAAAGCCAAACGAAACAAGAATGGGAATCACTGGCCGAGATCGTACTGGTGGGCATAAAACACACCCCGATCCTGGGAGACGTGATTTCCGCCATCGAAAACAGCTCGTCATTGTACCAGCGATGTAAAGGCGAAGAGGGAGAAGCATCGCCACGTAAAGAGGAACCACTCCTGACATCGCCGACAACCGTCTACTACGATATTGCCACGACCTTGAAAAATATCGCCGCCAACCATGTTTTGCTGTTGCACATAGACAACTTGCAATGGTGTGATCGCAGCACGATGGAGTTCTTGTCTTTTTTTTGCAAACGCCTCGGCAAACTGCCGATCGCCGTACTCCTTTCTTACCGCGAAAGCGATGTCAACACCGAAAACAGTGACTTGCGCAAGCTGTTCGCTGACATAGATCACTCTGGCAGCGCCCACACTTTGACGCTAGACCCGCTGAACAGCGATGAAATGGAAAATTACCTCGCCCACCGCTTTGCGCCCCATCGTTTTCCTGTCTCGTTTGTCAGACAGTTTGTCAAAACCACCGGCGGTGTGCCGCTATTTTTCTGCGAAGCGGCGCGGCTCTTGAAGGAAGACGGCAGTGTGGTGTATAGCGATGACCACTGGCAGTTGTCGTGTGACAGCGACGAAATACGCATACCCAACAGTGTCGAAGCTGTGGTACGTGAACGTATCCGCCGCGTCGAGGAAAATATGGGCGAAGATGTGAAGGCTACCCTCAAGCAGGCATCGGTGCAAGGCGAAATGTTCTTCTCTCACATTCTCTACCAGTTGACCGTTGAGATAGCCTCATGGAGCGAAATTACCATTGAAGACCGGCTGCAAAAAATGGCCAACATCCACCAGATCATCCAGCTTTTGAGTGAGGGCGAAGCGGCAGCGGGAAGTTCCTATAAATTTGTCCACACCCTTTACCACAAAATGTTGTACGGCGAACTTAGCGAATCCCAGAAACGCAAATTACACAAGGCGGTAGGCGAAGCTCTCGAACAAAGTTTTAGCGAACGGCTGGAAGAAATTGCGCCGCAACTCATTGGCCACTTCACCAACGGTCGCGTGTTTGCCAAAGTGGCACGTTACAGTTATTTTGCCGCGCTCAAGGAACTGCGCAAATATGCTTACGCGGAAGCCGTTCAGTACGGTCGGCGCGGCCTCGAAGCGTTCGAGAAATTGGCGCAACTGGAAGAAGCGGAACAACTGCTGGAAATCCAACTGCACACACTGCTTGGCACGGCATACGCTATGCAAGGCAAGCTGCACCAGGCAGTGCAAGCTCTAAACAAGGCTTACACGCGCGCCCAAGAGTGTGGCGAAGGGCAGAAACTGGCAGAGCTTCTCTTGCAGATGGGCCAGGTAAAACGCGAACTGGGTAATTTGCAGGCGGCTGAAAACCACCTTGCCGAAGGAATTCGCGTGTGCGATAAGTTGAGCAACCGCTACTGGAAGATTCGCCTTCTCGCTGAACAGGCGGCAATCTGTCTCGACCGTTCTCGTTGGCAGGAAGCGGAAAACATCTTTCTCGAAGCCTCATCTCTCGCACAACAGGAAGGTAATTTTCGTTTGCACAACCGAATATTGTTCGGTTTCGCCCGCTTACGCGAAAAAGAAGGCAAATGGCAACAGGCTCTTGACATGTATGCACAAGGCGTCGCTTTCGCTCATACCAGTCAAGATTACCTCGCCGAGGCACAAGCCGTGTGCGGCATCGCCCGTCTCTACCGCAAGCAGGGGCGATGGAACGAAAGTTTCGGTCGTTACGAGAAATCGCTTGCTTTGTTCCAGGAAAGCCACTATGCCGAAGGTGAGGTAGAAGCGAATTTGGGCATAGGGCTTATCACATTGAAGCAGGGCAACTGGAGCAAGGCGCTCGATATTTTTACCCTCAGCCACAACCATTATGAAGAGATGGGGTATTGGCAGGGCACCGCCAAATCTCTCAATTTGATAGGGTATGCCTTACGTAAACTCGGCCGCTACGAAGAGGCCCGTGCCTACCATGAAAAGGCGCTACACGTCAATGAGGAAGTAGGAAACGACGAAGGGCGCGCCCTGTGTCTGGAAAAGATGGCCCTCATCGAAATGAAATATGCTCACTGGGACAAAAGTAAACAACTGCTCGAGGAAATTCTGGATATCTGGAAAAAACTCAGTGCTAAGGCGGGACAAAGTACTGCTTTGGCGCACATGGGGCGGCTATTCGCCAGGCAAAACCAATTTGCTGAGGCTCTGCAATATCTGGAACAAAGCCTTAGCATGAAAGAGCAAATCGGCGATCACGAAGGCAAGGCTTACGTGCTCGACGATATTGGCTGGGTCGCTTTCTGCCGTGCACATTGGGAAGCGGCGATCAAGTCATGCCAGGAAAGCCTCAAGATCCGCCGCGACCTCGGCATTACCGGCCAGCAGGCGGTGACACTGTCACTCCTTGGCCATGTCTATCGCAAACAAGCGCAGTTTGCCAAAGCGATGGAATATTACAAAGTGAGCTACGATATCAACAGCAAGGTTGGCGACATTGAAGGCAGAGCTTTGGTACTGGAGAACATAGCTATTTCTTACCTTGACCACGGACGTTTCGCGGAATCGCTTGCCAAGTTGCAGGAAAGCCTTGCCATACGTGAGGAACTAAAGGACCGACCCGGTATTGCTTCGCTCTACAGCCAACTTGGCAAGCTTTATCGCAAACAGGGCGACTACGGAGAGGCTCTGACCTATTTGCAAAAAAGCCTTGCCAGCCACAGAGATCTTATGGATCAAAGCGGCGAGGCTTATGTATTGAACGAGATCGGCCGCGCCCACTACCTTGCCGGCGACTATACGGCCGCCTGGGACTGTTACAACAGTTCGCACAGGCTGCGAGAGAAACTAGCCGATGTTTATGGCCAGGGGAAGACGCGCAACAACATGGGCGAGGTGCTCCTCAGACAAAACAAGCCGCTCGAAGCTATGGAACAATTCGCCTTGAGCCTGGAACTCAAAGAGCGTATCTGCGACATGCGCGGCCTGGTGTTTACTTATGCCGACACAGCGGAAGCTTACTGCCAGCTCAATCGTTTGGACAAGGCTATCGAAAATTATCAGCGTGCGTTGACAGATTGTGGCCACATCGGCGATATGGCATGGTGCGCTTCCATGCGCAAAAGGCTGGGCGAGTTATGCCAGCGAGAGGGTAAGCATAAAGAAGCACGCCAATACTATGAAGAAGCCATTGCCTATTATCAGGAACACGATGCTACTACGGCCCAGTGCCTGGCCGCGCGTTTGGAGGAATTGGAAGATGTGTAGAAAAATCGCAGTCTGTATTCCTAGCAGTGGTAAATTTATGAGAATTAGGCCTGTCAATGACCCCGCCCACAAGGAGCTGTTTTGTACCCACAAGTTTCGTGGCAGTTTTATTGTTCGCTCACGGTTGACAGTTGGTTGATGCGTGTGTAGAAATCCCGC
>JAGVGO010000161.1 GCA_020057085.1 Planctomycetota bacterium | reverse complement strand
TTGTGGGTACAAAACAGCCCGCCAGGGGAGAGGTGATAGGCTTGTACTCTTGTACTTATTTCAAAAAAGTTACTATGCCCCCTAATTATTGGATACGCCTATGCGTTGGCTGTCTAGAGCTTTTCTTGGCTGGAATTATCCTTGACTTTTTATAATTCTTAGTTATGATACACTTAAGAAAAAAGAGCTTGTTCTTCCTTTGGTAGCGATTACATTGCCAAACCTATGGGAAATTTTAACTTTTAATCATAATGGGAATGCCATGACAGTCAAGCTTTCTATTACCTCAATAGACAAAGTCAAAAACGAGCAAAGAAGGTATGCCAAATACCTCCAGTGGGGTGACTCATTTGGGGTAGCACTCCAGAAAGTCCAGGAGGGGGCAGGCGAAATCAGTTCCGGCCAACCGGAATATATCTGCATCGTCTCCAACAAAGACGGCAATGTGATGATTCAGGATGAAACCAGGAACGGGCTGTTTGTCAACGGCAAAGAGATCGGTCAAACCAAGCTACAGGATGGGGACGTGGTGTGGCTTACCAAGTCGGGTTCGGCGCAACTGTTCTTTCATATCTATGAATTGACGGGGAAGGATCTGTTCAAGGGCTCACGCTCCTCCAAAGATCCAATCATCATCCCAGTCGCCAAAATAGAGGCCGCCCCGGTTGCCAAAACAGAAGATTATTCCAACCCGGTAGGGCATGAAATCAACGGCTATTATTTTGAGGATGTGCTGAGTTACGGCAATATGGGTATCGTCTACAAAGGCGTACAGAAATCTTTAAAACGCCCTGTGGCGATCAAGGCCGTTTCACCCAAGCATTTAAACAATCCAACTTTGATCAAACGCTTCATGAACATGGCTAACCTGGCATGGCGGCTCAACCATCCTTATATAGTGCAGATCTATGATACCGGCATAAGCCAGGAGTTCAAGATACACTACGTGGTGATGGAATACGTAGAAGGCGAGACGCTGCGCGATCTTCTAAATCGTCGTAAAAAGCTGGAGATAGAGCTTGCGTGCAAGATGATGAGCCAGTTGGCCAGCGCTTTGTCATTTGCGCATCGCCAGAATATCGTACACCGCGATGTCAACCCGTCCAATATCGTCATTACCAAAAACGACTACATCAAGCTGGTGGGGCTTGCGCTGTCCAAGGTACTCGATCCGCAGGAAGAACAGCTCAACTTGACTGTCAAAGGGCAGGCAATGGGTACGGTCGGTTATATTTCCCCTGAGCAGGCTAAAAGCGCTGCAGATGTTGATTTTCGCACCGATATCTACTCGCTCGGCGTGATATTCTATGAATGCGTGTGCGGCAGGTTGCCCTATGATGCGGAAGTATTGAAAGACCCGGCCAAATACATGAAGGCGTTGCGCAACAAGCCGGAACATCCGCCGCACAAATTGAATCCACAGGTACCGGAGACTTTGAGCAAGATCATTATGAAATGTCTGGAACCGAGCCTTGAGAAGAGGTACCAGAAAGCGGAAGATGTACTCGACGATATTAAGATGTCCACCGAAGAAGCGCAACTCTCGGCGGCACAGAAACGCATCCGTGCCATGTTTCCGAAAACACCGAATATCCCCGGTTTTGACTTCCATGTCACCTTTGAACCGATGGAGAGCATTGGCGGTGATTTCTACGATTTTATTCCTCTTGACAACCACCGATGGGGCATATCGATCGGCGATGTCACCGGGCACGGCGTCGAAGCGGCAGTAATCATGGGCATGGTCAAAGCGGTAGTGAAACTCATGGCAAAGAACCTGGATTCGGCCTCAGAAGTTCTCGAATACGCCAACAAAGAAATCAGTCCGGATATGGACAGTACGACATTTACCACCGTTGGCTATAGTATTCTCAACACACAGAACAAAACTTTTGCCTATGCCCGTGCCGGCCATAATCCTTTGATTCTGTATAATGCGGAGCGTCACCCGACGTTGATGACCTATTCGCCTAAAGGGGCGCTTGTCGGCATGCCTTTGGCTTTAAATTGTGAAACGGCCAACATCAAGTTGCAGTCGGGCGATGTGCTGGTGCAATACACGGATGGTATTACCGAAGCCAAATCCAAGAGTGGTGAAGAATTTGGCATGGACCGGCTGTGTGAAGTGATCGAGCAGTACGCCGGCAAAGGTGTACTGGAACTGGCCAATGTCATCAAAAAGACGATCACGGAGTTTTCCAAAGGAAACCGTGATGCCGACGATATCACGATGATCATTATTCACGTAAAATAGCAGGAAAGCGCATGATTCGCAACAGCGACATCTTATTTGGCCGCACTGCGGCGACTTATCAGTTCGCCGATCGCGAGACGATTCGTCAGGCAATCCGTGAAATCAGCTCGCTCCAGGTCGTGGGGATTGACAAACGTATCCCACAAATCATGTTCGAACGTGGCTATCTGAATCGCGAACAGATTTACGCTATCCTCGAATCTTTGTTGCAGTCGCACCAGATCAAGAGTATCTACCCGTTACAGACATATCTGTGGAGCGACCAGGATGAGAAGCTGTTTTTTGAATATCTGGGACTGCCTTATGGGGGCCGCACGCTGCGCGAGGTCGAAGAGATTCCGCAGCAAATAGCCGGCAAAAAACTGCCGATCAGTGCGGAAAGTCTGCTACTCTGCCTCAATATCAAACAAACTTTGGAAAAAGGCGGCATCAAAGTCAAGCTGTTGAGCGTCATTGCCGACAAAAAGTTGCTCACACCGCAATTCGCTGAAATTCTTCCTCATTTCGCCAGCACCAAGCAGACCATCATCACGTCGCAGGGGCGTGACGAAAAACAGATGCGCAAGAGTATCGCTATCTTGTTTTCCCAGATAGCCATTGTCAATGAAAAATTGAGCCAGGAGCACCTGCAAAAAGCGCTGCCGATCTGGGAAAGTGTATCTGTGCTCGGCCTCAACCTGAAATATTCCGAGCTCTTGTTTTATTTGGGTTATCTGGATGCGCAAAGCACCACTCGCCTTGCTTCGTTTCTTGGCAGCATCTCCGGCATTGACCAGCATCCAAGATTTCCGCTGTTTCGTCTGAGCCGTGAGGAAAAAAAATTTTTCGACCAGTTGCTCGAAAAAGGTGCTTTCCGCAGCGACATTCTCAACACCGCTACACAGTTTCTGGAAAAAATGAAAAAATTGGGACTGCACACCATTCGCCTTTCCGATGTGCTCATCTTGCAGGGGTATTTGAGCCGCAAGATGATCGCCCGCAAATGGGCGGAAATCCGCAAAAAAGAGATGGTGGAAGAGGTGAAGAAGCTGCAACTCGAACGTACCGAAGAATCGAAGACACTGGCGCAAATGAACCAGAAGCTGAACGAAGAATTGTTGAAAAGCCAGGAGGTGGCAAAAAAAGCCGAGGCCGAGGTGGCAAAATATTACGAGAACGCGCAGCAACTGGGCTACGAAGTGGTCACCACTACCCAGCAAGAGGCCAGTCAGTTTGAGGCGGAGCTTGATGAAACTTTCCGTACCTCGCAGGAAATACAAAAGGCGGTAATTCAGAAAGAGGTGGCTACCTTTAAAAACAGGGTGGGCAAGGTGGGTAAAGAAGAAGCCAAGCCTCTGCACGTGCTCATCGATCACTACCAGAGTGCGCAAAACCACGGCAATTTTTATATCACGATTATCCTGCTCATCCTGGGCATGATGCTGCTTGGCTTTTTGTTCGCCTGGTACAACACCAGCAGTGAACAAGCGGCAGGCGAGAGAGCCTGGTTTGCATGCGCTGTAGGCACAAAAGTTTTATAGGCTCTGTCTAAAAATAAATTTACATTATTGTGGAGTAATTTTATCAATATACGAGGCGCGACGAGCGCCGCATAGCCTAGCCTAGCTCTGTAAGCGAGGAGCAACGAAGTAGATTGATAAAAGTGCCCGCAAGAATGTGAAGTTATTTTTAGACAGAGCCTAGCCCCGTACCGCGCACGGGAAAATTTACCATATCTCGTAGATAGTGATGTCTGGGCCAAGACGTCCTTCTGCCCAACCACGCACGCTGTAAATCACTTGCGAATGTGCTTTCAACTCTGCCATGAACGCAGCAAAATTTTGTACGGAAACAGGGAAAAAACGCAGATTTTCAGGAACAGATGACAGAGTGTCAACCCAATATGAATCCATGACGACATATTGAACTTTTTTAGCGCGCATTTCGCTCACCAACCCAGGATAAAACAAGGGCCACTTTTCAGGATTGGTCCCTTGTGTCTGGCCATACAGTCGCTGACCGGCGTGGCCAAGGAAATAACAATTGAGCGGCAAGTTAAGCAGATTGTTCACGAAAAACGGTGATAGAAATACCGATGCCCCTTGTGGCAGGTGTTTCTCGACCCATTGCGCCGCCAATTTATTGGTGGTTGGAACCGTGGTGCAACTGAGGTAATGCAGCGTCCGCCAGGTTGGCACGGCTAACACGAGAATAGCGAGTGATGCTATGAGTATCGCCCGATAGCGAGTGTGCAGCCTGGCAGCAAACCATTCTAAAGCCCAGGCCACGAGTACCACGGTGACTGGCAGCACAGGGATAACATAACGGAACGCCTTTACTCTGCCTGCGCCAGCGACAAGAGCAAGGTAAATCATGGTATATAGCGCCAGGAATAGCGCATTCTTGGTGCCGCGTAAAGCAACAGCCAAAGACAGCGAGACCAACAACAATACCAGAAACAGCAGCCCGAAATTAGCCAACAGGGAGGTGCCGAGCCAGGGTAAAGAGCAGGTAGGCGTCGGCGAGATAAAGTAATCGAAAAAACCGATCTGGGTGTGGCCTATCTGTCCTGCATTCACCAGCTTCATTGCCCCAAGGAATAGTTTGCGGTATTGCGTAAAGTGCCACCAGAAAAAAGGCGTGCTGATAGTAAAAACAACCAACGCACTAACGCCGGTCACCACCGTATTGCGCAAGGCAGACTTTATGGTGAGCCCTTGAGATACAAAGAGCGGCACGATGACGACAAATGGCAAAAGATAGAGTGCAGTAAACTTCGTGCCAATGGCAAGGCCGGTTACCATCCCAAGCAAGAGTGCATGATGCCATTCTTGTTTTGGGCATAACATCACCCATAGGGTCAATGTCATAAATAGAGCCATGATAATATCGGGAGTCGGTAGCCGTGAGTAGGTAACGCTGGTGGTACATACCGCCGCCAACATAGTTGCAAAGAGTGCGGCGTTACCACCTGCCACTCTGCGGGCCAGCAAATAATTAGCGAAGACGAGACCACAGCCGCTTAACGCAAGCAATATAAGCGATATCATGTATTGCCAGTAAAAGCTGTTGATCGAACCAAGCCGATATATTACGGCAAGAGTATAGGGCAGTAACCCCGGATACATATAATTTCTAGGCGCAAAATCACCTTTTTCTACCATCGTTGCCGCTTGACCTACGAAGTTGTGCGCATCCACATATACCATATCCGGAACACCATGGTTCAGGGCAAAAAAGCGCAACACAACGGCCAAAAGCATGATGCCCAAGAGGAGCAATTTGCCTTGTTTAGCTGATAATGTCAAATCATTTCTCCGTGAGTTTCCAGACACCATCCCAATCAGCCGCCGGTGGTTCTTGCAAAAACTGTCCGCAGCGTTCGATGTGCAAGCGGGATGGTGTGTCGTTGGGATCGGCCAGCAACACTTTTTGAAACTCGTCGAGCGCCTTGGCAAACTCACGGTGCTCGTAGAAAGAACGGCCTTTGCCGTACAACTCCGTGACCTGGGCTATTTGCGGCGTCAGCGGTTCACTTTGCAAGCCGAGTAATTCATAAATTTTGACCGGCTCGGTTTTACCCTTCACTGTGATGTAGTCGAGTTCACGCACGTGTACCTGGCTGGCATAGTTGCGGTAAGTCTTCTCGCTGACGATGATGTTGCAGCCGTAGTATTTGGTGGTACCTTCCAGACGCGAAGCGAGGTTGACGCCATCGCCGATGGCGGTGAGTTCCATGCGTTTGCTGGAACCGATGTTGCCGCTGATCACGATATCAGAATGGATGCCGATGCCAATGCGGATGGCTTTTTTGCCTGCCAAGAGGCGACTTTCATTAAAGATTTTGAGACGACGGCGCATGTCGAGCGCCGTCTGCATCGCGTACCAGGCATGGTCGAGCAAAGGTAGTGGCGCTCCGAACACGGCCATGATAGCATCGCCGATATATTTGTCGAGCGTGCCCTTATTTTGGAAAATAGCATCCACCATCTCTTCAAAATATTCATTGAGGAGAGCTACGACTTCCTCGGCACCCATGCCTTCGGTGAGAGCGGTGTAGCTTCTGATATCGGAGAACAGCACCGAGACTTCCTTGAGCTGGCCGCCGAGCCTGATACTGCCGGTTGACAACAACTTTTCTGCCACTTCCTGGGTCATGTAGCGGTACATCAAGTTCTTCACGCGTTTTTCGTCGCTGATGTCGTCTATCACCACGAGTGCACCCGACACCTGGCCGGCCTTACTCACATCGGCGATCGAGTTGAGAGAAAGGTTGATGCTGTGTTGTTCCTGGCTGTCGCGCGGGAGTAGTGTCTGCTCAGGATAGTACTGGCGCTGTGCCTTTTCATCGCTGGCATTCAGTACGCTGTCGAGCCATACGCCAAACTCTCCTTCCTGCAAACATACCAATTCCCTGATAGGTTTACCCTCGATGTGTTTATCCTGCTGGCAGCCGAGCAGTTTTTTGGCGCTGTCGTTGGCTGCTACCACTCGCCCGCCGCGGTCGGTAGAGATAACTCCGTTCGTCAGGCTGCGCAAAATGTCGCGTTGCATCTGTTCCTGTTGTTTGATCATGTCGAACAGCTTGGCGTTCTGTAATGCTACGCCTGCCTGGATATTGAACGCTTTCATAAATTCGAGATCGGATCGCTGGAAGCTGGCTTTCCAGCAGTCCGGAGCCTTAGGCCAATCCTGCGGATTATAGACGGCAAATTCGCCCTGTCGCCGTTTGTTGACGAGCTGAGTAACGCCGATCAGTTCTTTGTTGTTGTTGAAAAGCGGCAGGCACAACATGCTGCAGGTACGATAGCCGGTGATCTGGTCCATCTTCTTGGCCGTGCCCGATTCAGGGTGTTCGTAGAGATCGAAGGGAATAAACAGTGGTTCGCCGGAACTGGCGGCGAGTCCGACAAAACCTGAATTTTTCGGCATGCGTACCTCCTTGAAATTGCCGTCGCTCATCAGTATCTTGGTCCACAGCTCGTCTTTGTGCGGGTCGAGCAGCCACAATGTGACGCGGTCGGCGTTCATGAGTCTTTTGGCTTCATCCATGACGCGGTTCAAGGTGTCTTCGAGGTCAAGGTTGCTTTTACTGAGTGACTGGGTAGCCGCCATGAGCGCCACTGCTGCACGCTGGCGCTGGATAGCCTTGTAAAATGACTGCGATGATTCGAGAATCAACCGCATGGACGGAGCGAATTCCTCGAACAGTTGGCTGTCCCTGTCGTTGAAACCTTCTTCCTCGATACGCTCTGCCAAAGGCGCGAGCGGATCATGGCCCGCTTTGAGTCTGTTGAGCAGCTCGATCACAGCTACCAGTTGCCCCTGGCGGTTCAGTAGTGGTAGCGCCAACACGGTGTAGGTGCGGTAGCCGGTCTTTTCATCAATCTTACGGCGTGATTCGGAGCGTGCGTCGCTATAGAAATCGAAGGCTATATTTACCTCGCGTTTACTTTTCACCACTGCCCCGGCAACCCCTTCATCCATGCCGATACGAATTTCGAGAGGCGCCCCCTTGTCGTCCTGTTCGAGGATGGACCACAGTTCGTTTCTGTCTTCATCGAGCAGGAATACCATGGTGCGATCGGCACGCAAAAATTCGCCGGTCTTGAGGGTGATAAAACGCAACATCTCGTCAAGGAACAATGTGGCTTCATCCTGGCTTTCACGCACGTTGTCGAGTAATGCCAGCGTCTGGTTGATGGTTTTGAGGCGGTTGCCCATCTCTGCTGCCACTTGCTTGAATTTTTGCAGGCGTGCAGAGTCCACTTCCCACATCTCTTCTACCAGACGGATGGTCTTTTCGCCTTCGCTCGCCGGTATGGGTGGCGGTGTTGCAGTGCTGATAGCAATCTGTGCCGGTGTACCGCTTACAATCGTCGCTGTCGCACCGGCCTTGCCACTGTTACGCAGAATTTCTTGCAATACAGGCAACAATTCCTGGTAACTTTGCGGCCGATCATCCGCTTTTTTGGCGAGTAGACGGCGTAGCAATTCGCTCAATTTGGCCGGCATATTCTGGCATCTTTTGCCAACGTCGGGCAAAGATGACTTGGCGTGTGCCTCCATAATTTCCTTGGGCGTACCTTGGGCATAGAGCGGCTCGCCAACCAGGCAAAAATAATAAATCGCACCAAAGGCATAAATATCGGAACGGATGTCCGATTTTTTGCCTTCGCACTGTTCAGGGGAAAGGTAGTAGGGAGCTGTGGGCGGCAGAGAAAAATCAACGATCTTGAGATGATGCTGGGCATCAATGATAAGATTGTCCGGCTTGAGGTTTTTGTGCACCACTCCTAGACTGTAGGCTGCATCGAGGCCATTTGCCAGTTGCAGCATGATCTGCGTGGCAGCGGCAGGGGAAAAGGTGAGGCCGTTATCTATTGCCTGTTGCAGGCTAGTTCCAGGGGCTTCTTCACGGATGATGAAAAAGGGATGGTCTTCGCTGATTTCATAGATGGCAGCGATGTTGGTATGGCGAATTTTCGCTATCTCTGACGCTGGCTGTAAAAATTTTTTGAGAAATTTTGGGTTTTGTGCCACTTTCCCTTCCAGCAGCTTGAGCACGCACATACCGTATTGGGCATGCGTGACCGTATACACATTGCCCAACCCGCTGCTGCCTATTTTCTTGTGGAACTGAGCCTCTTTGATGAGTGCTTGCAGTTTGCCGATTTCTTCTGTCGCTAACATTACGTTGTCCATAATATGCCAATTTCCATATCTTAGTCGCTAGGGGGCGTATCCAGCAATTAGTGGGGAGCAATGTCTTTTGCCCGCCCTCCCCTGGGCAGTTGGTTTGGAATGTTAATTTTGCAGGGCTCCCAGGGGAGGGTTTGGGAGGGGCAAATTACAC
>JAGVGO010000189.1 GCA_020057085.1 Planctomycetota bacterium | reverse complement strand
TTGTCCTCCCATAATATCCTTATTTCCAATAATGTCTATTTGCTATCTTCTCAAACTAAGACGAGTCGATCGGTGTTCTACGGCTGAATAGTTACAAAAAAACGAAAAAAGGTTGCGATATGCGCTCGCAACCTTTGAGAAATCCCCATAGCGAAGAATAGTTACCTATTGTTGCATATTTGGTTAGCGCCCTTCACGTAATCGCTCGGCATTGCGGTCGTGCAGGCAGGTTACTTTCCTGATGCTTTCCACTGTCTTTTCGATGTCGTATTCGATGCGACGCCATGTAATTTGATTATCGTCGAGAAGCACGTAGCATGCGCGTGGATCCATGTCTCTGGGCTGGCCTACCGAACCGATGTTTACCACTACCTTTTCTTGCGCCAAAGTGAAGGTGTAGTCAATATCTTGCACGACCAAAAAAGTCGGTTCCGTAGTGAAGACGCCGGGGATATGGGTGTGGCCGACAAAGGCCACGTGTTCGACTCTTTGGAAGATGCTATCTATTTTTTCAGGATCATAGAATGGGTCCGAGGGCAGGATGTATTCGCTGATCGGGTCGCGCGGCGAGGCATGGATGAACAACAGATCGTTTTCCATATGGCGATTTTTTAGATTGCCCAGGTATTCCCAGCGCCGGTGTTTCCACGGCATCGAGTAGACACCCGGTTCCATGCGTGCCTTGAGGCATTCAATAGCGCCAGCGGCGATCGGGTTGAAGCCGACCGGCGCATTGAGCATGGCGTAGTCGTGGTTACCCATCAGATGCACGCAGCACCGTTTTTCCACGATATCAATACATTCCTCCGGCTCTGGGCCATAGCCTACCACATCGCCGAGAAAATAGATTTGCTCTACATGGTGGGCGTCAATGTCGACCATGACCGCTTTCAATGCTTCCAGATTGCCATGAATATCGGAAATCAGAGCTTTCATGCGCTCTCCTCTTTAGTCGCTGTAAGAAAATAACTACCCCAACCTGGCTTGATCTTTTGGGCAAGAGCTTTGTTGCTCCTCAGTCACAGAACTTTGGCTATGCTCCTTCGTCGCTTCGCGCTCTTGCCCAAAATCTCTACGCCAACTTGGAGCATTTATTTTTTTACAGCTCTTTATTTTTTGCAATTTTTTGTTGCAACCTCGCGGCAATGGCATCAATGAATTCCTCGGTGCTGGCATGTTTGGCCGGTTTAGGTTCGGCCATTGCCATGAGATCCTTGGTCATGGTGCCACCCTCGATAGTCTCGATTACCGCCTCTTCCATTTTCCTGGCAAAGTCGGTGACGGCCGGCGTTTTGTCTAGCTCACCACGTTTAGTGATAGCGCCGGTCCAGGCAAAGATCGTCGCCACCGAGTTGGTACTCGTCGGGTTGCCCTTCAGATGTTCGTAGTAGTGGCGTTGCACCGTGCCGTGCGCCGCTTCGTACTCGTAGTGACCGTCGGGTGACAGCAGCACCGAAGTCATCATGCCGAGGCTGCCAAATCCAGTCGCCACCATATCGGACATCACGTCGCCATCGTAGTTTTTGCACGCCCACACAAAGCCGCCCTCGCTCTTGACTACCTGGGCCACCGCATCGTCAATGAGGAAATATTTGTACTCCACGCCTGCTTTCTTGAGATCCTCCTGGCGTTTGTCAACCTCTTCCTGGAACAGTCTTTTAAAGTAGCCGTGGTAGGTCTTGCTGATGGTGTCCTTGGTGCCGAACCACAGCGGCAGTTTTTCGGCAATGGCATAGGTGATGGCGGTCTTGGCAAACGCACGAATGGATTTTTCGGTGTTGTGTATGCCCATGATGACGCCGGCGCCGGTGAAGTCGTGGATGACCACGCTTTTCTTGTCGCCGCTCTTCGGGGTGAACACCAGTTCGGTTTTACCTTCGCCTGGAACCACCATTTCACTGCTCTTGTAGATGTCGCCGTAAGCGTGACGGGCCACCACGATGGGTTTTTTCCATGTGCGCACGAATGGCTTGATGTTTTTGACGATGATCGGTTTGCGGAACACTGTGCCGTCGAGAATGCTGCGGATCGTGCCGTTCGGCGATCCCCACGCTTTCTTCAGTTTGTACTCGACCACCCGTTTCTCGTCGGGGGTGATGGTGGCGCACTTGACGCCGACGCCGTGTTTTTTGATGGCGGAGGCCGCATCTTTGGTCACCTGGTCGTCGGTCTTGTCACGGTACTCGACCCCAAGATCATAATATTCACACTTGATGTCAAGGAACGGGAAGATCAGTTTGTCTTTGGTGAGCTTCCACATAATGCGTGTCATCTCGTCGCCGTCCATCTCCACGATCACGTTCTTTACCGGAATTTTAGCCATAAAAATCTCCTATGTCTTACCGTTAAAACCGATAGTATGGTGCGACTGGCGCACCTACGATAGAGTTTCTGCCATTATAAAGACTACGCAGCAAAAGATCAAGATAAATCACCATATTTTGCCAATAGCTGCTACCCTGAAACAGCCGAGAATACAATAACCTTGGCAGTCTGCTTAGGATGCAATTTCGCTTGCAAAGTCAAATAGTTATGGTATAGTTAAATAGAATATAGCAGTTCACCAAATTATAGAAGTTGCATAGCGCGACAATGATACCACAATTGTTAGGCGGGTCGGGGCAGTAGTATGACAACGCAAGAAAATTTTTTGCAGATGTTACTGGAAGGCTGCGAGTTTCATGGCAAACTGGGGAGCAGTGCGCTGGGTATTCTTTACCATATTACACACCCTACCTTTGGTGCGTGCGCATTGAAAATTTTTGACGAGACGATCACACGAGACCAAGAGATGTTGCAACATTTCTTGACACCACTGACAAAATTACAGGAGATACACCATCCTAATCTGGGCAAGATCTACCAGATAGAAGCGAAAGAATATTTTTTTATCGTTCGTGAGTTGGTGTTGGGTGCCAGTCTCGACGAACGACTCAAGATGAATAGCAAGTTGTCGGTCGCGGAAGCCTCGCAAATCGTTTGGGATGTGGCGATGGGACTATTTGCCGGTTATCCGCTCGGTATCGTTTACAAAAATATCAAGCCTGGCAATATCATTCTACTGGCGGACCACAGTGCCAAACTGGTGGATATCAGCCTGCCGGCAACCGATCCACACTATATCGCTCCTGAACAGTGGCAAGGAGAGTACGCAGATAGTCGCTGCGACATCTATTCACTGGGAATCGTTTACTACCAGATGCTCACCGGAGAGTTGCCGTTTGTCGGGGAAAGCAAGAATGAGATCAGACAAAGCCATCTCGATAAGGCTCTGCATCTGCCGCCGGAAATCCCAGCCACCGTAGCCGATATTGTCAAGACCATGCTGGTCAAAGAGCCAGATTCCCGTTATCATAGCCCCTTGCCGCTCTTGGGCGCATTGCGCACAACACTGAAAGACATGGGGGTCAAGGTAAAGCCCATGTCCCTCAGTTCGCTTCCCACCGTTGACAGCGAGGCACAAAAATTGGGCACTGCCACTCCGTTCGCGTCACCAAAGCTGAAAAAAGGCAACGCGCCAGCCTATACCACGATGATGGTGGCTTTTTCCCGTGACCAAGTCCGGCAAGAGGCAAGTACGCGACGCCAGCATGAGTTCCCGGATGAACCGACACGCCGGCTTGCGGCTACCGAGATGGTAGCCAAGCATTTCAAGGACGCCACACCGGTCGAGATAGCGGAGATTGAGGAAGTTTACTTGAGCCGCAGGTCGCTAGAAGAAACCCCGGAAAAAGCATTGGAAAGATTGACGTACATTGCCGAACAAAAAGAGCGTGGGAAACAACTGCCTGTGCGCGTAGCACATTTTCCCAAAGAATTCGAGAGAAAAGTCGTCGAACATCTGCAAAAAACTTTCCGGCGGGAAACATGGCTACTCAAAGAATCGGCTACAGAAGGGGAAATGGAGGTCGAGATCGATCTGGAACAGTCTTACATCTTGCGCCATTTTTACCATTACGAAGATTTGTTACAGGCAGCTTTGCAGGAAGTGGGCGACCAAAAACAAGAAGTGGATGCAGCCACGATTGTCGATGGCAAGAAAATGCCACTCGGCGATCAGGAAACGGTGAGTTTTACCGAAGAAGAGGTGATTTGTCTCAGCGAAAAGAGTTCGGCAGACACACAAAATTCATCGTCCGGCATTAAACGTGGCGAAATAGAAACGGTAGATCTCGGCGGTCAATATTGTCTGGAAACGATCAACGATATTACCATCAAGTCCAAGGGCATCAAGTCCAAAGGCGGTGCTGTCGCTGCTGGCACGACACAAAGGAGCAAACCAAAAAAATACCTGCGCAGCCCGTACATGGAAGTGGTGGTTGACTTCAGCAATGCTTACCAGACGATGGGTTGGGTCAAATTCGTGCGTGAGCACAACCTGAAAAAAGGGCAACATTTCGCTGCCAAAGAAACAAGCGAAAACGAGGCCAACCGCAGGTTTGTCATTTATCTGGAAAAGCTGGAAAATTACCACAGAGAGCAGGAAAACATCGCCCGCATCAAAGAGTTCTACCAAGGCGATTACGACATTACCGATCTGGATCGAGGTGGCATGGGCGTCGTCTTGAAGCTGACCGCCAAAAACGATCCTACGCTTCTGTCACTGCGGCCTGAGAATTACTGGGCACGGCAGCGGTTTGCCGAATATCTGCATGTGCGCAAGGACTCGCAAGGCAGAGAAATTATCTACGCCGAAATACCTAAAGGCGCTGAATTCGTAGTCAAGGTGGCATTTGAAGGCTATGAAGATTCGCTCATCCAGGAGGCACGTATGTTGTCGCAGGTAGCAGAAGACCCCAACGTCTGCGAAACCATCATCGGCTCTGTGCAGCAAGGGCGTCTTTTTACCATGGATGAAGAATCAAGTCAGATGCAAATCGGTTACTACCTCATGCTCGAGTATGCGGCGCACGGCAACTCAGAACAATTGTACCGTCGTTTTCCCGATGGTCGCCTTTCCCCTACTGTTGCTTTCGCCATCATGTTCGGCATGGTACAAACCTTGCAGAAATTGCAGCAAAAAGGCATTATCCACCGCGACATCAAACCGCACAATATTCTGGTAGACACCAACGGCGTCCCCAAGTTGTCCGATTTTGGGCTGGCCATCACTACTAAACAAGATTCCGGCGTTTTGACAGAAGAGAGACGACGGCTGCTGCGCATCATGGACCGGCAGTTTCTGCAGCTGTCTACTGGCCGCGAACGCGCCGAAAGCCATGTCAAAAATCTGCAAGAAAAACAGGAACAAGCCAGGAAAGAGAATAACGAGCAGACGGTGGCGACGCTAGAACAGGAAATCGCCGAGGCAGGACAAAAAGCGGCAGATTTGAAGAAACAGGAAGAAAAGCACGCCGAGTCGCTCAAAGGAAGTTATCGGTTGGTAAGTGCCGAAGAAAATGCGTCACGCGGCAAGTTCGCCGGCTCTATCCATTATGCGTCACCTGAACAATTCGATACGCAGGCAATTCTCACGCCCAAGTGCGATGTCTATCAGCTGGGTGCTTCGATGTACACTCTCCTCACCGGCCGGCGTCCGATCGAAGGCAAGACCACCGTCGAGATCATGAGTCGCGTGGTACAGCCGGCAAGACCCAAAGTAGAGGATGTCGTCAAGGGAAAACCGGTGATAAATGCTCTAAGCGAGGTCATCCATCGCATGATGGCATATGATCCTGTGGGGCGCATTGAAATCGATGAGGTGCGTGAGGAGATGGATCGCATCTTGTTCGAGCATGCACTGGAACTCAAAGAGATGCCCAAGTACGAAAAACCGGATCATGTGCAAAACCAGGAACAAGAAGAACGCTGGGCTCGCCGCGTGGCTCTGGCTGAAGAACTGCACCACAACTGTCTGAACATTATCTTCAGTACTATTTTCAAAAACCAGGACCTGCCGGCGTTGCGCAAAGATATTGACAAGATTGTCTTCAAATGTCCGCACTGCGGCAAAAAATTGCACATGTATCGCTATATGGATGGCAAAAAAGGTACATGCCCTCGCTGCCAACGCCATATCCTGGTTAAACTCGGGCAGGAAAAAGAATAAGGATCGCAGTATGGCACTTAAGTCTCTCGATTTCCGGGAAAAACGCAAAGCTTCCTGGGAGATGCTCGAAAAATTGCTCAAACGCATTGAAGAAAAAGGGTTGCACAGCCTGCAACCGGAAGAATTGATACATCTGGCAAAACTCTATCGCACCACCTGTTCGAGCTTGTATATTGCCAGGAACATTTCGCTCGATAAAAATTTGCATGAGTATCTGGAAAACCTCGTCAGTAAAGGCTACCTGGCTATTTACTGCACGAAGCCGGTGATGGAAAGCGCCTTCAGCAAATTTTTTGTCCGAGATTTTCCCCAGATGGTGTGCAAATATATCCTGTTTCATCTGGCTGCACTCGTACTCATTCTGCTCGGCCTTTTTAGCGGTTATTATGCAGTACAGGCAGACCCTTCCTACTATTTCACTTTCGTTGACCGCGACATGGCAGAGGGGCGCAATCCCTATTCAAGCCGTGACGAGCTGGCCAAAGTACTGAAAAGCGGACGCGAAAGTAATCAATCGGTCCGCACTGCTTTTGCCAGTCAATTGTTTACCCACAACACGAAGATCGGCTTCCTCTGTTTCACCCTCGGCATTGTACTCGGTCTTCCCACTATCTATCTGCTCTTTTATAACGGCGGAATGTTGGGCGCTATGACGCAAATCTACCATGCCAATTGGCTGGCCTCGTCCTGGTGGGCCTGGGTTTTACCGCACGGCATCACCGAATTTCTGGCCATTATCTTGTGTGGCGGAGCTGGGCTGATGATTGCTTCGGCCCTGATTTATCCCGGCAAGTACGGTAGAATCTACCAGCTCAAGAGCATCGGGCGGGATGCCGGCCTCACCGTTATGGGAAGTGTGGCTCTTTTCTTCATTGCCGGCCTCATCGAAGGCTATTTCCGGCAGACCGATTTGCCTGATTTGCCACGCTATATGTTGGCGCTCTCCACATTTTTCTTTTGGCTTTACTACTTCATCTTTTTACCAGGAAGCCAGCATGGAAAAAAAGTTTAACCGCCTTATCGAAATCATCACACCGGAAAACATCGCCTTGCAAATGCCGCTGGCCACTCCTTACCACCGGCTGGAGGCATTTCTCAACGATGTTTTGCGCCTGGTGCTTTTTACGATTCTGTTGTCTTTGCTGATCGTGCTTCTCTCGAATCTGCTCCCGTTACCCTCTGGCGGCACCTTTATCATGCTGGCAATTTTCAATATCTTGCTGTTTTTGCTGTGGAACGGCTATTTCATCTACTACGAGCTCAAATATGGCGCTACACCAGGCAAGCGTTCGCTCGGCTTTAAAGTGATCAGTCAGAACGGGTCGTTTCTGCCCGCATCTGCCATCTACGTACGCAACATCATGCGGGAAATCGAGCTGTGGATGCCGATGCGGCTACTCCTGGCTATTGCCATGATCGGCCCGAATGCATTTAGCGACAGCGGGTTGTGGCCGTTTTTGTGGATTTTGATGTTTGGCGTGTTTCCTTTTATAGACAAATACCACCGGCGGCTGGGTGATTTGCTCTCGGGCACGGTGGTGGTCATGCCGGGACAGAGTAAACTGGAACGTGATCTTGTCGTGCGTGGCAAGCCGATTGTCGCCAAAAAGGAAGAAGAGGAGGAAGCATCGCAACCGCCGAAATACCATTTTAGCGAGGCGATGGTGGACATCTATGGCAAGGATGAACTACAGATTCTCGAGGAAATTTTGCGCAAATCTCCCAAGATGTTGCTGCGCGACCGTAAAGAATTGTTTAGGACGCTGGTACAGAAGATTTGCAAAAAAGTCAATTACCCGGAGACGATCCCCTGCGAAGAGTACGAACTTTTCCTGAACCTCTTTTACGAAGCCCAGCGTGCCAATCTGGAAAATAAGCTGGTGCATGGCCGCAGTCTGGAACGTCGCACACGCAAGCAAAAGAAGAAACAGACCTGATGCGTTTGCATGCCTTGTCTTGGGCGTATCCGAAACTAGAACGCCGATCAGGGCGTATGATCTCGCTTAACCCCGTATCTATTGTTTCGTAACGCTGGGACAATTATTTTTTTCCAAAAGCCTTAGACCGCCAAGTTGTGGAGAAATCTACAAGCTTTTAACCTTGTAGCCGTAGCTCTGCTACAGGTTGACCAGCCTGAGCCGTGCCCTTCGGGGCGACAGGCTACGTTAGGGGCGAATCCGCTACCCAGCGGTGTAATAGGCACTCCGGGATGCTTCTCCAGTCCCGTGACCCTGCGCAAGCCGTTAAACAGGTGTAAGGGGTTTAGGCCAGTGCGGCTTGCAAAAACCGCCCCATAACTTTGGCAAGGAGGCGGCTTCCTCCCTGTCCACAAGGGGCAAGGTTTCTGCCGCATGTTTTCTATGAACAAGAAACGTGCAAGCCTCGTGCTATCATATTTATCTTTATAGAAAACATTGCAGAAAACCCCGCTCCTTGTGGGCTGTTTTGTACCCACATCTTTGACTCACAGTTTTCATGCGATAACATATTATTAAAATTA
>JAGVGO010000203.1 GCA_020057085.1 Planctomycetota bacterium | reverse complement strand
TGATAGAAGATGCTCATTTAAGTCCCTCCGTACTTGTTTTTTTTAACATTATATACGATAGGGGCTTAAATTTCAATTACTCATTTTCCAAGTACTGAAATTAATAAAGAGGCAACACTTTTATATTATACCTTACCTCACTCATTTACACAAGTCAATTTCTCAGCCTTGCAAGGCCAATAAGGTATAGCATTTCTATTTTTTCAAGGGAGAGAGTACATGAACAGATGTATATGGGTTTTCATTTTTGCCGGATGCATGCTGTCAGCCATGTTTAGCAGTGGCTGCGTAGTGCACACCGATGGCAGACCTTTGGCAACCATTTATGTAGATACCGAACCGCCGGCACCGCAGTATGAGCCGACACCGCCCATGCCCGGACCGCATTATGTCTGGATACCTGGCAACTGGCACTGGAATGGGCGTTGGGTATGGCGAGCCGGTCACTGGGAAAGGATTGCTCATGGCCACCACACATGGGTACCTGGCCATTGGGAGAGAAGCGGACACCGCTGGTGTTGGCGCGAAGGACACTGGAGATAAACGCCTTCTGGTTTGAGACAAGGCACCCATCTGGCGGGTGCCAGTTTTTTTTCAATTGGATAAAACATGAACCCCATCATCGAAGTAGACAACCTCTATGTTGATTTCGACAACGTCACCGCCGTAGCCGGCGTCAGTTTCAGCGTCGAACGTGGCCACATCTTCGGGCTGGTAGGCCCGAACGGTGCTGGCAAGACGACATTGCTGCGGGTACTCGCCACGCTGCAAGAGCCGACCCTGGGCAAAGTTTCTATCACCGGCATACCATTGAGCGACCATGCCGAGCCGATACGGCGCAAGATCGGTTTTATGCCCGATTTTCCGCCTGTTTACGAGGAACTCAAGGTGTGGGAATTCCTCGATCTCTATGCCGCCGCTTACGATGTGCCGCGCGAGACGCGCCGTGCCCGCTGCACACGCGAGCTGGAACGCGTGAGTCTCATGGAAAAACGCGAAGCGCTGGTAGGTGAGCTGTCGCGAGGCATGAAACAGAGGCTGACCCTGGCCAAGACACTGATCTACGATCCGCCCATCCTCTTGCTCGACGAGCCGGCGAGCGGCCTCGATCCCCTGGCGCGCAAACAACTCTACGATATTCTGCTCGATCTTCGGCAGGAAGGCCGCACGGTGATGATCTCCTCGCACATCCTGTCGGAAATGGACAAATTCTGCACAGCCATGGGTATCATGGAAAAAGGTAAAATGGTGTCTGCCGGCAAGCTCAGCGAAATCAACCAGGAGCAAGGCAAGCGCCGCGTGCGCGTGCGCCTCCTCGAAGAAGACGGCGTGCAGCAGAAGATGCACAAGAAATTTCCAGGCGTCAAGAGCACCACGCTGGAGCACGACCGTAGTTGGACCGTGGTGTTAAGCGGCGACGACCGCACACTCGCTGCCTACAACAAACATCTGGTGACCGAGGGGCTCGAAGTGTGCGAGTTCACGCCGCTCAAAGTGAGTATGGAAGATATTCTCATCCAGTCAGGAGCCACCCATGTTTCGTGAGTTACCTTTAGCCACGGCGCATATGCGCATGCGCCTGCGCTTGTCGCGTTTGTACCTGACATTGATTGGCCATGCTGTAGTGATCGTTGCGCTGGCCATTATCTTGCGTTTGAGCGGCGAGCAGAATTGGCTCCCGTCGTGCGTCGGCGTGTGTCTGCTCGTGCAGTATTTATGTCTGGCGGTTGGTGGTTGCAACGCCATTGGCTACGGCATTTCGCAAGAAATCAAATCAGGCTTGCTGTCGTTCCACCGCTTGACGCCGATGTCGCCTGACGCCATTCTATTGGGTTATATTTTCGGTATGGCCAGCAGATCGTATCTGGCGTGGGCGATGTGGGCAGTGGCCGGATTTTTGTTTTGGCTCCCCAGCGCCGTCTCGCCACTGCCATATCTGGCGATTTCCGGCATGATCGTGCTGTCCGCCTTCTATTTTCAGTTGGTTACCGCGCTCAGTACGCTCATGGTACCGGCCCGCCTGGAGACCAAACACAAAGCCACATCGCCCAGCATCCTCTTGCCGATCTGTTTCCCTTTTGTGCCCGTAGACACGATTTTCCTCACGCCGATTCCGCTGGCACTGCAATTCTTCACGCCGGACAACATGGCGCCCGATTTACGGCAATGGTTGCTACAGGTTTACTTTTTCCAGGCTACCTGGCCGGCGGCAGTATATTCGCTGTTTCTCCTCGTCGTCCTCGGCACGCTCACTTATTTCGTAGCGCGTTACAAGATCGCCTTCGAGAACCGGCCGGCCTTCTCCAAAAGGCATGCGCTCTTTATTGCCTTTACTTTGTTTGTCATCATTATCGGTCGCACCATGCAATATGTACAGCGACCTGATCCGATACCTGGCTTGTTCTTCTATCTTGTGTGCGGCTTCTCGTTCATCACCATAAGTTTTATCTTTGGCATTATCCCGAAACGGCTGTTGATCCGCCAGCATTGCGTACGCCTCGTCGAGGAGAAGTGCCGCGACCCCTGGTGGCACGATGCCGCTCCTGCCATGCAGGCAACGCTTGCATTGGTTGGGCTTTGCATAGCATCGCAGAACATCGTCGCCGGTCTACTGCCGCCGGTAATGCAAGAGATGGTCAGGCATTCGCTGCTCATGCACAATGGATTACTCGTAGTGCTGGCGGTTTGTCTGGTGGGACTCTGCGAGGGCTGCCGTATCCATTTTGCCAAAGATGCCAACAGCGTGATCGTTGTGGTGCTCGCCATCTGGTGGCTGTTCCCGCCTATTCTCTTCACCATGGACCATGGCCAGGTGGGCCACTGCTTACTCGGTATCTCCCCGTTGGCGGGCTTTGTCTCGGCCTGTATTCCAGACTCCATGCCACAGCTAGTCGCCACCACCAGTATAGCGGTGACGAGCATCGCAGCTCTGGGCGCTCTGTTTTTTCGGCAAAAAGAGAGACACTCGCTGATGCGCAAGTTACGCGAGAATACCGACAGATAAAGATTCCATAGACTTCATTATAATGTGACAAGAATTTTTATAATATAATGTGACAAGAATTTTTATAATGTGGCAAGAATTTTTTACACAGGCAGCAAAATTTTTAGTTGCAAACTGTGAGTGTCATGGTAAAAATAGATATAGTCTAGCGTGTGTTATTCCAAAGCGATTACTCTTTTTACAGTTTTACGGAGATGGTGCCAAAGCATCAAATTTTTATGAAACAATTTTTGCTGCTCCTGATTTGCTTGTGTGTAGGCATGGCGTCCGCACAATTCGCGCCGACGCTGCCCACGGCACAAAATAATGGTGAGACGAACGAGCTGCTTTTGGTAGTTCCTTCATCGCTCAAGGCGACCGAGTACAACTTCAACCTTCTGGCAAGCTGGGGCTATGAAGCACAGCGTGCCCACAAGACTGAATTCAGCAATATCACGATTACCCTTTTTAGCAAGATGTCCGGCCGCACTGCCAAAACGGCACGGGAGGCTGTGTCGGCCTACATGGAAACGGTACACGATGGCAGTTACCTGGTTCCCAACATCAAGATGTACGCTTTCGATCTGCCGGGAGACCCTTGCTTCAACCGCCTCGATGTCTACAAAGACAAAGAGGGCAACCCGCACGACATCTTGCTGCAGTGGGATTTGCGCAATACCGGCCAATGCGGCGGTGTCAGCGATGCCGATGCGAAAGCACCGGCAGCATGGAACGAACTGGGCGGAAATCTGCAAGCGGTGATTGTTGCCGTGATTGACACGGGCGTGGATGTGAATCATCCCAACCTCGCCAGCCGTATCTACAAGAAAGACGGCAATATCGTCGGCACCAGTTTTATCGCCAACACTACCTATGCCGATGACCATGGTCATGGCACCCATTGCGCCGGCAGCATTGCCGGCGTCATCAACGATCAGGAAGGCACTGCCGGTATGGCAGGCCCGGCGCCAGTGTTCATCATGCCGATCAAAGCCCTGTCCAAAGAAGGATCGGGCGACATGCAGGCAATCACCAATGCCATGAAATGGGCCGGCCAAAACGGCGCCCACATGGTCAGCATGAGTTTAGGCGCTGTGCCGGAAGGCTGGCAGGAATTCCTCATCAAGATGCTGTTTGACGATGTCCTCAATTCGGCCGAGATGCAAAATGTCGTGAGTATTGCCGCCGCAGGCAATAACGGCAAAGATGTCCATGCCTACCCTGCCTTTTGCGACAAGGTGATGGCTATCGCCGCCTACAGCCCGCAAGATCAATTGGCCAGTTTTTCCAATTTCGGCACCTGGGTGGATGTAGCTTCCCCCGGCGTCAACATCGTTTCTGCCAGAGCCTTCTTCGGGGGCAAGGGACTCGACATGTATCGCAGCGCCGGTTATGACAAGTGCGATTTCACCATTGGCACTTCGGCCAACGAGCCTTATGAAAGCCGCAAATATTATATCGCGTCCGGCACTTCCATGGCTTGCCCCAATGCCGTCGGCGTCGCGGCCATGATGAAAGCCGTAAACCCAGGCCTGACGACCGCGCAAATCTGTCAAATCATGATTGACACGAGTGACAAGAAAGAAATCTACACCCAGAAGATCAAGGGTGGCCGTATCAACGCCGTCAGATCTGTGCAAGCAGCCAGACTGCTACGGTAAAAATCGCGGCAATTATAACCTGACTGGGCGAGACCCTAGTCAGGTTTTTTTGTTGGCATAACTACCCAATCGCTGGCACGAGTGAGAAGAACACGTCTTCGAGGGTCGTTTGTCCGGTCTGCTGTTTGAGTTCGGCCAATGTGCCCATGGCCTTTACCGCCCCTTTGTGGACAATGGCCAGCCGGTCGCACAGTTTTTCTGCCTCGCTCATGATGTGAGTCGAGAGGATGATACACTTCTGCTCTTTGCGGCAGCGAGCGATAAAGTCGAGCACCGATTTGGCCACCAGCACGTCGAGGCTCACCGTCGGTTCGTCGAAAATGAGAATCGCCGGGTCGTGGATGATGGTGCGCGCGAGCGACACCTTTTGCCGCATGCCCGATGACAGCTTGCCGTTGAGGGTGTGGGCATAGTCATCCACCCCCAGCATGGCAAAAATCTCTTGCGTGCGCCGGCGTATCGTTTCACGGTCCAGGCCGTATAGCCTGCCGGCATAAGCCACCATCTCGCTCGGCGTGAGTTTGTCGTAGATGGCAGTATTGCCGGAAATAAAGCCGATTTTCTGGCGCACCGCCGCCGCTTCCTGCACCACGTCGTGCCCGGCCAGCGTGGCGCTGCCGGAGGTGGGGCGCAGAATGGTGGCGAGCATGCGCAACGTGGTGGTCTTGCCTGCACCATTTGGGCCAAGCAAACCAAAAATTTCGCCCGGTCGGCAGGTAAAGGAAACGCGGTCTACCGCTTTCACCTCGCCCCGCCGCCGATCGAGAAATGTCTTGCACAAATTTTGCACGATGATCATGACTTCAAATTTCCGTCCGCTCTTTGCAAATCTTCCATTTTTCCTGAGCGATGTTCGCTCTTTCTTTCACTTTGGCCTTCTGGTAGCCGGCGATGGCCTTTTCGTAATATGCCAGTGCCCGCAATGGTTCGTTCATGAGATCGCTTTCCAGTAAAGATGCGTAATTGTCGTTTACCGCCGCCAGCGTCAGGGTATGTGCCTGATTTTCCGCCAGCGACATGGCGTCCCCGTAGCATGCCTCGGCTTGTTCGCCCTGCCGGAGAGCCTGGTAACAACTGCCCAGATCGTTTAGGCAAAGCGCCAATTCCTGGTGCAGTTCCTGGGCGCGGTAGGCTGCCTTTGCCTTGGACAGGCAAGTCATAGCGGTTTCGATCTCTCCGTGTGCATAGTGCCAGTTGCCGAGAGTATGCCAGGCACAGGCAAAATAGGGGGAAGCTGTAGTTATCCTGGCGCAAACTTTCTGGTAATTGGCAAGGGCCTTGTCATCTTGTTCGAAAACATAGTAAATATCGCCGAGCGCCAATGACAAAACATAGGCTTGTTCCCACTTTCCCTCTATTTCAGCCTGGGAAACGGCAGCAATGATCGGCCCCAGCGACGCCGTGGTTTCCGCTTGCTGTTGCGCGCGGCACTGTTCCAGCTTTTGCTCGATTTCAGCGAGCGTTTCAGATGGTAACGGTGTCACCTGTCGGTAATAGTCAAGACTTTTCTCCATCTGCTGGATAGCTTCGCTAAAACGTTCCAGTTTGATATACAGATCGCTGATATTTTCACACATCATCGCCGCACTGTTCATGTCTTGTAACTGGCTGACAATAAAAAGTGCTTCTTCCAACGAGAAAATTGCTTCTTCATTTTGCTCCATAGAGGCGTAGACGATGCCGCTGTTATTGAGAATGCCCGCCAGCATCTCTTTGTCGCCGGCCTCGCGCATGAGTTCTTCCGCTTCCTGTAAATAGGAAATGGCTTCGTCGTACAATGAATATTTGTGGTACACTGTGCCGAGTTGGCACAGCACTGCGGCGAGCTGGTTGGAGTCGCCCCGCTCTCTGGCCGTCTTTTCCTGTTCGCGTAAAGCAAGCGATTCAGCTTCGGCCTCGATTCTCTGCTGTGTTATGCGTACGCTGTGTTGCGGTTTCATACAAATTCCTTCCTTGTTACGCAAGTCAAGTCTTTTACCGATTATAGATATTTTAGCAGAAAATGCCAAAAGAATTATTTTGTTTGTTCAGTCGGGGCTCAAGCCGGCCATTTTCCTTTTGCAAAACACTGGGCAAATTGTTAATATAGAGTGGCTTGCTTGATGTCAGAGCCAATTTAGCCGAAGGAGAAATTATGCCGCGTGCTTTTATTGCCATGCCATTTGCCCAGACTTTTTTCCCTGTCTACAAGGCGATGCGTAGTGCCTGTGAACAATTGGGAATTACGACCATCCGCATAGACGAAGTGTGGGCACGCGAAGACATCTACCAGCAGATCGAGGAGGAAATTCTCAAAGCCGACTTTATAATCGTCGATTTTACCGGCGACCAGGTCATGGAAATACCCAACCCGAATGTGGTGCATGAGGCAGCCTTCGCCAGAACGCATAAAAAATATGTGCTACTCATGACGCAGGATCACAAATCACTGCCGTTCGACTGGCGCACACGGCCTGCCCTTATCTACCAAAGTACGGAAGAGGGGCTGATTTACCTGAAAGAGCGGCTTGTCATGACGATTCAGGCTCTGCTCAAAAGAGAAGATTTTGGCAAGGATACGACGCCGCGTGCGCCCGTGCCTGCCCAGCCGCAAGCGATGAATATGTTTCAGACGATGGCCGCCAACCCTGGCCAACCGGCCTATCCGGCCATGGCCTTTGAAAGCAATCCCGCCGCGGTTATGCAGAACCTTCTTCTGGCGCGTGAAGGACAGGTGCCGCCAATCACAGCCAGTAATACTCTGCCAGCCGGCTTTCGGCAACAAGACGGCAAGGTGGTCTGCGACTACGATATCAGTGAAATGGTCATCATCAATGCCGGAACATTTGCCATGGGTGGAGAAGAAGACAGCGATCAGAAGCCGATCCATGAGGTATACCTTTCCACTTACCTCATGGACGTATATCCGGTGGCAAACAGCCAGTATGCCAAATTCATCGAAGCCGGAGGCTACCGTTATCAGGGCTATTGGGCAGCAGAAGGTTGGGCGTGGCGTTGCCAGCACCGTATCGAAGCACCAGCGGCTTGGGACACAGCCAAGGGGCGTCTGGAATTGCCGGTAGTAGGGGTGTCGTGGTATGAAGCATTTGCCTATGCTACCTGGTGCGGCAAACATCTGCCGAGTGAAGCGGAGTGGGAATATGCCGCACGGGGCAACGACCGGCGTGTCTACCCCTGGGGCAATGAACCACCGAGCAAAGAGCTTGCCAATTACAAGGGACGCAGCCCCACTCCTTGCGGCCAATACAAAGAAGGGGTGTCGCCTGCCGGTTGTCATGACATGGCTGGCAATGTGTGGGAATGGTGCTTCGACGGTTATCAGGAAGCCTATTATCAAAAAAGCTCACGTTGCAATCCGCTGAGTACAGGAGATGCCAAAGAGAAAGTGTGCCGTGGTGGCGCCTGGACTTACGACGCAGATACCCTCAAGACATTCTATCGCTTTTGTGGCAAGGCGATGCTACGCGACCGCGGTTACGGTTTTCGTTGTGCAAGAATTTTGTAAGAGGTAAGTCATGGGAAGTCCGTTGGATGTAAAATTGATTCCTCTGAAATATCCGGAAAGATTCAAGTGGGGATATTTTCAAAAAATAAGGTTGTTTTTGTCTAATTTGCTTCTGGACGAAGCGATTGTCATACGTTCGCTGGAAATAGAGCAGCAATTGCCCCTGCGCCTGGCATGGTATGGAAGCTCTGCGGGTAGCCTCGTCTTTCTTGACAATGAAAATATTTATCTGCACCATCTCATGGCGTCGGGTGAGACGCCGGCCATATTTGCATGGGGTCTGATCATGCCAGGCAACAAACTCCGTCTTACCATGGGCATGCGTATGCACAGTGAACAGCAACGCCTGGCAGTCAGTTTTCACAGAATTCCTATGTCGTTTTTGCGCGAGAAGAGCTTCTGGCAGCTTACTCCATACCATCCGCTGGTCGCCCGCTATGGCTTGCCGGATAAAAGCCGTGAACGGGCATACGGCAGCGTATCTTCTTTGCCAGAGCATTTCAAGAGCCGTCGAGTGATTTTGCCCGATCTCGATCAGTTTACTTTGCAACAGCATAACATCATTTCACTGCTGGAATTAGGCAACTTACACGAAAAATCGAGGATAGAAAAAGTCACAGATACGCAAGGCGTCCCGTTTTACTACTACTGTAATCCACTCAAGCAGTGGTTTATCAGGAATGATACCCTGTTGCTACATGTGAAAAAAAAGCATGGTAAACTCTGCCCGATTGAGATGCCACCATTCGATTTTCGTCTTTTCGATGCGATGGAAGCCAATGAGCAGAATGAAGCGATCGTATGTATCGAACATGGACTGGCTCCTGTCTTGCAACATTATGGCATTGATGTGCAAGGCAACTATGCCTATATTCGTGCTTCTACTCTGCTTGATGCGCTGGATGTCATGAAATTGAATGAAAACGATCTCTCCCTGCGTAACGGCAACGAGAAACCAGGAATTGTGTTTTCATTGCAGAGCAAAAACGCGTTCTAGTCTGCCACCAGTTGCATCGTGCCGTCGCTGATGTGTTCACTTTTACACTTTGGGCAGCGAGAAGGCCGCGTGTAGCGAGTGCGGTGGCGAAAAACAAAACCGCACTGTTCGCATTCCGGCGGCATTTGTCGTAATTTGAAGGCGGGCGCTACGCTTTTTTCGATGTGGCGGAGGTCGTCTTCCACGACTTTGAGCGGCACTTCGAGCAATTTGGCCAACCCTTTCAATGTCAACGGATCTTGTTTGAGCATATCAATAATCTGTCCCCGACGACTCTGTTCCATATCTTTTTTTCTCTTTGTTAGGTTTATTGATCGTTTTCCTTACTTTTTGCATTTGCTGTACCAGCCGTCCAGCAAGTGCAAAATGGCCAGGAGTGGATATTTTTTCAACATACGCGGGCCAGAGTAGCGCATGACATGTCGCATCTGTTCGCGCCGCTCGGGTTTATAACAATGAATTGGGCATTTTAGACAGGTCGGCTTGTCGGCGCGTAGTGGGCATTTGTCGAGCCTGGTCATGGCATACTGCCACAACTCCTGGCACTCTGCGCAGAGTTTTTCGCGCGAGTGGTGTACTTCCTGGCAATACATCTTTACCATTACTTCCATAGTATGTCGTTCACGGCGCATACGATGTTCGGCTGAAAATGTTTTCATGACCGTTTTCCTGATTTTTCTTGCATTTCTGAGCGAAAAAATTTATAATACCATCCAAATGGGATTAAAAAAGTCGTATATATATTGTGATCTACTGGCAAATAGCAGGGAGTCATAAATGGCAGAAAATACCGTCTGCAATTGGGGGGAATTTCTCGGCAAACGAGCGTCGTATGTGTTAAAACATATGGGGTTCAATAATTTGACCATTTACCCACGACGCGGCAACGAACCGGTTAGTGACTACGTAGTGCTCGATTATAACGACCGCGATATTTTGTTCTTTGTACGCAACGGGCTGATTGTGGAAATTCGTTTTTTGCAGAAACACAGCGAAAAAGTGTACAATTTCAACACCGGCCTCAGTCGCGACGAGGTTGAAAACATTGGTGGTGAGCCGAACAAGGTGTTAAAGGCTTCGGAAATCGGGTTCCAGGCACCGTTCGAGCATGTCTATGTCTACAACGACATGTCCCGTTTCGATTTCACTTTTGAAATTTTGTTCGACAAGGACTGGGTATCCAAGCAAATCAATATTTATCCATAGACCACCGTGCGTTGCACGGGGCTATGGCTACATGTGTTTGATATCTTCTGAATAGTATAACTTCTCGAAATCTTTGATGGACGGTTTGGGCGCATCCCCCTGGAATGTTTTGCTGCTCGATTTTTCCTTGGCCTTGCGCACACGCTCCAGTTCCTCACGTTTGTGTGCGACCATACTCAGGAACTGCGGGCTATTGAGCTGTACCAGTTTGTAATTGAGTACGCCTCCGAGAGGATTACACAAAATCGGCTGGAACTCGCTTGGGATATGGCTGCCCAAAAGAAGCGAGATTTCTTCTTTGGTGACACGGGCATTTTCACACACCTGATCGGAGAAAAAATTGATGGTGTTGGTGCCTGAATCTGGTACCGGAGCAGGTGCCTGTGATGCGTAAAAATTACGGAAACCACGGCTGAATTCTGCCATTTCTGCTTCCGCCAACACAACACTCAAGTCCGCATCCTGTGCAGGTATTCTTTCCCAGACGCCGGCATACTGTAAATATTTGAGTGAGCTCAGTTCCAGCTTGCCCTCGTGGTGCAATTCCGCCAACGCCAAATAAGTAGACACCTCGGTTGTGGAATGTGCCCCGTAATCTGGGAAACCTTCGCCGTTGGTGATGAGTAGCGCCGGTTTGTGGCTCTCGATGAGATGTTTGACCTGTTCGATGTCGCTCTGATTGGCGGTATAACCACGGCCAAACGAGGAATACCAGGTCACATCGAGAGGCGGATGTACTTCACTGAAACGTAGCCCAAGGCTCATGAGGGCGGCGCTAGTTTCTGTGACGCGCGTCCATGTTTTGATATGGCTCATGATTTCCAGGTCAACGCCGCCCCAAAATGGCTTGGTTTTGGTGACACCGGTCAGAAAATCCACCAGTGCACCCAGTTTCTGCACCGAGTCGACATCTACGCCGCGCTCGTGCTTGAGATATTTGTTGAGCTGCACAAACAGGCTTTGCGCCATCAATAACTGTTCTTCTTCCGCCATACAGTACCACGGCTCGAAATTCATGGCGTCGTTAAGCGGATTGTTGCGGTTGCTACGCAAACGCGAGAGTTGGGCGACAATTTCTTCATAGGTAGGGCAATCTTGTATTTCGTTCTTGGTGAAACGCTTGATCCGTTCCAAAATGGCAAAGATGAAACTGTCGTGCACTGCGGTGTAGCCTTTGGCAAGATAGTAGGTGTGTACCTTGTGGCCATCACGCGTGAATTCGTGGATGACTCTTTGCAGACCCAGGTATTCGTCATCCAGATGGGGATTGATGATGAGAATGTGGCTTTCCCGTGCCAGCTTGAGTTTTTCGGATACCTTGTCGGCGAACACCAATTTATCGGCCAATTCCGTACTGACTTGGTCGCGATGGTATTGCCAAAAATGTTCTGCCGTGAGAAGTCGCAAATTTTCCCGGCGGATATCACGGATAAGGCTGGAGATGCGTCCGTGACAGCCGGTAGGAACGAGATGCAGAAAATCCTTAGGTTCCAGTTTGTGTACGGGTTTACCTCTGTCTTTGCTGGTCTGCACGAAAAATTTGCGTACCCATTGTGGTGTCCAGTCGCTGATCGTATCGAAATCCCATGGATTGGTGAGAAACTTCAAGCGGTAGGCCGACCCCTGATCGAGGATGATAGCGCCCGTACTTTGTTGTAACCCGGTGAGAGGATATTCTGTACTCGCTTCTTCCTCGATAAAACGGCGCACCGATTCTGCCTTGTTGTTGGTGGTGGCCATGACGATGACGATCTGTCTGTCGCGATTGCGCTGACGGTACAAAACCTCATAGAAACCGAAGGTGATAAAACCGTACATCGCTTTTTTGTCGCGCGTATACATGGTGGCAATACCACCATTCTCTTTGGCATGGCCAGCGGTGACAAAATAACCTGCCGGTGACACAAATGCCTTTTGAGCAAAAGATGTGCCTGCCTCCATGAAGCCGACATGTCCTTTACCATCGTACGAAGGGCCAACGCCGGAGAGGAAAATATGCGCGCCGTTGAGTTCCTCTATTTTCACGGTCATTTCCCGCGCATGATGCTGCATCGCCTTAAGATGTCTGTACTGAATATCTTTGCCGAGTTTGTGGGCGTGAAATTCGTCGAGTAAAATGCCGTTTTGCTCAACATCCTGCATCAGTGAAGAAAACTCATCATCACTCATGGTGCGCACTTTCCCTGTGTCGTCCATGATAATATCGCCGTAAAACAGATGTCGGTTGGCTTCAGGGATGTGAAGGTTTTCAAACAAAATATTGAGAATATTGGCAAAGGCATAATAGGCGTTGCGTTTTTGCGGAAAAATGGCGTCCAGTGGGAAAGCAATGATTCGTTTCATGTCCGGTTTGTGGTCGCTATCTATGCCGTAGCGATGCAGCACGGCACGTACTTCGGCAGAGTCCCATTTGTCACACCAGTCCACCAGTTTGCGGTAGCCGATCCAGGGTGTATCTCCGGTGCAAAAATGAACGGCGATCGGTGCCTCCTGGGGCAAACGTTGCATAAAAAACTGGAGTGCCTTGATAATCTGCACAGCCCATAGCTCTCCAGCTTCGTCAATATCTTTGCTGATCAGTACCTGCATGCCCGGAGCATGACTGTAAGCTGCTTTATATATCAAGTTAGGAACCGACATAATTTTTCCTTGCAATTGTGAGGAAAAGTCGTATAATATTACTCTACCGCGGGCTTGTAGCTCAAAGGCAGAGCATCCGGCTCATAACCGGCTGGTTCTGGGTTCGAATCCCAGCAGGCCCATATATCTTAGGAGCTGTAAATAAATAACCTTTACAAGTTGCGCCGAGATTTTGGCCAAGGGCTAGAAGCGACCGAAGGCGCATAGCCGTAGCTCTGTAACTGAG
>JAGVGO010000007.1 GCA_020057085.1 Planctomycetota bacterium | reverse complement strand
ACGGGCAGTTTCTCCACCTTCTGCACAGCCTTGATTGCGCCTGCCAGTTTCCTGGCCTCTGGCCCGGCCACCTTGCTTTTGCGATCTTTCACTTCGATCGCTTCTTTACCGGAAGATTCCTCCCGCAGCCTGCCGACGATATCAACCTGGTAGCCACGTCCGTCGTCCAGCGTAAAATTCTGGCTGTTCAGCGAGCCGATCAGCTTGTACCCTTTGAAAAATCCTTGCCCCTGTTCCAATGCCAGCCGGACTTGCCGACGCACGGCATTTTCCTGTGGCGGATGGGCTTGACCGCATCGTTCACCACCACCAACAAATCGCCACGTATGGCTTTGCGCAACTCCTCTTCCTTGTGCTTTCCTTGCGGGTCGTTAAACAACTGTTGGTAGTACATGTTGGTAACAGCCACCGCCAGCACGTTGTCACGCAGCCCATATACTTCCCCAGATTCACGCCTTAACCCCACATCGGTCAGCAACAAATCGGCCTGTTCCAGCTTGAGCAATTTCGGCATCATGTTTTTGACGTCAGGAAATGCTTCTTCCAATTTCCAGTAGGGCAGCCGCTCGCCACGTACACTGGCGACGTAGCGCAAAATCTGGTAGGTCTTACGCTGCTCCTCTTCCGACTCGTGGTTGAGTACCTCCGCGTTCTTGAGTAAATGCTCGTTCCAGAAGCGAAAGATGGTGCCGTCGGGATGTAACACATCTTGGCGATACGCGGCTTCTACCGCCTCTGGGCTATCGAACTGCTTCTCTCCTAGCAAAAAATTGTTTTCAAACAACGTGGTGATATAGAACGGATTGCCGCCGATCAACTGGTATACTTGCTCGCCGATTCCCTGATACACCTTGATATTTCGCGTTTGGGCGATCTTGACTACCAGTTCCAGTGCCTCCTCTTTGACCAATGGCTGCATACGGACTTTCTGGAAGCGATTTTCAAGACCATGCGCAATCACTTGGTACATCAGCATGCTCACGCACGAGCCGCTCACGAGAATCCAGATGCGGGCGTTGTTATGGATAAACTTGATGCTTTCGTGGGACGGCATTACGTAGTTTTGCAGATCCCGTGGTTTTACTTTCGAGAGGTCGGGAAATTTTTTTTCTGCCGATTCGTGCAGCACACGACATGCCAATTCTTGCGTCTCATCGAAGATGAGTAGACATCGCTTCTCGAACACGTGTGACATGGCATTTATGAACAGCCACACATGATTCAAGCGATCTGGCCCAATCGCATTTTCAATTTTCTCAGGGTATGTCTCTTGCCAATAGCACAGCACCATCTTGGCCCAAGGCTCGCGTCGTTTCTGTAGTAACTTCTTAAAATTTTGCTGGCTTTCGATAGCCGCTATTGCCGGGTCTTTGAGTACAAACGCTACCGCCTGTCTGGCAAAAGTGAACAACATCGTGTAGCACAGTTCTTTGATGTGCCGGTATTGTTCCTCCTGCATCGAGTAGAAGAATGGAATGACTTCCTCCTGCTCCCAAAACGCCAGGTTGAAACACCTTGCCAGGTAGGCACTTTTCCCGCTCTTGCGCTGCGATGACAAGGCGATATTCCAGGGATGGCTACGATTTGCCTGCCGATACAAATTGTTCCAGAAAAATTCCAATTGCTGCTTGCGCCCGGTAAACAAATCGGCATCCGGCTCTTCGGTGATACATTCACGGCTCTTGTAAAAATCAGGAAAAACATCGCGTTCTAATTTCATGGCTTCCTCCACAGCGTGGCCCCTGGATAGTTGTGTTGTGGCTTGCTTCAATATGCTATTTTACAAAAACTTAGGTATGGTTTCCAGAAAAAAATGGTGGCCCGTCATTTCTTTCGCTCAGGGACGCACCGGTCGGCTACGGCAGGCACATAGCCGATCAACCTGAAGAAGTCATGTTTTTAGGCGTCAAGGAGGTTTTTACTGTTCCGCGATGATGCCGCCCGTCGCCCATTCTTTGCACTGCCAGCCAGTGGAATAAGTGATCGTGAGATCGTCGAGGACGGGCGCGGCGATGATGGGTTTGGTGGCATCTATGGGGTGGAAAGTCACCTGATACCGGAAGAATGGAGCCGTGGTGACAGGCACGGCACTACTTTCCGCCTTGGTCAGGGGCGCGGCGTGCAACGGCTTCCCGTCGGCATCGTAAAGCCTCACCTCCAGCGTCGTCGCCCCTTCACTATTTTTGTCAAAATCGCGGCAATCCTGGGGCCGGTACGCGGTCCAGCGCACGCCGCCCAGCATCATCTGCGTAGCCCCTATCCGGCCCAGTTGCACGAGCGTCGAGTCGTAAGCGGGGTCGCTTGCGTTATCACTGTTCTCATAGCGACCAGCTTCGAAGATGTCGCTGGCCATCGTCTTGGCATTGTCGAGACTGGTGAGGTGATAGACCTTGAGCTCGCTATACGTCCCGTGCGATGGGGAGGCGAGGGAGGTTTGTTTACGGTAGTCTACTTTGTCAATATATTTGAGGAAACTGCCCAGGTGGATGTAGTTGGCGGCAGGGGAGATGTCGAATTTTTCGCCCAGCCCAACGAGCTTTTCACTTGCCACCTGGATAGTAGCATCCCACATGGCAGCTCTAAAATCTCCCTCCTGATAAAGCCTTTCTAGGGGAGTACGAACTTTGGGGTCTTTGATCACTTTCATCAGAGGGAGGACTTGATTCGCAGCACCAAGCCTATCCTGTGCCAGAGCTTGCGGTGGCATTTGATTTGGCTCACCTTCGTACGTTTTCCCACCTTTTTTAGTGTCAACTACCATTCCTTTTTTATAAGTTATGCTGGTACTCTCTTTCCACTCATCTTTATTGTAGAGAAGTTGATAATTGGCTTTTGACTCTTTTGCTTGCAGGTTGCTGACCGTTATTTCTTTCTGTTGTCGTGAGTACTCCTCTTGCCCTGATAGCAGCCCATCATTATAATCGACGTCTTTATTAACATATTTAGTGGAGATAGGGCCGCCTTTCCAATATTGAGGGTTATGGCTTACCCAAGGCTGAAGGGCAGGATTATCGGTCAAAAAGAATAGCATATAGGCTTCCCGCTTTCCAGTATCCTTAATATCGGTTATCACCCATATCCTCAAAGACTTGTTCTTCCAAATCTCCTGCTCCTTGCCATTGACCCGCATCCCCACCTTGGTATCGTTCCAATAGAGCGCATAAAACAGCCAACGGTTCTGAGATAACCCTTGGGGCAGAGTGATGGTGAACTTGAGCGGTGCGCCTTTGCCGTCTTCTGCGGCTTTATCCCAGGCAAACAGGCTCCAGCGGGCTTCATCGTCAGGGAAAGGCTGGACCGCCTTGCATTCGTTGTAAATCTGGAACAACTCGGTCGCTTTCGCGCCATTGGCATCCATGATCGAGTGCGGCCTGGCCCAGGGGTCCATCACGTCCCAGTTGGGTTTGTACCAGAAGCAAAGCAAGGTGGTCTGTCCCGATGATTTACTAAGTACCGCAGTGTCGTGAGCCAATACGTGTTCTTTGTCGCCAAAAACGCCGTCGCAGAACTGGTTGCCGGGCTGGTCGCCTACCAATGGATTGGGCAAATTCTCGGTCGTCGCCACGCCTTGCCACTCGGTAAGCGGCTTGTCGAGGCTGGGAGTGGGGCTGCTGTTGGCAAAGTGTTTGGCGGCAAGAGTGATATAGCCATCGTAGGTGCAGGCCGTGGCAGCGTTCTTGTTCACTTCCGGCGCAATGGTGATGGCGGCGTTCTTGCCTGCCTCGGTATCCATAGTTTCCTGAAAATCGCGCTGGGTAGTGGCCTTGTAGATGTCGAACAACTTGATTACCAGGGTATTTTCTGGCTCTTCGGCCAGGAGCATGCCATTGTTATCTTGCCATCTGCCTAGCGAAGAGATCGTAAAATAACCCGTGGGGTGGAAGCAAAATTCTGTGGTGTAGACGATGAGGTCAGTCTTATCTAGCCGGTAGAAGAGCTTCTTGTCGCGGTTGCCGGGCACCGACCACAGCTTGTAGAGATAAGCGTCGGGGAAGTCCGGGTTATCCTTGTTCAGGTTGGTGTTAGGATTGGCATTGATCCAGATTAAATTTGCCTGCTCCGGCGTCAGCCTGATTTTAGGCTTCACCTTTACCTGGCCTTTACGCCACAGCACAGGGTCAATCAGACCGGCGAGAAACTCGGCCAAATCTTGCCAGGACGCAAACGCTTGTTTCTGGCGGCGCTCGATGATCTTTTTGGCCACCTCCTGCGCCGTCGCCAGGTTAATGGAGACATCGCTGTCTACGCGATCGTACTGGTTTTTCACATTGTTGTAGGCAGTCATCTCCCGATTATTGTTCGTGGCTTTGAGGTATTCTTCTTCCAGCGCCAGGGTTTGCAGGGCTGTCTTGTCGCTATCGTGGTTGAGAAAACCCGGCACTATCACCCGCGCCTTGAGTCCGTTCAGGCAGGCGACGAGTACTTCCATCGGGGCGGTATTGATATTGACCGGAGCGCGCGGTTCCATTTCGATGGCTTTATAGCGGAGCGGCTGGAGCAAGCTGCTGCCGTCGTTGAGACCCGCAGGCAGCACATTCTCGCCCTGCGGTGGTTTGATGGTACTCGCATCTACCCAGTCGTAGATCGTCAGATACTTGCTGACCACTTTGGCCACGTCGGGCGGCATGGCCTGCAAGAGCGCGAGTTGGTTAGGGAAACGCTGGTTGGGATAGCGGGTCATGGCGTCGTTGAGATCTTTTGGCAGATAAGGCCAGTAGCCCTGGAACGAGGCGAGCGGTGTGCCTTTGCCATAGCGGCTGCGCAGCAGTTTCACGAGCGTGGCGAGCATACGCCCGCTCCCGACCAAAGAATCCGGCTCGGTTTCAGGAATAGCGTCGTCAATGCCAGGCATCGGTCCAAGCAAAGGAATGCGTGACGAAAGGTCGTCAACCCGCACAACATGGCTACTTTGTCCCACCTGGGTGACGATTTTTCCCGAATATCCCCGTCCCATGAACCTTGGATCGCTATAAGTGCCATGCCAAAACGAAGGCGCAAGCGCCTTAGCGAGAGTGCAACCCAGTGTGCCGTCCTGGTCCATGTCCGCCTCGCCTGTTTTGATCTGTCTCAGGCCATCGCCATTCAGGTCTTCGCCGCGGTACAACCAGTACGGCAGCACCGCGACTTTAGAACCGGGGAGAGTACCGTACCAACTGTCTTTACGGAAGCAATTCTGGAGTTCGGCCAGGGCACGGTCCAGCCCGGCATACATGGCAAATTCTGCATGGATATGCACCGTGGCATTGCCCACGGCCCCTTGCTCCATCCTGGCCATTGAGACGAAATTGACTCCCATCACAGACATCAGCATCAACATGCCAACAACCACAATCAGGGCTTGCGCCCGCCGCTCGATCTGACGATTCATAGTTTTCCCCCTAAATAAAACATCTATTCCCTTGGAAACACTCCCGCCTCGCATTTGATCTTTTTGAGGGCGATATAGTCGCGCGTCTGTCTGTTGCCGGT
>JAGVGO010000060.1 GCA_020057085.1 Planctomycetota bacterium | reverse complement strand
GACCTTACCAACTGCTGCATAGTAAACTATGCTCCCTAATCAACGTGAGGCTTTAGAATTGCTTCCAAGCCTCGCCCCTCGTGGGCGGGGTCATTGACGGTGGTTCTTCAAATAACCGAAGCAGCCTGCGATTTCCAAAAAACCTGACGCCCAAGCCCTGTCCGTAAGGATGGATGCTGATGTAAGCCAGAGCGGGCACACGGTCTTGCTCTGGCTTGCATTGTTTACACTTTGGCCTTGTCGGCGGTTTTCAGCATCAGCTTGAGTGCCTGGATGTCTTTCTGCTTTTGAGTACGGGGATAGTCGGGCGACAGGGGGCGATCTTGCGCGGCGCGCAAGAGTTTTTCACTGTCGGCGCGTGCGATTTGTGAGGCGGGGACGGCTTTCTCAGCGAGAAGACAGAGTTGGTTCTGTGTCATCTCGATGGTGCCGCCTTCGACAAAGAAGTAATCGTAGGTGTGGTCGCTCTTGCCGATGCGCAGGATGCCTATGCCGAGCGCGCACAGAAACGGCGCGTGATGGGCCAGGACGGCGCGTGCGCCGTCCTGCGCCGGGAAACTCACGACCAGGGCGTCTCCTCTGTACATCACACCGGTCGGGCGGATGATTTCAACCGAAAAAGTTTCGCTCTTGTCCATAACTTCACCAGCCCTATTTGTCCTGTTCTTGCAGTTGTTTGGCTTTTTCTACCGCTTCCTCGATGTTGCCGACATAGAGGAAGGCTTTTTCCGGCAATTTGTCGAATTCGCCCGATACCAGGCGCTTGAAGCTCTCGATGGTTTCCTTGAGCGGCACATAGCGGCCTTTGGTGCCGGTGAAGGCTTCGGCCACGAAGAACGGCTGCGACAGGAAACGCTCGATACGCCGCGCGCGGGCTACGATGATCTTGTCCTCTTCCGACAGTTCGTCCATGCCGAGGATGGCGATGATGTCCTGCAACTCTTTGTATCGCTGCAGAATCTGCTGTACACGACGCGCCGTCTGATAATGCTCATCGCCCACATATTGCGGGTCGAGGATGCGCGAACTCGAAGCCAGCGGGTCAACTGCCGGGTAGATGCCTTTCTCGGCAATCGGACGCGACAGGTTGGTGGTGGCGTCGAGATGGGTGAAAGCTGTGGCCGGAGCAGGGTCGGTGTAATCGTCGGCAGGCACGTAAATGGCCTGGATCGAAGTGATGGAGCCTTTCTGGGTCGAGGTGATGCGCTCCTGCAGCTCGCCCATTTCCGTGGCCAGGGTCGGCTGGTAGCCTACGGCCGATGGCATACGACCGAGCAGCGCCGACACTTCCGAACCGGCCTGTGTGAAACGGAAGATGTTGTCAATGAAGAGGAGTACGTCCTGCCCGCTCTCGTCGCGGAAATATTCGGCCATGGTGAGCGCGCTCAAAGCCACGCGGAGTCTTGCTCCTGGCGGTTCGTTCATCTGGCCGAACACCATGGCCGTCTTGTCAATAACCTTGGACTCTTGCATTTCCAGCCACAGGTCGTTACCTTCGCGTGTGCGCTCGCCTACACCGGCGAAGACAGACACACCGCCGTGCTTGCTGGCGATGTTGTGGATGAGTTCCTGGATGATGACCGTCTTGCCGACACCGGCGCCGCCGAAGAGCCCTGTCTTGCCACCCTTGACGTAAGGGGCAAGCAAGTCAACGACCTTGATGCCGGTTTCAAAAATCTGGGTTTTGGGCTGCAGCTCGGCGAATAGCGGGGAGAGGCGATGGATAGGGCTGTGCATCTTGGCCTCTATCGCGCCTTTGTAGTCTATCGGCTCACCCAGCAAATTGAAGACTCGCCCCAGGGTTTCCGGGCCTACCGGTACACTGATGGGAGCTCCGGTATCTTTCACTTCCATGCCTCGCATCAGGCCATCGGTAGAGCTGAGAGCAATGGCGCGTACGCGATGGTTGCCCAAATCCTGCTGGACTTCCAGCGTGATGCGGATGGCTTGCCCGCGGCTTTCGCCGTCAATCGTCAGAGCGTCGTTGATGTCCGGCAAATCACCGCTGGGGAATTCCACGTCTACAGTGGAACCGATTACTTGCGTGATTTTTCCTATGTTCATGTTTTACCTGTTACTCAATACAGAGTCCGCAAGCGGTAAGAAGCGAGCAGAGCTAGGAGTTTTGTTTGCGAGGAGCGGAGCGTGGCTTCTTGCCACGTGAGCACCGGAGCAAGCGAAACGACGACGCTATGCGAAGCTTCTTGCCGCTTGCGTTACTCAATTGCCTGTGCGCCGCCCACTATTTCCAGTATCTCTTTGGTGATCTGCGTCTGGCGGGCGCGGTTATACTGACGGGTTAACTTCTTGATCATCTGGGCCGCGTTGTCTTTGGCCATATTCATCGCCATGCGGCGTGCGATCTGTTCGCTCACCGCCGCATACAGGAACATCTCGGTGAGTTCCACTTTGATGAAGAGCGGCAACAGTTCGGCCAACAGCGACTCGACATCCGGCCAGTAGAAATACTGGTCAACGGCGACGCGAACAGCGTGGGGAATGTCTTGTGTCGCCACCGGCGGCGAGAAGGGCAAGAGCATTTCTCTTACTACTTTGAGTTTGCGGGTGTAAACGGTCCACACCTCGTCGCTCTTGTGCTGCACAAAAAGGTCGCTGAGAGTCGTGGCCAACGGGGCGATTTCTTCCATCGTTGGCTGATCCGCAAGGCGCGGATAACCCTGCGTCACGGCGACATTGCGGAATTTCAGATATTGCAGACCCTTGCGTCCTGCCAGATAGATGTCTACCTGTTTGCCGGCGGACAGAAGTTCCTGGCGGAAGGCCAGGAGCTTTTCCACCATGCGCGTGTTGTATACGCCGCAGAGGCCGCGGTTGCCGGTGATAGCAAAGATGGTGACGTGGCGTACCTGCGGGCGGCGTTCGAGCAGCGGATGCTGGACACCGCTCTGCAACACCCGCGTCAACATCTCGCACGCCTTATCGCGGTAGCGACTGAAATTGGCCAGCCGCTGCATCGCGGTCTTCAGCTTGGCCGTCGCCACCAGCCCCATGGTCTTGGTGATTTTATGGATGTTCTGGGTAGTTTTGAGTCTTTTCTTGATACCTTTTGCCGTAGCCATGTGCTGTTTCCTAATTTAGCTGCGCAGCGAACGCAAAAAGTTGTCGCGGAATTCGGTGATGATTTCGCTGAGCCGCTTTTGTATCTCTGGGGTCAGTTTCCTGGTCTGCGCCACGCTCGTGTAGTAGTCAGGGTATTTGCTGGCCAGATAGGGCAGGAATTCAGCCTCAAACCTTTGCACTTCCTTGGCCGGTACCGTATCGAGATAACCGTTGACGCCGGCAAAGATGATGGCGATCTGATCGCTTACCGGCATGGGTTTGTACTGTTTCTGCTTGAGTACTTCGACCAGGCGGCGTCCGCGCTCGAGCTGTCTTTCCGTGGCCTTGTCCAGTTCGGTGCCGAGCTGGGCGAATGCCTCCAGTTCACGGAATTGAGCCAGATCGAGCCGCAGGTTTTTGGCCACCGACTGCATCGCCGAGATCTGGGCTTTGCCACCGACACGGGATACGGAAATGCCGACATCCACAGCCGGACGTACACCGGCGAAAAAGAGATCGGGCAACAGATAAATCTGGCCGTCGGTGATCGAGATGACGTTGGTCGGGATGTAGGCAGCCACCTCGCCTTCCTGTGTTTCGATGATCGGCAACGCGGTAAGCGATCCGCCGCCGAGAGGTTGGGACAGTTTGGCGGCACGTTCCAGAAGACGCGAATGCAGATAGAAGATGTCGCCGGGGTACGCTTCGCGTCCCGGTGGACGGCGCAGCAAGAGCGACAGTTGCCGGTAGGCGGCGGCGTGTTTGCTCAAATCGTCATAAATGACGAGCGTCGCCCGTTTGTGGTTGTACATGAACTCTTCGGCAATGGTGCAGCCGGCGTAGGGAGCGACATATTGCAACGGCGCCGGTTCGCTTGCAGAGGCGCTCACCACCACAGTGTATTTCATGGCCCCGAACTTGCGCAGCGTCTCCACCACACTGGCCACCGTTGACTCTTTTTGGCCGATGGCGACATAGACGCACAGCACATCCTGATCTTTCTGGTTGATGATGGCATCAATGGCGATGGCCGTCTTGCCGGTCTTGCGGTCGCCGATGATTAGCTCGCGCTGGCCGCGCCCGATTGGGATCATCGAGTCAATGGCCTTGAGGCCGGTCTGCAGTGACTCGAACACCGGCTGCCTGTCGGCGATGCCAGGCGCTTTGCTTTCGAGCGAACGATACTTTTCCGGCACGATGGCCGGACCGCCGTCCTTGGGGTGTCCGAGCGGATCAATGACGCGACCGACCAGGTTTTGGCCGACCGGCACGCTCAACAGTTTGCCGGTGAGGCGCACCGCCTCGCCTTCCTTGATCTTGAAATAATCACCCAAAATGACCGCGCCCAAGCGGTCTTCTTCCAGGTTGAACACCTGGGCCATTTCTCCGCTCTCAAACTCCAGCATTTCCCCTGCCATGGCGGTCTTGAGACCATAGATCCAGGCAATGCCATCGCCTACTTCCATCACCCGGCCGACACTTTCCATGGCCAGGGTGGTCTCATATTGGGCGATTTCCCGTTTGATGAGGGAAACTATCTCGCCTGTGTTAAAATCCATAATTCCATTCCCCTTTTTATCCTGCATATTGAGTTGGTCTCAAAGTGAGGAGCCGTTTGCGAATTTTGTCGAGTTTACCCTTGAACGAGGCATCTATGTCCCAGTCTTCCAGGTGTAAGATGGCACCAGCGATGATGTCGGGTGCTACCTTGTTTTCCATGATCACTTCTTTATGCGCCAGTGCCGAGGCGACCGTTTTCGCCTCCTGCAACTGTTCACTGCTCATGGGAAAAACGGTAAACACTAACGCCCGTGTCTGCCCGGCTTCGCGGTCTGCCAGTTGTTGGTAGGCCGCGGCGATGTCACATAGTAAGGCAAAATGTTTCTTGGCCAGCAAGTATTTCAGAAAATCCTGAAACACCGTGGTCACTTTGCCGGTAAATACGTTGTCGATAAAAGACACCTTGTCCTTTTCGGCAAAAAAGGGCAGCTCAAGAAACTCTTTGACTGTCGGCTCCATCTCCTGTAAACGCAGGAACAAAGCAAAATCTGCCAGTACCGACGCGATACTGTTCTTGTCGCGCGCCATCTCCAACACCGCTTGTGCATAGAGTTGGGCGTTCTGATGTTTTTTCATCTCACACTCTTTCCTGCGATTTGCGCTAGCTTTGTATACGTTTGCGCATATCTGCGAGAGATTCGGCAAAGAACTGACTGTGGTCTTCGCTCCTGAGCGACCTGTGCAGCAGTTTACCAGCCAGCTCTGTGCTGATGGTGGCCATTTGGCTCCAGATTTCCTGGATCGCCTTGTCTCTGGCCTGACTGATCTGTAGTTGCACCTGGGTTTTCAACTGAGTACACTCTCGCTCTGTCTCCGCCATCATCTGCTCTCGCAGACGTGCTGTTTGTGCCTGTGCGTTGTCCAGCATGGCACGCGCTTCTTGTCCCGATTTGGCGAGCTTTTCCTGTGCGTCTTGCAATGTCTTCTGCGCTTCCTGCCTGGATTTTTCCGCCTGCTCAATGGCGTCACGGATGCTCTTTTCGCGTGCATCGAGAGACGAGAGCAACGGTTTCCAGGCAAAACGCTTCAGTACTACCAAGAGTACGAGGAAAGTCACCACGGTCCAAAACGCCAGCCCCCAATGGATGGACATGATACTTCCTTTGCCTCCGTGTTCGGCGGCCAGGGCTGTACCACACCACAGAATGGGTGATATCATCGCCATAAACATGAAAAATCGTTCTTGGCACATGGGACCCCGCAGTCAAAAATTAGAAAGAAATCTTGTTCTGGACCAGGAAACAGATGGCGAGGGCGAAGAGAGCCACGCCTTCGATGAGAGCGGCAGTGACGATCATGGCGCCACGGATCTGATCCGCAGCTTCCGGCTGTCTGGCTATGCTTTCGGTTGCCGAAGAACCGATCTTGCCGATACCGATTGCTGCACCAATCACTGCGATAGCGGCTCCCAGAGCCGCAGCTACTAGACCTAATACGTTCATGCTAATCTGCCTTTCTAATAATCAATGTTCGCTCTTGACCGCCATACCAATGAATACGGCGCTCAAGAAGGTAAAAACATAGGCCTGTAACAAGGCCACCAAAATTTCCAGACACGATACGGCGACCGCCGCGCCTACGGATACGCAGGCAATGATCAGATTCTTGAAAATGAAGATGAAGCTCAGCATCACCAGCAGCACGATGTGACCGGCCATCATGTTGGCAAAAAGACGAATGGCCAGGGTAATCGGCTGGGCTATCTTGCCTACCACTTCGATGAGGAGCATCGGCACATACAGCCACCCTGGCACCGGTGGCACCAGGCTGTTGACATAGTGCAGTGGACCATGTGCGGCAATGCCGTTGAAATGGATGGTGACGAAGCTGATGATGGCAAGGGAGGCGGTGACGCTGATGTTACCGGTGGCGGTGGCACCAAACGGTACCAAACCGAGCAGGTTACAGCACAGAATGAAAAAAAACAGCGTGGCGAGAAAGGGCACGAAGAAGACGCCTTTTTCGCCGATCTGTGGCATGGCGATCTGGTCGCGTAAAAAGATCAAAATCGCCTCGATCATACTGCGTAACTTGCGTGGGACCATATGTTTTTGGCGTGCCACCGGAATAAGGATGAGGAGCAGCAGGAGGGCTGCCGTCCACACCATCACCGTGTGTTTGGTGATCGGAAGATCATAACCGAAAATGTGCAAAGTGGGAAGGTGTATTTCCCAGGTCCAGATTTCCATTACCGAACTGTCCTGAATATGTCCCAGGACATCCAGTTGTTCAGTGTTCCCCATTTGGAAAACGCCTTTCTCCAGTCACCGGCGGCATGCTTGGGCGCATGCGCCGCGCCATTAAAACAGTGTGTATTCCGAGGAATACCAGATAAAACGAGAGTAATTCTATGGTAAACTCCTGCATGTCCCATGTCGTGAGACCGGAAGCGGCAAAGAGAAGGGCAAGGGCAATGAGCGGCCGTTCCCAAAATAACGGCAGATCTTTTTTGCCTTTGCGTTGCCGCCATTGCCACCATAAGTGGCTTCCGGTGAAAAGCAGGGTGCAGGAAACACCTGCGGTAATCAATGAACAGTAATTCAATAGTATAGGAATTTCCTTTTATCCGCTATTGGTACATTTGAAGTTATAAATTTTGTGACGCATTGCGTTAAGCGGGTATTTTTACCCTATTTTTTTG
>JAGVGO010000249.1 GCA_020057085.1 Planctomycetota bacterium | reverse complement strand
TTTGGCTTATTTTGCTTTATTCCAGCGGGGCTACCCGCTGTCTATTCCTAAAATCCAAGTTTCTATGCCTGGGATAATTATTTTTTTCCAAAAGCCTTAAATTACAAAATGTAAAAAAATAACACAGAAACAGTAAACATCTGTCTGGGAGAGAATTTCCATGAAGCTGTCCTACGCTCGTGTCGCCCGCTTCTGGGCCATCGTCTTTTTTACCGTGTGTTTGCTCTTTCTGCTGATGCCACACCGGACAGGAGAGGCTCTCACCGGCCTGGCCAATAAAATCGGCCTGGCGGGCAACATCGCCATGCCCACGGACAATCTCTGGTATGTGCTGGCACTGTCATTTATGGCCATCATTACTATTTGTGCCTGGACAAGCGCCGCTCACCCCGCGCACAGGGAAACTTACTACGGGCTTCTGGTCGCCAAAACAATAAGCAGCGTGGGCTTTCTCGTCATGGCTTTGCATGCTCCGGCCTGGGCCATTTGCGCACTGGGTGATGGTTTTGTCGCGCTGACTCTCTGGTGCAGCCACCGCCAAAGTGACAAAGCTGCCTTGTCGTTATCGCCCCTGGCACGTGTCTATCATGGGCAAAGCCCGTTCTATGAGGTATGGTTCGGCAAGATCGATGTCGCGCCACAAACCGCCTTCTGGTTTCACTACGAATTGCTCGACGGAAAATGTGCGGAAGCGGGCGCTTTTGCCGTACTGTTTGAGCCTAGTGGTGTGAAAGGCGGAAAAACCGTGTTTCCGTTGCAAGAACTAGCGCCCGCCAATTGCCTCCTGCTGCCGGCCCAGGACACTGCACGTTTTCGTGGTAAGCCGCAGGTATTTACCGTGGGCACGTTGCGTCTGGACGCCGCTAATGCTTTAGGGGAGACCGCCGGACTGTCTTGGGACCTGAGTTTCCAGGATGCCGGCAGACGCTTTGAGCATGTGCCGCGTCTTCTCAAAATGGCCAGGCTCAGCAAAAGCACGCTTTCCAGTTGCCATCTGGATCTGCGTTTCTCCGGTATCATCCGCGTGCAAGAACGAGAAACACGCCTTGACAATGCACGTGGCATGATCGGCCATATTTACGGCAAAAGACATGCCTATGAGTGGGCCTGGGTCCACGCCAATTCGTTTGTGGACGAAAGCGATGTGGTCTTTGAAGGCATTGCCGCCAGACTCACGGTCGCCGGCCTTCGCACGCCGCCTCTGTCTTCTTTTGTCCTTTACGTAGGAGAGCGGCAGTATGCTTTTTCTTCGGTCTGGCGACTGGTAGCAGAAAAATCGTTGTTCGGGGACGGCCGGTGGCAATTCAAGGCCAAGGCGAACGGCGCTACTATCGAAGGCGAGGTCATCGCTCCTGCCCCTGAAAATATCGCCGTCGTGGCCTATACGGATACCGACGGCACCCCCATGTGGTGTCGCAACAGCAAGCTGTCTACGCTGAATTTGCGGCTCAACGACAGCCGGCGCGGCATCGTCAAAAATTTTCTGGCGAGAGGAACGGCGGCATTTGAAATCGGCACCAGGCAGCCGCAAGGAGGGCTAACTGTGTGAAAAATTCTAAATTCGCTATTCATTGGTTGATAGCGGCAGGCGTGCCGCCAGACAAAGCCAGCGAGAAATCGCTACTCGCTCGCGAGCGGGCGCGTCGCTATCCCATTCCCATCTGTTGGCTATATCCGCTGCTCCTGCTATTCGTGGAGTGGCTGTTCCCGCTCCTCTTGTTGTGCAAATTCTCACGTGCCAGCTCCCTTAGCCCCGACGATTTTGATCGTCTTGAGCAAAAGGCGCACCATGGTTCCTACTGCTTCTTCCGTATCATCTACACGCTGGCTCGCCTTCCACTCTGGGAGCAACTCTACCCTGAAGAACCACCCGACCGTGAGACCGCCCATCCTTTGCAACATAAACTTACCACGCCTGCCGCTGCGACCGATTTCGATGTAATCGTGGTGGGCTCTGGCGCTGGCGGCGCGCCGTTAAGCTGGGCTTTGAGCCGGCAAGGATGGCGAGTGGCTATCGTGGAATCGGGTGAGCTGGCCCGTCCGCACACCGCCGATTTTGCTATAGAACACTATTTTCTCAACCAGGCATTCACTGTCACCACGCAAGGTGGTTTTATTCCCATCCTGGCAGGAAACACCGTGGGTGGAACGACCTCCATCAACTCCGGCACTTGCCTGCGCCCGCCTCGTGAACGGCTTCTGGAATGGGATCAAACCGCCGGCACACATTTCGCCGCAGGGTTACTAAACCCCTATTTCGACATAGCGGAAAAAATGCTGGGGGTGACCGTCTCAGCCAGGACACTCCTAAGCGCCTCGGATCGCCTTTTCGAGCAAGGGCTAATCCGGCTCGGTCGCCATGAATCCTATGTTCTTCCCAGAAATGCGCCGCAGTGCGAGGGCAGCGGGCGGTGCTGTTTTATCTGTCCTAGCGGAGCCAAGCGCACTACGGACTTGGCTTTCCTGCCGGACGCCATAGCACACGGCTGCACACTCTTTGCTCACACTACAGCCACACGCATTTGTGAAACATCGGACGGCGTGTTGCTTACCGTAACAACGCCGGCTGGCAACTATCTTCTGCACAGCCGCAAACTGGTACTGGCCGCGGGCGCTTTCGGCACGCCGCACCTGATCCGACGCAATCGTCTGGGAACTTTATGGCATGAGGCGGGTAACCATCTCAAAGTACATCCTGCCAGCAAAGTCTTTGCCTACTTCGACGAGCCTGTCCACAGTGAACGCGGGGTGCCGCAAGGGCTTGGCTATATCCCGCCTGAATTTCCCCGCATCACGCTCGAAGGCATCTTCACACCGAAATCTACGGCTCCCGAAATGATTGCCGCGGCCGGCGAACGCCATCGCTGGTGGCTTGATCGTTACGACCATTTGGCCAGTTTCGGGCTGATGCTGCGAGAATATGCGGAAGGCAAAGTGAGGTTTATCGGCAAATGGCCGTGGTTACGCTATCGCATGACGCTGGAAGATGTCAGGAATTTTCGCGACGCCTTGGTCTTGTGTGCCGAGGTGTTCCTGGCAGCAGGTGCCAGGCGGATACTGCTCCCAATGGTGGGGCTGCCCAATGAGCTGGCGTCAGAAAAAGAGTTGGATGCACTGCGTACTAGAATGTTCAAAGAATCCCAACTCCTGGCCTGTGGTTTTCACCCGCAAGGCACGGCAGGACTGAGTAGAATCGTTGACTTGTCCTTCACCCTCAAAGGTACCCGCAACATCTACGTCTGTGACGCTTCCGTACTGCCAGGTTCGCCAGGTGTAAACCCGCAGGTCAGTATCATGGGTCTTTCCCTCTATCTGGCCGACATGTTGCAACACCGGTTGCCGTAGCGGTTGCAGTAACTATTGAGTCTTCCTGAAACGTGGTACGTGGTACGTGGTACGTGGTTTTCCCGTCGTTTTCCGTATCACGCCTTACGTTTCAGAAGTCTCAATAGCTGCTATTTTTCGATAATGATGCTGCGTCTCTGGATGGTGACGGCCATGGTAAAGAAGTTGATGATGCAATCAATGGGCGTATATTGGTTGGTGATACGACAGTTGGTGGTCCCGGCAAGCTGACCGCCGTCCTTTTCCGTATCGAGATAGATAAGCCCCCACAGGGCATACCATTGATAGTGGACTTCTTTGTTGCCCGAATGCGGGCCGCTGCCGATGGTATTGTGATTGGTGACGCAGCCGCTCATAACGACAGCGAGCGACAAGACCAGGACGAGGGTAATGATGGATTTACGCATACAGGGTTTCTCCCAAAATAGTAAACTGCAAAAGCAAACAAATTATTCGACGATCTTGATTTCCTGACAATTTCTGATGCTGAAGCCATGCAGGCGGGCCAGGAATAGCTTACCCCTGGCATCAAAAACGAGCTGCTTGCCGTCTGCCGAGACACACGCACGCTGTGCCAAAAGCATGCTGTCTGTGGTGAGAGCAAAGCGATTTTGCGAGCTTTCCAATAACACAAGAGCGATGGTGCTGGCAGTGATTTCCTGGCCATCGTCTTCGGTTACATCGAAGACCAAGCCTTTGCTGTCGGGCAGCCAGGCCGGGTGATTACCGCGCCCGATCACAGTGTCGTCGCCGGTGAGAGTGCAGACATGGATACCGCTTTCAATCCCTTCATAGACCACGTGTTTGTTATCAGGCGATAGCGATGGATTGAAATATATATCGCCGCTGTTTGTGAGTTGCTGCCGTTCGCCGTACGTTTCCAGCCAGATTTCCCCGTTTTCGGCAAAGACTCGCATCTCTTGGCGATCGTTGGCTCTGGCTACGCGACCGTCGAGTGTCGCAGTGAACAAGGCATCTGCCTTGCCATAACGAATTTGATCGTTGGCGATCCATTGCGCCTGGTAGCCGACATGCGCTTCATCGCTCAACGTCCGTACCACTTCTCCGGCGAGTGAAATGATATAGAGGCCATGATAGCCAGCCTTGCTTGCCAGAATCTTGCTGCCATCGGGCGAGAAGCGAGGGGCGAGATAGTAGGAATCTCTCTGCATGCTGCTGCGGGTTTGCTCTTCTTCGCGGCTCTGTTCGAGGCCTCTCTTGAGTGCCTCGGCTGCTTTTTGACGATAACCGGCGTCGCCCAACTTGGCGGCGTCGCCGGCATTGTCAATGAATGCCAACTCGGCAAGGATAGCCGGCATGTTGGTGTATTTGATTACGTAGAAACCGGCTGTCTTGCAGCCACGGTCGTAAGTGCCGAGCGCAGCCACCATCTGTGGTTGCGTTTTGTCTCGCATACGGAAAGATGTGCTGCTGCCGCTCGTGTAACAATACGTTTCCGTGCCATGCGCACTCTGGTTGAAGGCGTTGCAATGGATACTGATGAAACGGCCGGCACCGACGCTGTTGGCGTAGCTGGTACGACTCGACAGGCTGACGGTTTTGTCGCTGCTGCGTGTCATGTAAACGGTATAGCCGGCATTTTTGAGCAGGTTATGAAAACGGTTGGCGACATCGAGGTTGATGCTTTTTTCCAAAAGGCCATGGCCGACAGCGCCAGAATCATCGCCGCCGTGGCCGGCATCGATACAAACGCTGGGTTGTGCCTGGGTGACATAGATACCTGCCATAACGAGGCAAATGGTAAGTAAAAACACAGTGCATAGTTTCATGTTTTGACCTCCCTGTGTCTTGAGTTTTGCAATAAAGTTTTGTAAACATTGTAAACATTTTAACATTTGAGTTCTTTGAAAGCACGCTCCATGTCATACAGCATGGCATCCACATCAGCATACCGTTCCTGCCGTTCGTGAGCGATAGCTTTGCGGATAATATCCTGTACCGGCCGTGCAATGTGGCTGTATTGCTCCACTCGAAAATCATGCTGTGGCGGAGCATAGTTGACAAGAAATTCGGCCGGATGTTTACCACTCAAACAATGCACCATAAGTGCGCCCATGGTAAAAACATCAAACCTTTGGTCAATACGCGGGTTGTCCCTCATTTCGATACTCCCCGAATATACTTCCGGCCCTGCATAACCGTCGGTAACGAAAATGGGCAGCTCAATCTCTTGCTGGTCGAGCCAGTGGACTTTCACCGCTCCGAAATCAATCAAGGTAATCTGTTCGTTATCTGTGACGATGATGTTGTCGGCTTTGAGGTCGCACAACAAATAATAGAACGACCGCCCCTTTTTGGTCTTACGCTGTTCGTGCATATGACGCATAAGCACCAAAATCTGCTTGGCTAAGCGCAAAGTTTGGCTCTGGCTTAAAGGTTTTTGTGCCAGTACGTCTTTCAACATATCGCCACGGATGTATTTTATTACCAGGTAAGGCGCATGCTCGTGCAGATCTTCACACACGAAATATTGAACACCGGCAGCATCACGAAATGGCTGACACAGGTCCAGGCTGCGATCTACAAAGTAATCATTCAAATTGACGATACTGTCAAAGCCAGCATTGGAAAAACGCACCAGATACTTTTGCTCCAGCTCGTACAATTTGTTGAGGCTTTTGACTTGCCGTTCGAATACCAACTGGCTGCGCGCGACATAAGGCCGGCAATAGTCGCCCATATAGTAGGGTGTCTTGATGGCAACTTTGTGGTTGTAATTCCAGCGGTCGTTGGCCAAGAATACGCAGCCAAGCCCGCCAATAGCCAGGAGGCCGCATACTTCATAACGGCCACCGTTCAGGTTGCGTTTCACCCAATGCTCATTGCCGTTCACCTGGAAATGGAGCGCTTCTTCTTTGCCCCAGCTAGTTTCGTAAATCTTGCTTTTGCCTTCGTGCAATTTCATAGAAAAAATATCGTTGTCTATGGTTAGGCCTGTTTTGCCAGAGTAATTACTTTGTAGCGTAGGATAATGAAATTCTGTTGATCACCAAGCATAATCAAGGCGTTCGGCACCAGTTCCACCCTGGTTTTGTTTTGTGCCGACCGCTCCCTTTTTTCGCCATCAGGGAGCTGCACCACCGTAAAATTTTTGTCGGTGAGATGGAATAACACATATTTTTTGTCTGTCGCCACATAACGCACCAAGGCGTGTTTGCTCGACACGCCTTTGAGGAGACGCATTTTTTCCTTGATTTCGTCGGGGTTGGGACAGTTCTTTTCGTAATAATTCTTCCACACTGCGGCAAGGTCTATATCATTAGGAGAGTTGCGTTCGCTGGAGCGGCCGATGATGACCGAACCGGCATTGTCCAAGCAAAAATAGCTGATGGCTTTACGTGCGTCATTATACAAGACGAGATAGTTACCAGGTGGAAATCCGGAGTCGTGTACCTGCAACGAAGGATGTTGCGGACATGCCGGACAAGCTCGCTCGGCAAAATTTTTGCTATAGCTGTGCTGGCATGCCGGGCAATATTTGAAACCAAGAGGGAATGTTTCCAGGTCGCTGGCACCGCTTTTACGGTACTTTCCGCTCTTTCTGGCTGGTGGCGTCACTTCTTCGCTCTGTAGCGTTACGGGTGGAGCCGCTTGTGTCTCTACTGTTGCCGGTGCGGTTTCACTCCCGCCTTCAAATACCACACTGTGGGCATCTTGCTGCCCTTCGCCGAATATGACATCACTGTTTTGTTCTTCGCTCTTGAGCACCGGGGAAGAATCGCTGTACAAAGAAGGCATTGCTTCTGTTTCCCCTGCACGATCTTCCGTTGCAGATGGCATATCGTTGAAGATAACTCCCTCGTTTTCGGGAAATTCCTCTTCTACGATCACTTGTTTCTGCGACTGCTCGACCACGGGTTGCGCAGTCTCTTTCTGTGGTTCATGGGCAGACACAGTGGGTGTTGATGTCTTGACTTCTCCCTCGTTTGCAGCCTCTTTGAATTCTCCTTGCTCTTTCAGTTCCTGCACAATTTCATATTTGCGGGTATCGCAAATCGGACACTTATCCGGGATTTCGGCAACCGAATTACCCAGTTCTTCATCACAAATCGGACAGATAATTTTGCTGCTCATGGTTCTGCCACCTGTTGCATGCTTTGACCAATATTCTAAAGAATGTAAAATTATTTTTCACCAAGCCCTTAGGCTCTGTCTAAAAATAAATTTACATTATTGTGGAGTAATTTTATCAATATACGAGGCGCGACGAGCGCCGCATAGCTTGGCTCTGTAAGCGAGGAGCAACGAAGTAGATTGATAAAAGTGCCCTCAAGAATGTGAAGTTATTTTTAGACAGAGCCTTAGACTCCGATTTTACACTCTGAGCCTGCACAGGTCAAGATAATTCACTATCGTTCTTCTTGCAGGAGCTGTAAAAAACAACTTTTCAGTTCAAGGAAGATCGGAAAAGTTCGGCACGTGCCAGATCGCGTTCCTGCGCCGTACAATCTTTGCCTTCTTTCTTTTGCAAATGGGCAGGCTGCGACAGGATAAACAGCCGGTTGACATCTTCGATACTGAGCGGCAATAGTCCCAAATGCACACCCATACGCACCGCTGACAATTGGCTCATTGCCACATCCCCGGAAATAGCTGTAGTCTGGCGCAATGTTTCATAGGCACCTTGCACCAGCTTGGTGAGTTGAGTGCTATGTTTATCACGCATCGTCTGGCGCACTTCACGTTCATATTTGATAATTTGTGGCAAGGCATACACCAGTATACGACAGATTTCCTCCTCGGTTTTACCTAGCGTGACCTGATTGGACAACTGAAAAAAATCACCGAGGGCGCCGCTGCCTTCGCCATAAAAACCGCGAAACGCCAGATTTACTTTGTGTGCAGCCTGTTGGATTTTTTCCATCTGGTTGCTCATACGCAGAGCGGGCAGATGTAGCATGACCGACACACGCAGGCCGGTTCCTACATTGGTGGGACAGGCGGTCAGATAGCCGAACCGGCTATGGAAAGCAAAACTGAAGACAGAAGCCATAGCATCGTCGAGATGGTTGGTTTCCTGCCATAGGCGGCGTACTTCCCAGCCCGAGTGGATAATCTGCAGCCGGAAATGGTCTTCTTCGTTGATCATCAGCGACACCCGTTCGTCTTCGCTGAAGAGGAGCGCGCGGGGCCTACTGCTTTGGGCATGTTCCTTGCTGATGAGGTGTCGCTCAAACAACAAATAGAGGTCTACGGCCGCGAGCTGATCGAGTGAGAGGTAGATGCCCTTGGTAAATTCTGCCAGGGACGACGTTTTTTCGTGTATCAGTCGTTGGATGTCTTGTAGTTGGTCGGTCGAGGCACGTGCAGGAAAAGGAAATCCTTTCAGGTTACGTGCCAGACGCACACGAGTAGAGAGCACTATGTCGCTCTCTGCCCCTGTCCCTTTCAACCATTCGCACGTATGCCCGAGCAATTTACTAAACTCCATGGTGTTGCCTTTCCGTCGCCCGTATCTGATCACGTATCTTGGCCGCCTCTTCGTAGCGTTCTGCGGCTACCGCTATTTGTAATTGCTCCTGCAATGCAGCAAGAATCACCCGTTTTTTTTCGCTTTCGGCAAATACATGTGGCTTCTTGCCGGTGTGTTGATCGCTGCCTTGCAGGTTGTGGACAAGTTTACCAAGTGATTCGGCAAATGAATCATAATCGTGCTCACAGCCTAAGCGGCCTTGCTTGCGGAATTCATGGTAAGAGATACCGCAATGTTCGCATTTGATTTTGCTTTCTTCTTGTTCCGCTTTCGCTACTACTGCTTCGAGAAATTGACCCAGAATACTTTGTAAGGAATGCGAAAAAGCGGGGGCAGCAATGTAAGGCGAATAATTTTGCGCACAATCCTCGCATAGACGGTGTTCTATCTTGGTGTGGTTCTTGACTTCACTGAATGAAACGGTGGCATCCTTTTGTTTACAATTCTCACACAGCATAGCGTTCGCCTTTCACGGTAATCCATTATAACCTGCCGCTCTCATTATAATCCAGTCCGCCATAGAATTGCAACTTAAAACTCGGCGTGGCAGCAACGACGAATGAAAATTTTGCGCACAAGACGCCGCAGCAATTTTTAGCTAGGTCTGAGGTGGGAACTTTCCATTGGTTTTGGTAATCTAAAAATGTACCACTAAAAAGCAAACGGTAATCGAAAATTGACCCACCCCGTTCGGATACTGAGTTGCTATCAAGGTGTTTTGTATTCAATCCGACTGAGAAGCGCGGTAATGCCCGAAGGTGGTGAACCACAACTATGGGTGGTGCGTGAATTGCATACGGGCTGGACGTTGCGCAGTGGTTGGATGAGTTGCCAGGGGCGTATCCAATAATTCGGGGGGGGGGTGCCAACGGGCGTATCTAACACTTCGGGGGGATAAAAAAATTATGGGTAGAGTATAACCTCTCCCCTGGCG
>JAGVGO010000015.1 GCA_020057085.1 Planctomycetota bacterium | reverse complement strand
GCGGCATTTTTGCCAAATCTTGAAAAGCGCCTGGGCATCCAGCAGAAGATACTGCGCCAGTTCAGGGATAAAAAGATGAGAACTGAGCCATTTGAACCGACTCTTGTATTTACTAGTATACTGGGCATAAATAGAGGCTGCCCGTTTTTGGAAATCGGCTTCGGTATTCAGGGGGAAAGCTTCTGTAAGTGATATTTCCTGACTATTGTCATCTTCGGCGCTAAACATATCGCCTATAAAATTGGCTGCATCGGCATCCTGGTCGAAGATACGCGCATCGAGAAGCCCGGCGTCTTGTGTGCCGATAGGCAAAGACAGATTATTGGCGATAGCATGTAAAAAAATGTAATTGCGCAGGATGTGGCGCTCGACCGATTGCAGAAAGGCATGTCCGCTGCTTTCAAGTCTTTTGAACAAATTGGTACGGCAAAACCCCATCAGGCGCTTGCCGGCGCGAGACAGATCATCCAATTGTTTGGCTTCTTGCGGTGTCGGCGGATTGTGTGTCGCCGGAGCGATATAATTGCCAAGCCCGTAGCGTGGCAAGGTGAGAGCGGCGATGATGTCCACGACATCTTGCGCGTAAAGTTGGGCGTATTGATCTTCAGGATTTTTGTCATCTATCTTGAAGCGTATGGTTTTGGGTATACGTTCGGGAAAATAGCTGCGTTCCCCATTTTCCAGGATAAGGAATTGTCGCCCTTTTTCAGAGTCGGTTTCTGTATAGTTGTCCTTGATGAAACTGCGGGTGCGGCGGATCAGATAGAGGCGCATGAGTTCCCGCCAGTCGTCCGCATATTCACTTTTTTCAAACGCTGCCAGTGAGTGTACTGGACATTGATGACGGCGAATGAACTCAGTTTCTCCCAAATCACGCAGCAAGTTTTCAGGCCGGATACCTAAATTGGCATCTTCGGGAATAAAAAGCCGTAATTGGTTGGAGAGATCGAGATACGTCTTGTTGTACGGCGTTGCCGAAAGCAGAACAACTTTGCTTTCGTTCTCCCTGATATATTCCTGAATGGCATGATACCGTTTGCCATCACGATTGCGCAGGTGGTGGCTTTCATCTATCACGACCAGGCGGTAGCGCCGCAAATTGGGCAACTCCTTGGTGACACGGCTTAGAGAAAGAACCTTGGCATGGAGGCGGTACTGCTCCCGATAATCTTCCCACATTGTGACCAAGTTTTTTGGGCAAAGTATCAGCGTCTCGAAACCGTAGTCTTCTTCAAATATCCGCACCAAAGCTGTAGCCATCAAAGTCTTGCCTAAGCCAACCACGTCGCCGATGATCACCCCGCCACGTTTATTGAGATGATGGGCAGCAATCTTTACGGCGGCTTTTTGAAATTCAAACAGCTTTTGCCCTAAATCTTTGGGAATATCGAACTCAGCCAGACCCGTGCGTGCTTCCCGCGAAAGATGATAAGCTATCTTGACATAGATGTGATAAGGGGGAATCAGGTCTTCACGTGCCCAGCTTTCTTCTATAATTTGCACCAACTCATTGGAAATATCAATACACCATCGGTCGTTCCAACGATCTTCAAACCATTTGGCCAATTTCTGGCAGGCATCCGCGTCCAAGACATCCACATTGAGTTCACCCTGTTCAGCTAAACCGGCAAGCGTCAAATTGCTGCTGCCCAAATATCCCACAATCGGATTGATGGGATCATTGCGGAACAGCAGGTAGAGCTTGGCGTGAAGGCCATGTCGCAAGAATAGCTTGACGATTACCTTTTTCTCTTTGATTTTTCGAGCCAGCCGTCGCAATCCAGCTTCATCCTCATTGGTAGGTGTCCCAAGGCATAATTGATTGCGAAATTCTTCGGCCAATTTTTTTTTCAAACGCACTGCTGTCTGGTTATCTATGGCAGGCTGTTTGGTAACACTGAGAGCGTTTCTTAAATCTTCCTGGGCTATCTGTTGCATACCGACCAACAACCGACAACAATGGCCTTCACCGCCTGACCATGGTTCGATATAGGTATCCAGTTTTTTCCAGCCTCGCAAATTGAAGAATCCTACACAAAAATCTGCTTTGTGAGATAATTTCAGTGTATCGCACAAAGTCGGCAGTAGCTTTTGCTCAATATTGTCAAATATCCTGGGCATGGATGAATCCTTTGACCAATTACTCGCTTAACAGCAGGTACTCATTTATGTTCCTGCTGCACCCTGTGGGGGACGGCAAACACTAAAATTTCACCCGATTGGGATACTGCGGCGATGTGGCGAAAATCGCCGGCCATATCGAGTGCCATGAACGGATAGCCAGAAAGTACCGGCAGAGGATAGATGCTGTCTAATTTTCCGGCCAGTGTTTCCTCGTCAGGATGGCGATAGACGAAAAGCGTGTCTTGTGTCTGAATCCAGTATATCTTGTCATGTGCATCGTACCACAAGCGACGGATTGGGTTGTACAGATGTATCTGATGCCATATTTTCCGGTTGTGCCAATCGTACAACATAAAATCGCCATTGCTATTGGCCAGGGCAATGCAGTGTATCTCACTGAAACAGGCGGTATTTATACTACCTTGCAGCGGCATCTGCTGACTGTACAATCGTTGCGGGGTAGCTGTGCCAACATCCCAAATGTCCACGAGGCCGTTACGCATCAATACCGCCATTTTGCCGGTATCGGGCGAGAACACGCAATCGTTGACGAGTTGCGCGCACTGTATATTTTTTTGCAATACCAGCTTATTGTTGATGAGTTGATTAAATTCTATCTGTAGGGAGGCCGAGCGGGGTGCGCTGACGATCAGGTTGGCGGCGGGGTGCCACCAGTAATTTTTATCGCTAGTGGGGGCAGAGAGCAGCTGTTGTTTGTCCGCTATACGCCACACAAATACCTGTTCCTGTCCGCGTGACATGAGCAGCGTGCCATCGCCAGAAAACGACACTTGTAGCCGATCTTCCACAAAGTGTGATTGAAGCCGAGTGATGGTATCTTCTTGCGTGTCCCACAAATAAAGGTTGGGCAATAGATAACAGGCAAGGTAACGGCTGTCCGGAGACAGTACCACCCCAACCACTGCGTTTCCCTGATTACGCGCCCAGGAAGTGTGTCCCAAGGTGTTAAAAAGAGTTTGGTATGTTTTCTGCGTCTCCTTGCGCAGCACCACATCTAACTTTTTTACGAGATTGGTCTGCCAGGCATACAGGTTGAGAGTGTCGCTATTCCACACCCCGATAAACGGTTGCTGGGAACGGAAACGCGCGCGTGGAAAATCCCCTATACGTCCGCTAAACGGCGCTTCCCACAATTTACGGTAACTGTAGCTGCTCCACACAGCCAGTCGTCCGTCCTGCCCAAGCGAGGCAAAATAGTTGCCGTCCTGACGCAGTGTCAAGTCGCAAATTTTGCCACGGTGTGCGGCCAGCAAGGTGATCGTGCCCTCTTCGCCGCCCTCGTTGGCATTTTGCACCATTGGGGTGATACGGATGTCGTTCTCGTCGGCGCTAATGATGGTACGGTCCTGCGGGCCAAAGCAAATAGTTTTAGCGTGGCCGGAAAAAGAGCGGCTCGGCATTGGCTTGTATGCGGGGTTGGCTATCTTTTTGGCAAATTCGCTCATGTCGAATATCGCTGTGATGATCTCGTTGGTACCGCGCACCACCAGCCACTTGCTGTTCTGACTGAACACACCGACAGAGTTCTTGGCCCTGCCTTTACAGTTTATGGTATGCAAAGGTTGCAATGGTGAGACTTGCCATATGTGAAGAGCGGATGCACTCACAATGAACAGCCATTGGCGGTCCGGACTGAAACGCATGCCTACGATTTCCGGCTTGTCAGGAACGGCTTTTTTTACTATTTTGTTGTCGCCCGGCTGCCATAAAACAATTTCGCCATCGCTGGTAGCGGCGGCCAACGAGACATTGGTGTCGCTGATCGCCTGGGTGCCAGCCAGCCAGTTCCCGCTACCAGATATGGTGTACGAACTCTGACGCTCCTGTAAATTCCACAGCCGCAGCTGATCTGACTGCCACAGACCGATAAACTGTGCGGGAGGCTCTAGCCAGGGCAGCAAGATAGAAGGCTGAGCTATCTCTATCACCAGATGCTGTGGCTTGGTAAATTTTATCGGCATGTCAGCGAGAGTCGTCTTCTGTGTTCCGGTAATATTGTAAGACAGACAGTAACGCCACATATCGGCGGACGCTTCGCTCAACAAGCGATGTTGCGTGAATAGGGGACTCATGTCACTGCTGGCGTCGGCCTTTGTCTTGCTGGCGACCGCTAGTTCACGCAAAATCAGCAAAGCGCTTTGCAACAAAGAATCTGCCTTGTTTTGTCGTTCGCACGCATAGACGAAGTTCTGGTTGTCAATGTAGGTGCGGGCAAGCATCAGTTCCGCTTCGGCCTGGCTCAACTTGCTGCCAATGGCATACTGGCGTGCTTCGGCTTCTTTTTGCGTGGCCAATAACGTCTTTTGTTCGGCCAAGCGGCGCAGTTTGCTCTCCTCTGCTGCCCTTTGTTGCAATTGGTAAACGAAATAACTCACCACTGCCAGTAACAGACACAAAAACACACCGCTCGCCAGTGCAATAACGCGGTGGCGACGTACCCATTTGTCAAGCTTTACGGCGGTCGTCATCGGTTTGGCTGTAACGCTTTGTCCTTCGAGATAACGAGTGAGGTCTAAGGCGAGCTCGTTGGCACTCTGGTAACGCCTTGTTTTGTCTTTTTCCATCGCTTTGAGACAGACAGCCTCGATATCGCGCGAGATGCGGCGGAAATAGCGTGATGGCGGCGGCGGCTCAATGAACATGATCTGGTAAAGCAGGTTCACCGTGTTATCGGCAGTGAACGGCATGTGCCCGGTCAGCATCTGGTAAAGTATGACACCGAGTGCGTACACGTCGCTGCGCGCATCCACCTCTTTGAGCTTGCCGGCCGCCTGCTCCGGCGACATGTATTTCGGCGTGCCAATGATGTCGGCGCTTTGCGACATTTTTTGTGTCGCCTTGTCAATTTCTTTAGCCAGTCCGAAATCCATTACCTTGGGTTCGTATTCTGCTGTCACCATGATATTGGAAGGCTTGAGGTCGCGGTGGATCACACCTTGCTGGTGGGCATAGTGTACTGCGTGCGTCACCTTGACCAGCAAGTGGATGAGCTGCGGCAGAGGCATGTTTTCGCCAAGCAATTTGTCGAGATTTTGTCCGTGCACCCGCTCCATGGTAAAAAAGAGCTTCCCTTGCTCATGGCCGACATCGTACACCTTGATGATGTTGGGATGTTCCAGTTTGGCCATGAGGTGTGCTTCGCGTACAAACCTTTGTTGCTCTTTGTCGCTTGCCTGCACCTCGCTCAAAACTTTGAGAGCCACATTGCGGCTGAGATGTGGATCGAATGCCTCGTAAACTACACCCATACCGCCGCGCCCCAGCTCGCAGACGACCTGGTAGCGGCTGAACCGGCGTGTCACGTTGGCGCGCGGCTGGCGGCCGGAAAGTGCAGTGACGGTCGGCGTTTTGGACGGCGTCGTCTGCCACAGGCTGTCCAGTTGCTGCTGCGTCAAGTATTTCTTCTTGACCAGCAGATCGGAGAGCCTCATTTCTTTGCCGAACTCGCGGAATTTTTTCTGAATCTCCAAGCATTCCTGTAAGTCCGCAGGAGCGATCAAACCCAGTTGTTGTACTTTTTCGCTCAGTTCCTGATCACTATGTTGTTCTTGCATGATTGGTCTGTTTCCACTAAGAACTACTGCACAAACGTGCGCATGCTGATCTGCGCTGCCATTTTTTCGGCGATTTCCATGAACACCAGGGCCGTGGGCGAAGAGGGGGCGGCGACCACGAGCGGCTTACCTTCGTCCGAAGCGGCGCGCAGCTCTTTGTTGAGCGGAATTTCGCCCAGGAACGGAATATTGAGCATTGTGCTCGCCTCACGCACGCCACCCGATCCGAAAATTTCTTCGCGCTGTCCACAATGGCTGCAGATGTAATGGCTCATGTTCTCGATCATACCGAGAATCGGACATTGCAATTGCTGGAACATGAAAATGGCCCGCTGCGCCACGCTCAAAGCCACCTCCTGCGGTGTTGACACCACCACGGCGCCGGTGAGGACTAGCTTCTGACAGATGCTCAGTTGCACGTCACCGGTGCCGGGCGGCAGATCCATGATGAGATAGTCGAGTTCACCCCATTCGACGCCGGTGATAAACTGCATCACTGCTTTGTCGAGCATTGGCCCGCGCCAGATCACCGCCTTGTCGGCAGGCATGAAGAAGGCCATGGACATCACCTTGATGCCATATTGCGAGACAGGGAAAAAAATTTCGTTGTCGCCGGCAATCTTTGGTTGCCCGATGCCCAGAATATTGGGGATGCTGGGGCCGTAGATATCGGCATCGAGTAAGCCGACGGCGGCGCCGGTTTTCGCCAGCGACAGCGCAAGATTGGCGCTTACCGTGGATTTGCCCACGCCACCCTTGCCGCTGGCCACAGCCACTACATGCTTGATGTTGGGCAGATGCGCCTGTCGTGCCGCCGCGCGTATGCGCGCCGTCATGGTTACGTCAACTTCCTTGACTCCGGCAATGCCACGCACGCACGCCTCTGCCTGCGCCTTGAGCTGGCCCTTGAGCGGACAGGCCGGCGTGGTGAGTTCGATAGCGAACGAGATTTTGCCTTCGCTCCCGATCACGACATTCTTGACAAAGCCAAGGCTTACGATATCTCTCTGTAAATCAGGGTCTTGTACCTGGCGCAGAGCTGCAAGTACCATTTCCTCAGTAAGCTTTTTCGACATATACTTTTCTTAAGCCTCCAGTGGCACAATGGTAAACCTGTCCACATCCACCACCCCCATGTCGGTAAGTTTGAGGTGCGGAATGACGGAAAGTGCCATGAACGACAGCACCATGAAGGGAGCGCGCATGGTGACGCCCAGTTCTTTGGCGGCAATACCCACCTCGGCGATGCCTGAGGCCACTTCTTTGGTGTTTTTGAGCGACATGAGCCCGCCCACCGGTAGCGGCAGGGCAGCTTTGACGACGCCGTCTTTGACGACGACAAAACCACCGCCCATTTTCTCGGCCTCCTTGCCGGCGATTTCCATATCTCGCACGTTCTTGCCGGCGAGCAGGAGATTGTGATGGTCGTGTGCCACGGTCGAGGCAAGCGCCCCGCTTTTGAGCCCCAATCCTTTGATGAAGCCAAGCCCGACGTTGCCGTTCTTGTTGTAGCGTTCGACCACGGCAAGATAGGCGAGGTCGCCTTTGGCTACATCTTCGGCGCTGCCGATGAAGCTCTCGGTGACGATCTGTCCCTCGATGATGCCGATCGCTTTCACCTTGCCTTTCTGCGGGTATTTTTGCAGCTTATCGCTGAAATTGCGCGGCAGATGCACCGACTGCATCGTCTCTTTGGCCTCCTTGCGCGGGATAGCCTTAAGCAAGTTGCCATTTTCGGCGACCAACTCGCCGTTGTGGTAGACCGCCTTGACGAGAGGTTTGTCGAGCCTATCGCTGATGAGGAAGTTGGCGCGATAGCCGATGCCTAGTCCGCCCATGTCTGCAAGACGATAAAGCTGTGCCGGATTGAGCGACAGGATGCGCACGGCACGGATCGGGTCAACGCCGAGGCGGATAAGTTCGCGCCACACATAATCGAGATGGCCGCGGCCGTCGAGTTCGTGCGGGTCGCTGTCGTCTGTGGCAATGCAGATGCGATGTACGGTGTGGTCATTTAAGATAGGCAGAAGATCTTTCAGATTGCGTGCCGCCGAGCCTTCGCGCATGAGTATGTACATGCCGCGTCTGAGTTTTTCCCTGGCTTCGTCGGCAGTCATGCACTCATGGTCGCTCATGATGCGGGCATTCATGTAAGCGTTGAGTTCCTTCCCGCCCAGCATCGGGCTGTGACCATCAATGCCAAGCCCCAGCTCGTGCGCCGTGCAGATTTTGCTGAGTACTTCGTCGTCACCGAAGTAGACGCCTGGGTAGTTCATCATTTCGCTCAAGGCCGGTGTCTTGGGGTTCGTCTTGTAGGCAGTGGCGATGTCCTTGGCCTTGAGGCTGCCGCCCGATGTTTCCATATGGGTGGCCGGCACGCACGACGGAATGCTGAAAAAGATGTCGAGCGGCAAACCCGCCGCCGCCTTCACCATGTACTCAAGGCCGCTAAGGCCGAGTACATTGACGATCTCGTGCGGGTCGCTTATCGTTGCCCCCGTGCCATGCGGCACCACCGCCTCGGCAAACCCTTCCGGGCTGACCAGCGACGATTCGATGTGGGTATGGGCGTCAATGAAGGCAGGGCAGACATAGCTACCTTTGAGATCAACCGTCGCCTTGGCCGGGCCGACATGCGCGATAGCAACCACTTTGCCGCAGGAAACAGCCATGTCAGCGGCGATCACCTCCTCGGTGAAAGTAGAAACGATCTGGCCGTTCTTGAACACGATGTCCGCCGGCTCCTGTCCCATAGCCACGCGGATGCAATGTTTGAGTTCTTGTTTGTTGTCCATGTGTTTTTCCTTAAAAATTGACAATTCTTTTTTATTATAAAGAAGATAAGAGCAAATAACAATAAATTTTCGCGCGAGCTTCGCCCGTCGCAGTCCTCGCCCATCAATGTTTCTCTGCCAAGGCCGGAACCAGGACTGCCTAGCGAATACCTGAGGCCCGACGATCCTGCCTGGCCGGAAGCCATCCGCCGCAATCTGCTGCACAAATTTACCACGGTTTATGGTGGAGGCCGAAGATAAGTAGAAATTGAAATGATGGGAAAGCAGGAGGAATAAAAAGGCAGAGTATCTTTGAGGTCAGCCAAAATCGATGAAGGGAAACATTCGACTGGG
>JAGVGO010000157.1 GCA_020057085.1 Planctomycetota bacterium | reverse complement strand
TCAGTTACAGAGCTACGGCTATGCGCCTTCGGTCGCTTCTAGCCCTTGGCCAAAATCTCGGCGCAACTTGTAAAGGTTATTTATTTACAGCTCCTTATTACTCTTTCCCTGTATTGGAATCTGGCCGGTGGGAGATTTTTTCTTGAAAATTCTTCTCCAGAATTCAAGAAACCGGCGTAGTTTTTCCAATAGCTCTTGATCGTAGCCTTTCTTTGCTACCTTGTCAAGACTGGCATCGAGTTGTGTCGCCTTATTCTTTTCCTCTTCGCTCTCCTCTCGAAACTCCGGATAGCGTGTCTGCAGATGGATGCGATCTGTTCTTTTGAATTTGTGTTTGGGCGATACCACTTTTTGGCGCATCCGTTCGGCAAAATTTTCGGCACAGGCTACCGCGTCTTTCTCAATGAGTTCATCATGCTTGATTTTCGCAGCTATCATTCTCGTTTCCTTAAAATTGCCAGGTAATACCAAACAAAACGCCGACGGTGTAGATGCTCACCTTACTGTTGGCAAAGTCCGAGTGGACGTCGTTGACACTGCCAGATTTGAGCTGGCTTGGCAAACCACCTTCGCCGGAGAGATGGAACGCGACATGTTCATCCAACAAATAACTCACACCGGCAGTCACATGGTGTTCGATGATGGCTGCAAACTGCGGGTTGAGATACGATCTTGGCACCGGATTGTTGCCATAATTGTACCCGGCGCGTAAAACCCAGTAAGGTGATGCTTGCCACACCAAACCAAAGCTCACCACATACTGGTCTTTCCACCCCAGAGTGAGGTTGATGTCCAGATCGGGCGAACCAATGAGAGTGTTGGCGTCGGGATTATTACCATCGCGCAGCATCGTCTTCAGTTTAAATTGCGTATTCGAATATTGAATCCATTGGAAATCAAGACCCAGCAGCAGGTTGTCGCGTACCAGGATGCCCAGTCCGGCACCTGCACGCTGTGGCAAATCCATTTTGACTTCGATGTCGTATTGGGTGGCAAAACCATAGCGGCCTTGATTGGGCAGCTCCAACTGGATGAATCCGCTAAAGGGGGTAGTATAGAAATGGCGGCTGAAATCTACCGTAGCCTTGCCGCTGGCCCCGCTCATCCAGGGTTTGGGCGCATACATGAGGCCGAGGTGCAGACGTTCGCTGATTTTCCACAGTAGCCCGATGCGGCCACCTACCCCGTAGGACATAAGCGGATCGGTGTCAACCTCGCCGTGTACAAAATCTCCGGCAAACCCCTTGAAAATTTCGCCGAAGGTAACACCCAAGAGACTCATGCCACGCATGAGGTCGGCTGGTTGCGATACCAAAGCGTCGAGTTCCATGCGCTGGACATTGGCGTTGAGCGACACACCGATGCTGAGTGAATCGTTGAAACGATAAGCCACAGTCGGCGCCAATGTCAGTGCCAGGTAATCGGTGCGGTTCTCCAGTCCTTCCGGCCAGAGGTCGCTTTTGGTGGTTATGGTGTAGCGGGCACCCGCCAACGGGAAAATGCCGAAGCCGAATTTCCAGCCCGCCGGTTGTTCGCGGTAGGCGTGCAGAAAGTCGCTTTCGCTACGGTTCCATCGTCGCCCTTGCTTGTCAAATTCTACCGCCGGCAACAGGTGCAACACATCGTTGCCTTTTTGTTGTGGTGTCTGTAGCGATATACGCAGATAGGCGTTTCTGTCGTTCTGTTCGAGGCGGTAATGATAATACACCGCTACTTTTTGCAGACGTCCGTTTGCGAGCAGCGGCCACTTGGCAAAAGAAGCGATGACTTGCGGTTGCGCCCCCGGTGTAAACTCGGAGCCTGGTTCACTTTGTCCCAACAGAACCCAGCGAGGGGTCGCTTCACCGGCTGTCATGGAAGCGGCACGGTGTAAAACCTGCCAGATGTCCTCCCCTGACGGGCGATAGTTCATAGCTACTTCAACATCTTTGAGTTGCAGACCGGCAATGTCGCCGGTGATGTCGAGCGTGGCGTAGGCGGGCATATAGGCTTCTTGCCACACCGTCAAGAGATAACCTTGCTGCCAACGGCCATCGCTGCCGGCCAGCAGCAGCCTGGTCTCTTCTTGTTCGGCGCGTAGGACAAGCTCGGCGCGGCTTGTCGGCCCTTCCTGACGCCAGGCAAAACGTACACGCAGCGCCAACACACGTGCGTGGGCAGGTACTTGTGGCAGACGGTCACTCTGCCACAGCGATTTCTCAGCGGTGTCGGCAGTGACTAACCCGTAGACACGCAAGGCGTTGACTGCCGCGTTTTCTCCTTGTGCCATGATTTCCAATCGTGTCGGTAGTTCGGCCGTCGCCAATTCGAGGCAGTTGTCGGCGATGGAACTGGTGTCATGGCTGGCTGTTGGAGTACCACCGAAAGTATAGACAATGGGGTCTGTAGCTGCTTCGCCGATCTGGCCCATTGAATCCCAGACAAAAGCGAACGACCCGAACGGAACCAGTTCTGTGTGAGAGCGGGTATCGTCATTCCAGGCATTGGAGAAATTCACCGCGGGGTAGACACCGCCAAAGGTAAAATCCAGCATCTTGCCAGGGATAAAGGCGATGCCTGCCGGATTCGTCTGCATCGAAGTGGGACTGCTGGCAATGCCTAAATCCGCGCCGCCGCGTCCTTGTTGCTGGACGCCCTGAGCAGTAGGAAAAATACCGTTCGTGGCCCATGCTGTCATAGGCAGGATGAAAAGTAGCAGCACAATGGAAAACACACAACATTTCATGGCTCAACCGTTCCTTTTTGTAGTTATCCCTACATTCCGTCTTACCGCTCTTTGGTCTGCTTTTGCAACTTGCGGATTTCTTCTTTCGACATGCCGTAATCTTGTAGATCGTCTCCACATCCAGTCCCGATTTCAAAGCGTTAGAATATTAGTAAATCTAATTCTGAGAGGAGGGGGATGACACAAACATTAGATAATATCAATGTTACCAGTCAGCCGCAAAATTCGCAAGTAAAAAACAGCTCCGACGAATAAACAAAAAATGTAATTTTTCTGGAAGTGGCGAAAAATATGGACAAAATGCTTCCTGAGGATTAGCCCGAATTATTCATAAACACCCGCAACCGGTGTTCTAACCGCTCAAAATTGTTTACAAAATTGGTACCCAGCTCGCAATCGGCCATAGCCCAAAAAATTTGAGCCTTGCCAGGTTCAATAAAATCCTTGAGTTCTGAAAAGAGGAACCCACCTGAATAGCTTATAATTTCTCTTGATTGATTGGCAAGGATATGTTAATATTCACCCTATTGTTCTATTCTAATATTTATACCGAAACAATGAGGCTGTAAATATTTGTTATTGCATGACTGGGTTTTAATTGTTATCTTTACTTTCTATGCCACAATTATGGCCATCAAGATGAACGAGGCAACAGAAGTCCGTGTGATATTGCTTGTCACAGTGCCCACGAACACACCGTCCGACGCCAACATATACATCATCGGCAACCACCGGCAATTGGGCAGTTGGACGCCACCGGGGACGCCACTTACCAAGGTGGCAGCCAATCAGTACCAGATCAGTCTCACCTTCAACAAGGCGACATATCTGGAGTTCAAGTTTTCGCGTGGCGAATGGAATACGATAGAAAAGGACAGTGAATTTTACGAAAGCGCCAACCGTACACTGTACATCAAAAAGCCAGGCGTATTCCATCTCAAAGTGGAAAACTGGGCCGACCAGGGTGTGCCAAGCGGACCAAAAAAACATACCTGGATCGGCAATATTGTCGAACACCGCAATTTTCATGCACGCAAGCTCAATAACTACCGCACCATCTGGGTGTATCTGCCGCCAGATTACCACACCAGTGTCAGCAAAAATTATCCGGTGTTGTATGCCCACGACGGCAACAACGTGTTCGATCGCGCCACAGCGTTTCTGGGCATAGAATGGGAACTGGACGACACCGCCGAACGCCTCATCCATGAACGGCGACTACGCGAAATCATCATTGTCGCTATCCAGAATACGCCGCAGCGTGAAGCAGAGTATACTCATGTTTACATGCCGCGAGTGGGCGGTGGCAAGGCGCAACTGTACGCCGATTTCATCATCAACGATCTGAAGCCGTTCATAGACAAAACTTATCGCACACTCAAAGACCGCCAGTATACAGCCATCATGGGCTCGTCTCTGGGCGGGCTCGTTTCGCTTTATATCGCCTGGAAATATTGGCAGGTCTTTTCTATGGCCGGCGTGGTGTCACCATCCGTGTGGTGGGCAGATCGCGACATTGTGCGTATGGTGGAGCGTTCGCCGCAAACGCCCCCGCTCAAGATATGGCTCGATATGGGAACGCTCGAAGGAAAGCTGGACAGCGACACAGACACAGACACAGACGAGATCAGTTATGCAGTGCGCGACGCACGTATGTTGCGCGATGCCCTCATCAAGAAAGGATTTCGCCTGCACCATGATCTTGAATATCTGGAAATCGAAGGGGCGCAGCACAACGAAGCGGCCTGGGCCAAGCGCGTAGACAAGATTTTGCTGTATTTTTTCGGCGCCAAGCAAAACCTCTGGGGGCGTGTCTGGAACACCCACAGAAGGTATCTGGGATAAAGCGTAAAAACATGCAAAATTACCGAACTCTTCCGCTCATTTGCTCCTATATCGCCTATTGTAGCTGGGTAAGTCTGCAGTTTGTCTACATGCCATCCTACTTTGTCAACGTACTCCATTTTTCGGGTAAGGATGTGGCGCTCATTTTCGCCGGCGTGACATTTATCGGCATGTTGGCGCAGCCGTTCTGGGGGCAAGTAGCCGACTCTTCGCAAAAAGTCGTAAAAGTGATGAGGCTGTGCGTACTCTTCAGCATACTGCCATTGCTGCCGCTCTTGTGGTATCGTCCGTTTTTGTTGGTAATGGTGTGCCTGTGGCTGCTCGCTTCTTGCATCGCGCCGATGCAATCACTGCTCGACACGGTGACGCTGAGCCGCTTTGGCATGAGCGGTTATGGCCGTATCCGCGTGTGGGGTTCGCTTGCCTATGGCGCCAGCGCCATGATTTTTCCTGCGCAATATCTCGACTGGGCCATAGCGGCGAGCCTGCTGTGCCTGGTACTAGGCTTGCTTGCCTTGCTGGCACTCAAAGAAGATGACAAACCTCGTGCCCCCCAGACGCAACAGATCTTTTTCGTCGAGCTGATGAAAAACCGTGCATTTGTGCTCCTGTTGCTGTTCGGCGTAGTTCATTGGTGTAGCCATGCGCCTTACCATATGATTCTCGATATCCACCGCCGCAATATGCTGCTCGGACACCATGTCACGGGATATGCCGTGGCGGCCGGCATTATTGGCGAGTGTTTTCTCATCGCGCTCTCGCCGCGCTGGTTGCGCCTGGCCTCGCCGCGTTTCTGGATCATCGTGGCGGCAGCCCTGAGTGCCTTACGCTGGGCGGTCATGGGACATGCCGTCCCGGCTGGGGTATTTATCGTTGTCCAGGTATTGCACGGCTTTACCTACGGCGTGTTCTTTGTCTCGTGTCTATCGTATCTGACAGAAATCATTCCACCGCATATGTTTGCCAGCGGGCAGACCGTTTTTTCCGGGGTCGTCTTCGGTGGCGGTACGATCATCGGTAGTATCTACACGGGTGTCGGGCTGGACTGTGAGGGCAACGGGTTTTTGGTGTTCAACATCGCCAGCGCGGTGGCCACACTGGCGCTCGTGCTGTCCTTGTGGATGCCGCCGTACCGCAAAAGAATTTCTTTAGATAAAGGAGGAGAAGACAATGGGTAAAGTGAAAGATCGTATTACCGAAGAACTCAAGAATGCCATGAAAGCCAGGGAAGAGGCGAAGGTCAGTACTTTGCGCATGATCAAGACCGAAATCTTGAAGCTGGAAGCCAACGAAGGCGGCAAGGAAGTGGACGACGCCGCTTTTCTGCAACTGCTCAAGAGTATGAAAAAACAGCGCGAAGATTCTATTGAAGAGTTCAAGAAGGCGGGCCGCAACGACCTGCTCACGAAAGAGCAAAAAGAACTGGAAATTCTCAACACCTATCTGCCGAGCCAGCTTTCGGATGCCGAGATCGAGGCGCTCGTGGACGCGGCGATTGCAGAAGTGGGTGCCCGCGACGTCAAGGCGATGGGCCAGGTGATGAAGGCGGTGATGGCCAAGATCGAGGGCCGTGCCGATGGTAAACGGGTCAACCCCATCGTCAAGGCCAAATTGTCGAAGTAATCTCTCGCTCTTGACCGAGGTGCTTTTGTCTAGCAGACTATAGAGGGGCGCTAAACTCTATTTCACTTTCTAGAGGCCAGATAACGATGGTAAAGACACCGACAATCATTTGTGTGATGGATCCCAACAATTACTCGTTCCGCGTGACGTTCGAAAAATTGCTTGCCTTTGTCCAGCCGGAGATCGAGTATGGCGGCAAGATACACAAAGTAGTGACACAGCGCATCTGCAACAGGCCTTATGATGTCTTGCATGCCGAATGCCCCTACAGCGCCATCATCAACCGTGGTACACACTGGAACCCTCACCACAACAGCTATCTTCTGACAGTAGGGCGGGAAACTTATCTGCTCAATGATATGGTGTCTTTCCAAACAATGAACAAGAATACCACCTATGGCCAAATGTACCAGCTCGGATTACACATTCCTGTAACTGTGGCGCTGCCGCAGCCGGAATACGAAGACATCACCGGCGACCCGCGTGCTATCCCTGAACTCATCTTTGCTGAAAACGAATGGTTCGACCTGCAGGAAATCGGCGACCATGTGGGCTACCCCGCCTATCTCAAGCCGCAGTCGGGCGGTGGCTGGATAGGAGTAACCAAAGTACAGAACGGCAAAGAGCTTGCCGATGCCTACGACCGCTCCGGTAATAAACCGATGAATCTGCAAAAGGCCATGGCATATAAAGAATTCGTGCGCTCCGTCGGTATTGGTCCGCAGGTTATGGTGATGCACTACAACCCGAACGCCAACTTCTCACACGATCGTTATCTGCGTGGTCCAGACAAAGCGATAGAATTCGATTTTCTTTCGTCGCAGCACGCGGAAGAAGTGAAAAAAATCTGCAAAGTGATCAATGCCTTCTATGGCTGGGACCACAATTCGTGCGAAGCGCTACTGACCAAAGAAGGCGATTTTTATCTGATTGATTTCGCCAACGCTTACCCTGACAGCAGTCTCATCTCGCTGCATTTCCATTTTCCTACGATGATCAAAGACATGGCGAAATGGATGATATTCTGCGCCGTCACCGGGCGCAAGAAATTTTACGACTTTACCCGCAACTGGGATCGCTATTTTGCCATTCAGAGCCAGTCCGCACTCAGCTACCATGAGAAACTGGATCGCTACAATATGCTAGCCGATGAGCATTTTGAGACACAAAAATTTGAGCAATTCTGCCAGGAAAAACTCCATAATTTTGACACCCAGGCGTTCCAATTTTTTGCCAGCAAACAGTTCAGCGAGGTCATTGAAAACGAGGTTCGCTATTATTTCAAAATCAGTGAAGAAATCCCGCAAAAACTGGCCCATTACCAGGGATTGCACGAATTTTGGCTGCGTTGCGAAAGAGACAATCTGCATTTATGATGAAAGGAAAATATGGAAACCATTAAAAACAAAGATGAGTTTGCCAAAAATGTATTGCAAAACCCTCTGCCCGTACTCGTTGATTTTTCTGCCACCTGGTGCGGCCCTTGCCGTAACCTGGCGCCTATCGTTGCCGAATTTGCCCAAACGAACGCTGGTAAAGTGGGAGTCTATACTATTGACATTGATGAAGCACGTGAAGTAGCTGACGAGCATGGCATTCAGACCGTGCCGACACTTATGATCTTCAACAAGGGACAAAAGGCGGCCGAGCGCAGCGGCGCTATGTCAAAATCGGCCCTTACGAAATGGGTCAACCAGGCACTGGAACTTAAGTAGAGCCAGGCATGCAGGCAGTAACCATCTCGTTCGCCGACAACGGCAGCCTTGCACTCCGTGAATCGGCGGTACCGCCTGTCGGCAGCCGCGACATCAAAATTCGCGTACATGCCTCCGGCATCAACCGTGCTGATCTGTTGCAACGGCGCGGACTCTACCCACCGCCACCAGGTGTGCCGGCAGAAATCCCCGGCCTCGAGTGTGCCGGAGAAGTCTGCGAAGTGGGAAGCGACGTGTCGCTGTTTCGCCCTGGCGAGCGGGTGATGGCATTACTACCCGGCGCCGGTCAGGCGCAATATGCGGTGGTAGACTCGGAGCTGGCTATGCCGGTGCCGGTACACCTGTCTTGGGCCGAAGCAGCGGCTATCCCTGAAGCGTTTGCCACCGCTTACGATGCCTTGTTCCATCATGCCCGCCTGCAGCCGGGTGAAACCATCCTCATTCATGCCGTAGGCAGCGGCGTCGGCACTGCAGCATTGCAACTGAGCGCCTTCGCCGGTGCCGGCGCTATCTACGGCACCACTTCCCGCGCCAAATTGGGAAAAGCCAAAGAGTTGGGCCTAACCTGCGGCATAGATTACCACAGTGAAGAGTTTGCGCAAACGATCGCTGCCCGTGAACCACAAGGCGTACATGTGATCATTGACCTCATTGGCGCTAGCTACTGGCAGCAAAACATTGCCTGTCTGAGCAGCGGCGGCAGGCTTGTTCTGCTAGGGCTTCTTGGTGGCGCTAAATTGCCCGCCAATACTACGATTACGCCTATCCTCAGCAAACGTCTCACGATCATCGGCACAGTACTGCGTTCCCGCCGGCTTGATGAAAAAGTGCTGTTGCTACGCGAACTCCGGCGAACTCTATGTCCACTGTTTGCAGGGCAACGGCTTAAACCGGTAGTTGACCGCACTTTCGCCGCCGAAGAGGTAGCGGAAGCCTATCGCTACGTGGAGAGCAAACAAAATTTCGGCAAGGTGGTCTTGCTGTGGCAATGAACATAAGCATGTGCCACTTCTGCAACCTAGGAGGATATTCGCTATGGAACATTTGCGTAAATTTGTGCTACTCTCGATCATACTTCTGTTTGGCCTATGCACACTGGAAGCCCAGAACTTTCGGCACCAGCGCCCGCTGGCGGCCAATGTGATTATGCCGCAAACCAATGTCTTTGCTATCACCAGTGTAGCAGGGGTGCAAATCACCAGAGTCAACGTCGGGATTGGGATTCTGGAGCAGGCAGCTACAGTGACGATGGAAATTTTGCTGCGCAACTACAGCATAAGCCGCCTGGAGGCTGAACTGATCATCCCTGTGCCGATGGGTGTCGTCATCAAAGGCTTCACTTTCGAAGGCGCTGGAGCAGAACCAACAGTGCAGCTTCTGCCTAAAGCCGAAGCCCACCGCATCTATGATGAAATCGTTGCCAAAGTGCGCGATCCTGCCTTACTGGAATTCGTCGGCTACAACCTCATTCGTTCCAGCGTTTTTCCGGTCGAGGCCGGCGGCAGACAAAAAATCAGGGTGAGCTATGAGCAATTGCTGCCCGCCGACGGCAACCGTGTAGATTTTGTGCTGCCCCGCAGCGAATCGCTCCAGCAACAAGTACCGTGGGACATCGCCATCGGCATCCAGGCAAAAAAAGCGATCTCCACCGTCTACTCTCCCAGCCACAAGATAGAGACCAGGCGTGTCCATGAAAACCATGTACGGGCACAACTCGCCGACGATGCCGCGCAAGAACCGGGGCCGTTCCGCATCTCTTATCTGTTAGAAGATAAGGGCGTGACCGCATCACTTTTTGCCTACCCCGATGCCAAAAATGGAGGTTATTTCTTGTTGCTGGCGGGTTTGCCGGCCGCGCTACCTACAGCAAACAAGTCTACCACACTTCGCCGTGAAGTGACCATGGTGATAGACCGTTCAGGCAGTATGCGCGGTGAGAAAATGGCGCAGGTACAGGAAGCTGTCGTCCAGATTTTGAACGGTCTTGACGACGGGGAAGCGTTCAATATTATTGTCTACAACCATGTCGTAGATGTCTTTGCGCCGGCGCCGGTCATAAAGAGAAGCGAAACTTTACAAGCGGCGCGGGCCTACCTTGCCGCTATCATGCCGAGCGGCGGTACCAACATTCACGACGCGCTCCTGGAAGCACTGCGCCAGAAGCCTGTCGCGGGCATGTTACCGATTATCCTGTTTCTCACCGATGGACTGGCGACGATCGGGCAAACAGCGGAAGTTGACATTCGCAACACCGCCGGCAAAGCCAATGTTTACCAGCGCCGGATTTTCACGTTCGGTGTGGGCCTGGATGTGAACACACCGCTCCTTGAGGCGATCGCCGCTGCCACACGCGCCACCACGACCTTCATTTTCCCCCAGGAAGATGTACGCTTCAAGGTTGCGCAGGTTTTCAAACGTCTCTCCGGTCCGGTGTTAGCCGACATCACACTGACCATTCACGATGCGGCGAATAACACCGGCGGCCGCGTGCAAGATGTGATTCCCGCCGTATTGCCCGATTTGTTTGCCGGCGATCAGCTTGTACTCACCGGAAGATATATCGGCGAGCAACCACTCGTTTTTGAGATTGGCGGACAATATTTGGGGAGTCCCAAAAAATTCCGCTACACTTTTGGTCTGGAGCGGGCGACCGTGCGCAACGCATTTGTTCCTCGCTTGTGGGCGAGCCGCCAGATCGCTACCCTGATCGCCGCCATCCGGCAACTGGGTGCAGATAGCCCGCCGGCAGCAGGCACCACACCCAATCCACGGTTCAAGGAACTGGTAGATGAGGTGATCCGTCTGTCTACCGAATTTGGTATCTTGACCGAATACACGGCATTTCTGGCGCGTGAGGGAACCGATCTGGCAAGACGTGAACAAGTGAGCGGCGAAGCGCAGAAAAATTTCATCGAACGAGCCTGGAACAGCCGTTCCGGTCTATCTTCGGTCAATCAGGACATCAACGCGCAAGAGCAGAAGCAACTAAAATACCTCAACAACCGTAATAGCTTTTGGGACGCCCGCATGAACCGTGTCACCATCGGTGCCGTGCAACAAATCCAGGACTTGTCTTTTTATCAGCGAAGTGGCCGTTGGGTAGACAGCCGGATGGTACATGAGGAAGGTCGGCTGTCGCCCAAGAAGGTGATAGTTTTTGGCAGTGAAGAGTTCAAAGAGCTGGCTCTCAAGCTTGCCGAACAAGGACGACAAGGTTGCCTTGCCTTGTCCGGTGAGATCTTAGTGATCGTAGATGGCGAATTGACATTGATAAAAATGCCGACAAAGTAGCTTCTAAGGAGAAAAACCATGAAAAAAAATCTGACCTGTTTATGTTTAACCCTCATTGCCGTACTGGTTCTCGGCAATGCGAATCTGGTCGCACAAAACCAAGAGCGTGATCGCGCATTGATCCAGATCGCCGTCCTGCTCGACACCAGCAACAGCATGGATGGCCTCATCGGCCAGGCCAAGAGTCAATTGTGGAAAATCGTCAATGAGCTGGCGACCACCAAAAAAGACGGCAAAGTGCCGGAATTGCAGGTGGCCTTGTATGAGTACGGCAAGCAAAGCCTGCCCGGCTCAGAAGGCTATTTGCGCCTGATTCTGCCCTTCACCACCGACCTCGACAAAATGTCCGAAGAGTTGTTTGCTCTCAAGACCAACGGCGGCGACGAATATTGCGGCTGGGTCATCAAGGCCGCGACCCAGGCGCTTGCATGGAGCAAGTCGCACAACGCTTTCAAGGCCATCTTTATCGCAGGCAACGAGCCGTTCACCCAGGGGCCGGTAGATTATCGCGTCTCCTGCCGGCAGGCCATCGCCCAAGGCATTATTGTCAACACCATCCACTGTGGCTCACAGCAAGAGGGCGTAGCCAGCAAATGGTACGATGGCGCGCTCCTGGCAGACGGCAGTTACATGACGATAGACCAGAATACCCGTGTCGCCTACATCGCCGCGCCGCAAGACAAAGATATACTTGTCCTCAACAACGAACTCAACAAAACCTATATTGCCTATGGCAACCAAGGCCGCGTAAGCCAGGAACGACAGATGGCCCAGGATAGCAACGCTGCCAACACTTCCGGCACCAGCGCCGTGCAGAGGGCGCTCTCCAAATCTTCGACGCATTATCGCAATTCCGCATGGGACCTCGTGGATGCAAGCAAGGAAGGAAATGTTAAGATCGAAGAAATCAAAAGCGAAGAGTTACCGGCCGAAATGCAGAAAATGACCATTGAAGAGCGCAAAGCCTATATCAAGGAGCAGGAAATAAAACGGGCGGAGATCCAGGAAAAAATCAAGAAACTCAATGCCGAGAGAGAACGGTATGTAACGGAAGAAACAAAAAAACAGGCGGCTTCCGGTGAGAACACTCTCGATGCAGTGATGATCAAGGCGCTACGTCAACAGTTGCAGAAAAAAAATTACGAAACCAAGTAACGTAGGCCGTGCCTGAAAGTCGAGCAATGAACACGGGCGTATCTAGTACTTCATTATTGGATACGCCCAATGAGTACAGCAATGCCCTCGTAGGCAGGCTGACAGACACTTATCTCAGTTTTACGCCGATACCAGGATCGTCCGGCAAAACGATCTTGCCCGCTACCACCTTGACGCCGGTATACGGATCGTTGCTCACCAGAAGGTTGCCGTCGAGGTCGGCGTAGTCAATGAGCGGAGACAACTGAGCGGCGGCTGAGATGCCTACCGAACTCTCGATCATGCAGCCCATCATTATTTTCATGCCTAGTGCGCGCGCGGTGTGGATCATCTTGAGCGCCTCGCCGAGGCCGCCGCATTTCATGAGTTTGATATTGATACCGTCGAAGGCATCGTGCAACTTGCCAATATCACCTAAGCCGCTCACGCTCTCGTCGGCAAAGAGAGGTATGTTGACTCGCTCGCGCAGCCAGGCTGTTTCGGCGAGCTGGCTGGTCGGCAGTGGTTGTTCGATGAGTTCTACGCCCTGATCTTGTAACCATTTGATGCGTTCGAGCGCCGCTTCCTTGCTTTTCCAACCCTCGTTGGCATCAACGCGCAAAGGTTTGTCTGTTACCTTGCGGATGGCGGCGATGATTTCCTCATCGTTTTCGCGTCCGACTTTGATCTTGAGTACCGGAAACTCCGCCGCTTCCTCGGTTTTACGCATCATGATTTCCGGCGTATCAATAGCGATAGTGAAAGTGGAGAGAGGCGTTTTATCCTTGTTGAGCCCCCACAGCCGGTAGAGCGGCACATTGAGTTTTTTGCCGAGCCAGTCGTGGATGGCGATGTCAATGGCCGCTCTGGCAGCCTTTTGGCCAGGGGCGAGCCGTTCAATGTAGGCAAAAATTTCGCCGTATTGGAACGGCGTCGAGAAAGCGGACAAATCCACCTGCGACAACGCTTGCTGGACCGTGTCCCTGGTCTCTCCATAGCGTGCAGCAGTGGAGAGAGCCGCCTCACCAATGCCTTTCACTCCCTCGCTCTCGATCTCAAAAAAAGTGACAGTGGCTGTGTCGCGCGAGCCACGTGCGATAGTCCAGGTGTGCTTGAGCTGGAGGTCGTATTGCCAGTGTTTGCTTTTGATAGCAGCCACCGCTTTGTTGTCTTCCGCCTGTGCCGGAGTAGATACCAACAACTGGCCTGCGGCAACTACCGCCGACAGGGCGAATGTATTTTGCAAAAAATCACGGCGATCCATAACGTCTGCTCTCCAAAATATAGAAAAATGTCGAATCGACTTGTTTCCAGTATATCTTGGCTTGGCGTGAGTTGCAAGCGATTTGTGGACGCCGCAGCAACGACGAATGAAAACATGGTGGAGGCCGAAGAGAAGTAGAAATTGAAATGATGGGAAAGCAGGAGGAGTAAAAAGGCAGAGTATCTCTGAGGT
>JAGVGO010000034.1 GCA_020057085.1 Planctomycetota bacterium | reverse complement strand
CAACTACGCCGCATCCGCGGCGGGGGCGTGAACTCAAAGAGCTTTCTCCGAATGAATATGCTCGACGTTTAACTGTCACTCATCACCTGAACTATTACAGGATAATTATTTTTTTCCAAAAGCCATAAGGCAAGGGAAAAAAATAGAAAAAGTGACAGCGTTCCCATGCGGGCGAGGCTGTCACTATGCGTCTTCTTTGGCTGTCGTCAGCGCCGGAAGATGGGCCGGGAGTCTCCCTAAAACCAGGAGCGGCGTCCGTAGAGACCGCTCTATATGGCGGGAGTCTGCTGCAAAACAAACCCGAAACCCCAGGTTGTTGTCACGGTTGGCGGGATGGTTCCTGTTGCGGTACGACACCCGCACGTTGTTGCGGTGGTTGTACCAGGAACCCCCACGACACCCAAAAAAACGAATGTGGCCCATCCGCCTTGAAAGAATCAACAATCAAATCGAAATTTTTTTCCATGCCCCTAAAAGTTTCCCTATCTCATTGACGGCTTCGCTCGCATACGCATATGCCTGTAAATCGAGATAAGCCAAGTCTTTTGCTGCCCGCAGCCAATGGCGTATCAGTGTCAGCTCGATATCCGCCTTTTCCAACTCCTTGTAGCGCAGCTCTCCGTTGTACTGGTTGGCAGCAACAAGATGCGACAGAAATCTGCCCAGCGAATTTTCCAGCCAGGCGGTCAGGTTATTGCGCGCGTTGCGGGGAAACCTCTGGGTCTTTTTCAATGCCCACAGCATAAAATCATAAGTCTTGACAAAGATAGGGGTCTTCAGCAAAGAACAGCTCCTTGAAGAGTCTTTGGCGCAAGCGATAGGTGTCGGCATGTGCGGCATGCGCCAGCCAGGAACGTATGCGTTCGAGCAATTCCCGGCGCGAAAGCTCCCCTTGTGCTTCCAATTTCCGATAATGTCGAATGCGTTTGCGAAAGAGCGAAACATTCTGCCGGCGCAATTTTCGGTAATAGGGATAGATGCGGTATCCGACAAACAGCACACCCCGCCGGCAAGGTTGAATTACGCTCTTTTGCTGATGGATAATCAGGCGCAATTGCGTCAGTTTTTGCATTACCTGAAGACGTATTACCTGAAGCTCTTGCACACTATTGGCAAACAGCAGAAAATCATCGCAATAGCGGACGTAGCCTTGTACCTGTAAAGAACGCTTGACAAATTGGTCCAACGGGTTGAGATAGAAATTCGCCAATATCTGGCTGGTAAGATTGCCAATCGGCAGGCCGCGGTACCGTTCGGCAGGGGTGAAAAGATCATCCCCTGGAAACCACACCGTCCGGTATTCGCCATCCAAAATCCCGCGGCCGCTGACAATGATCTTTTGCAATAACGCCAAGGTTCTTTCATCATGGATTTTTTTTTGCACCAGCGTCAGCAAAATGTCATGATCCACAGACGGAAAAAATTGCACAATATCGGCTTTCAAGACATAGCGATAATGACGCACCAACTGTTGCGCTTTGTCGGCGGCCTTGTGCGTGCCTTTTTCTGTGCGGCAGGAATAGGTGTCGCTGATCAACCCACGATCCAATATCGGGCCGATGATGTTCATGATGGCGTGATGAACAATCCGGTCGCGGAACAGAGCGGCAGAAATTAAGCGCGGCTTGGGATCCTGAATCCGAAAATTACGGTAGCCTCCTGGCACATACTGGCCGCTCTGCAATTCATGCTGAAGCTCAGTGATGTTGTTCTCACAAAAATATTCGAAATCGGCCACATCCAGGCGATACCGTTTCCCTTTTCTTGCTTTGTGATAAGCACGATAAAGATTTTCCCAGGCCACGATTTGCGCAAAAAGGTCTTCTCTTTCTGGTATCATGTTGTTATCTCTTACTTGTCACGGTTGTCTTATGTCTCCGCGTTTCCAGAGTACAGAGTACAGAAATCAGAGTACAGAGTCGGGGGAGACTCCTGCAAAACAAACCCGAAACCCCAGGCTGTTGTCACGGAGGGCGGGCGGGCCCCAGAAGCGGAACGACACCCGCACGCCGTCGCGGTGGAAGAACCAGGGACCCCCACGACTCCCAAAAAAGTCGTATTTCTGCCCAGGATTTTCCAACACCGCCGGATTTTTAGAGCCAGCCGGCGGATTTTGTTCCGTGTAGTCGTGGATTGTATCATAAAACTTCTCATCATACCAGTCCCGGTACCATTCCCAAACATTGCCCAGCATGTCGCGGCAGCCGTAGGGTGACAAAGCCTTGGCAAAGCGAGAATCTTTTACCTCCGTAGTCATGCCTATTTTTCCGTCGCAGTTCACCATACCATCCTGCCACTCGTCTCCCCAGTAAATCCGCTGGTTTGGTTTGCTCTTGTCATCACTTAAGTACAAAGGCCCACGCGCCGCTTTTCCCCACTGGGCCTCAGTGGGCAGTGTGTAGCCCGCCCACAGGCAGTAGGCCATGCTTTCGAGCCAGCTCACGCCGATCACCGGATGTTTGTCATTGTAGGTTTTCCATTCTGCCGGCGCATGGTTGGCGGTTTTCCACCAACGCGGCCCTTGCAGTAAACGGGCAATGCACTCGTCGCGGGTATTGAAATCCTTCTCGACATCGAGGCAGTAGAAAAAGTTCCAACCTTTGGTGCCGAGCCAACGCAGTTTTTTGCTCTTGTCCAGCCAGGCATCGCCGCCGAGCATGTCGTAGACACGGGCGAACAGCTCGCGTTTTTGCTCTCCGGTTGTGCTGTCCCAAAATTTTTCGTACTGCTCGCAGGTGACAGGCGTCTCTGCCAGGTAGAAATCATCCTGATAGACTTTATGGCCTGATGACTTTTCGCCCAGACAAAATACGCCCGCCGGGATGTGGATGAAGGTAACGTCTGTCAGCGGATCAAAGAATGTGGCAAAACCTTGCGCATTGTTTCCGCGAGATTGCCAGCGCAGTTTGACGATGTGCGCCGTCGCTCTCTTCTCATATTCCTCCAGCCAGTCAGATGCCAGCGGCCAAAATTGCTGCGCCTCGGACAACGGTTTGGCCAAAAGTTCAGCCATCTTCTGCAGCTTGTCTTGGGTCATTTTCGGCCTCCATGGGTCATCGTTTAGTGCCTGGAATTTACCAAGGCACTGCTCATTTGAGTGGTTCTTTCGACAATACGATATCGTCAATCCAAACGGTGCCTTTGCCGTTGATGACTAAGTTCAGCGTGGCCTTTTCCGGTTTCTGTCCTTGCTGGAACATGAACGGCGTCTGGATACTTTTCCACTCTGACTTTCCTTTGACGCGATCATTTAGTCCCTTAGAGAAGTAGAGTCCGCCACCGACCGCAACCCACATTTCCAGGAACACGTCACCGTCGAGTGCAGTTTTGACCTTTGCCTTATAGATCAGCTTTGCCGCCTCAATGTCCAAACCAGTCACCTCAGCGAGACACACTATTGTCGGCCAAGCCGTCGTGATCTTGAGTGAAGCCTCACCCTCGACTTTCACCACAGTGTCTCTTTCGATTTTAACATCTCCAGGCGGGGGATGAATCGCCCATTTTTTGCTTGCAAAAAATGTAGAGTTTATGTCCACATAAACTCGTTTTTGGCAAACGAATTCGTCTGCTCCAACAAT
>JAGVGO010000162.1 GCA_020057085.1 Planctomycetota bacterium | reverse complement strand
TATCATGCAGTGGTGTCCATCTCGGTAGAAGGAAAATGCGACACGGCCCCGTTGTTCTTGCAATAGGAGAGTAGAGACATGGCTGAATTAGATAGATTGTTCAAATTGATGGTGGAAGTGAAGGCGTCGGACCTCCATCTCGCTTCCGGTTGTAGTCCCATGTGGCGTCTGCACGGTGATATGGTGCCGCTACAAGATGCGCCAGTGATGGGGCCGGAGCTGCTGATGCGTCTCATCAAAGAGATTTTGCCTCCGTCCAACCTCAAACAGTACGAAGAAATTCACGATACCGATTTTGGCTATGAGCTGCCAGGCTTTGGCCGTTTCCGTGCCAATATCTTCATGGACCGCCGCGGCCCTGGTGCGGTGTTCCGCCTCATTCCGGCCAAGATCATGACAGTGGAAGACCTCGGCTTGTCTCGTTCGATGATGAAACTGTGTTACCTGTCCAAGGGGCTCGTGCTGGTGACCGGCCCTACCGGCAGCGGCAAATCCACTACGCTGGCGGCCTTGATAGACTTCATCAACCGCAACCGCTCGGCGCACATCATCACCGTCGAAGATCCCATCGAATTCGTTCACGAAAACAAGAAATGCCTTATCAACCAGCGTGAAATGTACGCCAATACATCTTCTTTCAAACATGCTTTGCGGGCGGCGCTGCGCGAAGACCCCAACATTGTACTCGTCGGCGAAATGCGCGACCTGGAAACCATTGAAATCGCCATCGAGACAGCCGAAACAGGCCACCTGGTATTTGGCACTTTGCACACCACCACCGCCGCCAGCACAGTCGAGAGGATTATCGAACAGTTCCCAGAAGCCAAGCAAAATCAGATTCGCCAGATGCTGGCCAACTCGCTCAAGGGCGTGATCGCCCAGGCGCTCCTGAAACGCATGGACGGCAAGGGACGTGTCGTCGCCATCGAGTATCTGGCAGGCAACCCGGCAGTAGCCAACCTTATCCGCGAAGGCAAGACGCACCAGATTCAATCGGTGATACAGACGAGCGGCAAAGCGGGCATGATTTTGCTAAACGATGCTTTGCTCAAGCTGGTGACCGCCCGTGTGGTGTCAGCGGACGATGCTTATATCCACTCCTCCGACAAAGAAGATTTCCAGAGGAAACTGGCTCAAAGCGGCATTTCTTTCGACATGTCATTTTCCACTAGCGATGTCCAGCGTGACAACCTGCGCCCAGTGACCATCCGCGCCGCTTCTGCGCCATCGGGTGCGCAGTCGCTTTCGGCAATCACTACAGCCTCGGCAGCAGCAGCGGAAATGGAAGAGGGGGAAGAGGGCGACGACGCACTGCGGGCCAAGACGGTAGTCACGGATGACTTCCAGAGTTTTCGTCAGAAGATGTTCAAGAAGAATACCCAGTAGGAATGTCTCTCCTCTCACTACGCAACGTTGCCAAAGAGTACCGCCTGGGCGGCCAGACGGTACCGGTGTTGTCGCAAATCAACCTGGAGGTCGAGCCGGGCGAATTTATGCTGATCATGGGTCAGTCAGGCTCAGGCAAGACCACGCTCATGAACCTATTGGGCTGTCTCGACCGCCCTACAGCCGGTGAATATCTGCTGCACGGCACGCGCGTAGACAGTCTCGACGACGAGATGTTATCGCGCGTGCGCAACCGCGAGATCGGCTTTGTTTTCCAGAATTTCTACCTGTTGCCGGACAACTCCATTTTGCACAACATTGCCCTGCCGCTCATCTACCGAGGACTGCCGCTCAACACCAGGAAAAAGCAGGCAACAGAAATGGCGCAGAGCATGGGTATAGGAGAGCGCACGCACCACAAGCCGACCGAGGTTTCCGGTGGTCAGGCACAGCGCGCGGCCATTGCCAGGGCTCTCGTTGGCAACCCTCGCCTGATTCTGGCCGATGAGCCGACCGGCAACCTGGATTCCAAAACCGGCCAGGAAATCATCGAGATATTTCGCAAGCTGCACCGGCAAGGCAATACCATTATCATGGTGACCCACAACGAGCATCTGGCCGAAATCTCAGAGCGCATCATCCGCCTTGCCGATGGCATGATTGTCAACGAAGAACGTCGGAAGCAAACGACGATCTCAGCCAGCAACGGCGAAACGATTGCCGAACAGCACACGTTACGTGGACTGCGTTTGCGCGATCTCTTGAGCATGTCCGTGCGCGAAGGGCTACTCGCACACCCTCTGCGGACACTGCTGACCGTACTCGGCGTTCTGTTCGGTGTAGCGGCGGTGATTGCCATGATGGCCATCAATGAAGGAGCGCGCCAGGAAGCCATTGAGCAGATACAGCAGATGGGACTTCACAACATCCGCCTGCGCAGCACCAATACGACCAAGGATGAACTACGGGAAGCGCGGAAAAATCTGTCGTTCGGACTCAACCAGGAAGATATGGCAGCCACCCGTACACTCAAGAGCGTCCGTTTTGCCGCCCCTATCAAAGAAATCGCAGCCGACATTGCCTATGAAAAACAAAAGCCCAAAGGCCGCATCATCGCCACCCTGCCGGTCTATCAGGAGGTAGCCAATTTCTATGTGGAACGGGGCCGTTTCCTCAACGATGCCGACGAGCGATATTACCGACGTGTATGCGTGATCGGCAAAAGTTTTGCCAAAGAGACGTTTTCCAACGAAGAAGCATTGGGCAAACAGCTCTACCTCGGCCCTGAGGTATTTATTGTGATCGGCGTCATGCAGGGCAAAAATGTGCCACAGGGCGTGGTGAAAACCGTGAGCACTCACGATCTCAACCACGACGTGTACATTCCTCTCGCGACAGCCATCAAACGGTTCAAACACGAGCCGCTCGCCAACGAACTCGATGAAATTTCCGTGATGGTACATAGTGCCGGCGAGGTACAGCCTACGGCGCAACTACTTGCCGCATTGGTCGCTAAGCGCCATCATCAGGTGCATGATTTCGAGCTGGTAGTGCCGGAAGAACTCCTGCGTCAGAGCCGCAAGACGCAGGAAATATTCGATCTGATCATGGTGTGCATTGCTGGTATTTCACTCATCGTCGGTGGGATCGGTATCATGAACATCATGTTGGCTACGGTAACAGAGAGAATCCGTGAGATCGGCATTCGTCGTGCTATCGGCGCCAGTAAATGGGATGTACTCAAGCAGTTTCTCGTCGAAGCGGTCGCGATCAGTATGATTGGCGGGGCACTTGGCATCATGTGCGGCGCGGGATTTACCTGGTTGATTTCCGTTTATACCGGTTGGCACACCATCGTTTCGGTGTTGAGCATTGTGCTTGGGTTTGGTGTTTCGACTGTGGTGGGTATGGTGTTCGGTATCTATCCGGCCTGGCAGGCCGCCCTGCTCGATCCGATCACCGCTCTGCGCAGTGCATAATGAAACTGGCGCGAAGTGCCCTGGGAACGCCGAGCCCCAGCTCGGCACACCCGTTTCTTCAATTAGAACGGCAGGTCTTGCGGTGGTTCCCACGAAGGATCTTCGCTCGCGCCCGCCGGGCGTTCTTTACTCTTGACCGGGGCGGCGCCAGGCGCTGGCTGTGCGACATATTCTCCCTCTTCGGACGGTTGTATCTCTTCGCCGCCTTCACGTTTGCTATCGAGGAACTGGACATTGAGCGCCACGACCGTCAGCCGCGAATGTTTTTTGCCGGTTTCCTTGTCGTTCCAGCTCTCGAATTTCAGCTTGCCACCGATAAAGACCAGTCTACCCTTCTTCATGTATTTCGACACCATTTCCGCCAGTTTGCCCCAGCAGGTAATGTCAACAAATGTCGTTTCCTCACGCATCACCCCATCCTGCCCACGGTATTTACTGCCGGTGGCAAGCCCGAACGATGCCACATATTGTCCGCCCGGCGTGCTTCTTAGCTCAGGATCGCGAGTAAGACGCCCGATCAAACGCACTTCATTGAGATCTGCCATGATTTTCTCCTAACACAAATCGCCAAATGAAATTTATGCTTTTTTTCCTGTCTCTACTTGCTATAATAACATAAACTACGACAAAAGGAAAGAGGCCAGTTTTTTTAGTTAGGAAAGGAGTCCATTATGCCTATTCATGTAGCGGGATATCGAGAGAAGAGTTGGGTCGCGCAAGGCGGACTCAATGAAAAAATCCATGGAGTGATTCTGGCGGCTGGTCTTGGCAAAAGACTGCAACCCTTCTCCAGTCAGTATTTGCCTAAGCCTATGCTGCCGCTTGTGAGCGATATAGTCATCCTTGAAACCTGGCTGCACAAGCTGGTGGCATGTGGTATTGACAAGATCAGCCTCAATGTCTCGGTATTGCCGCAGGTCATCACTAACTATCTCGGCGACGGCAGCCAATATCTGGCCGATCTCAAATTTTTGCACGAAAAAGAACCGTCCGGCACCTTGGGCGGCGTATGCAACATGATCAAAGACAAAGCCTGCGAGACAGTAGTGGTTGTCTCAGGCGATATTGTCAGCGATTGTCCGCCCGATTTTTTGCGGCGTATGTACGAACTGCACCACCGTATGCAGGCTGGAGCCACCATCGTTTTCGTACCGGTACCGTGGGAAAGACGCAAAGATTACGGCGTGGCGCTGCTCGATCCGATCACAGGCGATATCGAAGGCGGCCACGTGCGCCAGTTTTTTGAAAAACAGCCGGACGCGCCGAGCAACCTCAACAACGCCTCGATCTATATGCTCGACAAGGCGTTGCTCGACGAAGTGACACCATACCTCACTCGTGCTACTCACGATGTGCAAGAACCTTTCTACGATTTCGGCAAACACCTGTTCTCGGCCTTACTCGGACAACTCAACTACAAGAAACTGGCCAGGCCACGACCGTTCCTGGGGGTCATCTACCCCGGCAAATGGTTTGACATCGGCAAAGTGCGTGACTATCTCGAATGCAACAGTGCCGTTTTGCGTGGCGAACTGGATTTTCTGCCGCCGCTCAAGCGTTTCGCCTGGGGCTTCCTGGGACACAATACCAGAATCAACTTTGCCAAGGTGCATATTACCGGGCCGGTCGCCATAGGTCACAACTGCGTGATCTGCGACGGCTGCAAGCTGGGTCCCAATGTGGTGATCGGCGACGGTTGGGAGATCGGCAAAAACTGCACCATCACCAACAGCGTGTTGTGGAAAGATTACAGCTATTTGCATGGCAATAAAGAAAGGCAAGAGAGCAGTAATACGCGGCGGATGAAAGACAATCTCAGCATGGACACCGTGCTGGCCGCCGACGGCATTATCTGGGAGAATCTCAAGAACCAAGCGGTGAGCGTGCAGAGAAATAAGCTCTGCGTGCAGGATATTGATTGGGAACCGACGGAGAAGCGAGCGTAAGAAGAACTTTGAACGGTTTGTCGCAAGAAACCGGAGTCGGGCTATGGGGAATAGCTGGATTCTCAACGCCTGCCCGCTATCCGTAGATACCAGCCGCAGGCTTTTGGTAAACATTTCGCTTGCATTATATCTTAGCCTCGTGTAAAATCAAGAACGAATAGCACTTTGCCAAAAATTTACTACAATACGCTGCGTACGCTCAAACCAGACTTGTTGTTTGTGGTTGCCATTGTCACCTATTCGGCATTTGTCGCGATTTTGGAGAAGACATAGTCATGCCAACCTATGAAGATATATTTTTGCTGAAACTGTTGTGGGAAGAGGGACTCGTATCTTGCCAGGATATTGACACGCCCTTGCGTGCCTTTTATAAAGAAGGATGCCAGGGCAAGTCGGTTTCCCTGGCAGATATGTGCGAAAGGTACCGTTTGGTGCCACACGAAAACCTGTTGCGCTTGCGTGAAAAAATCGCGCAAATCACCACGCGCCAGTCACAGGCCAAAGAAGCAGCCTTGCCGGTTTACACTCTCAAGGATTGCCAACGACTAGGCGTTCTCGGCAAAAGCTCTCTTGGCACCACCTACCGGGTGAACCACCCAAAACTGGGCGAGTGCGCCCTCAAATGTTTTGAAGGTAGTATCGCCAAAAACCGCAGATTCGTGCAGCGTTTTCTCATGCAGCTCGAACGCGGTCGGCGGTGCCTTCATGTCAATGTTGCGGCCATCTACATAGTTGATCAGCAACATCTGGCGATTTTGCGCGAACTTTGCCCCGGTGAGAGCCTTGAAGACCGTTTGCTGCGTGGCACGGTGCCGGTAGAAGATGCGACGCACATCATACTGGAAGCCAGCTACGGACTTGAAGATGCCAGTAAAATCGGGCTTCTGCACAAAAACCTCAAACCCAGCAACATCCTTATCTCTGAAGATGGCAAAGTCAAAGTGGCCGATTTCTCAATGCCGCCGACCATTCCTTACTACCTGTCCCCAGAGCAATGCCAGAAACAGAAGTCGGATGTGCGCTCCGATATCTATTCGCTTGGTATCATCTTCTATCAGATGTTGGCAGGCGCTTTGCCTTTCAGTGCCAAGAACAGCCGTGAAGTGATGGAAGAACACATCATCAAAGAATATGCGCCTTTGCGCGAGAAAAATACAAAAATACCGCCGAGTATCGTTTATGTGGTTGATCGCATGGTGGCGAAAAATCCGGACAAACGGTACCAGCATTTCGACGAATTGATCAACGATTTGCGCAAAGTACTGCCGACCGAGAGCGTGTCCAGAAGCGACAAAAAAACTCACGAAAGTGTTGCTGTAGAGCCTGCCGGCGAAGATGACAAGCTGATGTACACGGCGATGATGGCTACTGTTACACCTTCAATGGAAGTGCTGCGCCATAACCGTGCCAAGATTGTTGCGCAGCGTATAGTTGAAGACTGGTCGGATGCACACGCTGCCGCCATTCGGGCAGCATGTCAACGCGGCAGGTTTTATGAAGATTTGCAAGGACAGATCGCTCAGGCGCGCGAACAGTACCAATTGGCGATTACTCCGATGCAGGCCGCTGAATCGCCCTACCTCGACGAGGCGCTCGAACACCTGCGTAAAACGATTTGCACACAATTGGAGCATGGCACACCGGTCAAGAAGCCACAGGAGGTGAAACTGACGTTTCGCAGTATCCCCAAAGAGTACTCGACTGCCGAAGTTAAGCCCAACCAATCAGCCATGGAAGCGGATGAACCGGCACTTGAGGCTGTCGCAGCCGATGAGGAGCATATGCTTGGTAGTGAGCCTCTGGAAACAGCAGCCTTTGCCTTTGCCACCAACCAGACTATGAATGAACCTTTTGAGCAGGAAGCACAGGAAGTCCAGGAAGCACAGGAAGTCCAGGAGGCACAGGAAGTCCAGGAAGCACAGGAAGTCCAGGAGGCACAGGAAGTCCAGGAAGCACAGGAAGTCCAGGAGGCGCAGGAAGTCCAGGAAGCGACGGCAGCAGAAGATGAGTCTAACGAAAATGGCAATGTCGAGTCTGCCACCCAGATACCGGGAGCACTAGTTGCTGATTCAGCCATTATGGAACATAAGGAAGCAGCAAAGGAACCTTTGGCAGAGGACAAAGAGCCAACCATGGAAGCTGTCGCAATGGAAGAAGCACAGACACAGCCTGTGGAAACCGCTATCGAAGCAGAGGCGGTGGAAGATCGCGACGACAGAGAGAGCGAACAACTTGTCGCTACGCCAATGGAAGATAGCAGTGTATCACTGGCAGAAGAAGTAACGCAGGGGGGCGCCACTTCTGATAGCAAAAGCCGCCTGCTGAAACCGGCAGAAATTCCCATATCGAGCAAACCAATTCCCATGCCTACAGCACGAGACTATACACCGCAACCCGCTGTAGATGAAGAAGAATGGGGACCGGGGCTGCGTGGAGATACACCGCCAAAAGACGGCAGTTCCCTGCAAAGCGGCCTCTTCAAGAAATCCAATAAACTGGTTCCGTATTTCAAGTTGATGCAGGACAAGGATAAGAAAGAATAACGCAGCAACCGAAACACTATTCGCACTGTTTTAGTAAAGGATTATGGCATGTTAGAATACATGATTATTTCTGGAGTGATTGGGCTGTTGGTGGGCGGCAGCGTTGCCAGCGTTGTCACTGCCAGTATGGCCCGCAATAAAAACAAACAGAGAAGAGTAGACCTGGAGAAAGCACTGAACGAAATCCAGGGCAAGACAGAAAAATTGACTCTACTCACCGGCAACATGGCACAAAAAGATCAAGACCTGCTTATCGCGCAGAAAAAAGTCAAAGAGCAAGACACCTTGTTGGGCAAAAAAGACAAGGAAGTCAGCGAACTGCAAAATCAAGTCAAACGACAGCAAGTGCTTCTCCAGGAAGCCAATGAAAACGTGCATGCCAAAGGACAATCGCTTGAAGAACTCCAAGAAAACCTGAACGAGCAGACGGTGACGTTGCAGCACAAAGAACAAGAAATAGGCAAGCTGAACGGTAAAATAGCCGACGCAGAACAGAGCCTGGTGGCACGCGACAAGGAATTGGTAGGGTTGCGCGAAGAAATGCAGCAAAAACTGGAGCAGGCACAGCGCGCTCAGGAAGATATGCGTGGGGAGCTGGAGAACGCGATTCACCAGCAAGAAGAAAAATTGAATCGTCAGAGCGCAGAGGCAACGCAACTCGCCGGCGAAGTAGCTAAGTGGCGTGGTGAACAGGCAAGCGCCCAGAAGACAGCCGAAGAATATCATGCCAGAATCGGCCGGTTGGAAAGCGAGCAGCAAGAGATCAATCGTCTGCGCGCCCAGGCAGTCCATGATTTGAGGCGCACTCTGGCTATGCTGGAAAGTGTGGCAATTCCAGATGACCTGAAAATAGAAGGCGAGGTTTCTTTCTCTATTGAAGAACCTACTGGCACCGAAGAACTCACGATTCAGCTTGCCGAGCAAGAAAAACAATTGCGTGAGAAAGACGAACTGCTGCAGCAGAAAGATGGCCACATGTTGGCTTATGAACAGCAGGTGGTCGAGTTGCAGTCTAAGGTGAAAGAGTTGAGCGAAACGATCAAGCTCACCGGCCAGCAAGACAATATCATCCAGGAACAGGCACGTACGCTGCAAAAATATGAAGACCAGTTGGTAGAATTCGGGCAGATGCGCGCCGACTTGATTGAGCGCGAGGAAAAAATTAGCGAGTACCGCCAGGCCGTGGAAGCTCTGCAAAAGAAACTCCAGGAATCGCAGACTCCCCAGCCGTCGCCTCAGGCCAAGGATGTGGATGCCAAGGATGCCATCCTGCAAGATCCCAATCTCACCATGGCCCACAAGAAAACCATGGTGATGCTCTATTCCCAGTATACCAGCCCGCGCAAGGCTCTGAAAAAACAGATGGAAGAGGGCGAAAAGGCCGAGCCCAAGACCGATCAGCCAGCAGCCATCCCGCCGGTCACTGATAAATCGTCCGAGACAGGAGAGCAACAGGGATAATGGCCAAAGTCGTCATCATCTTCGGTCCGGGCAAGGGACTCAGCTACAAGATCGCTGAACAGGGGGCGATCTTGGGACGCCAGAGTACAAACAACATCCCGTTGCCAGATACCCAGGCTTCCCGCCAGCACAGCCGCATTTTTGGCGCCAATGACAGCTACTATATCGAAGATATGGGCAGTCGCAACGGCACCTGGGTAAACGGCAAGCGGATAGAACGCGAGGCTCTCTGCAACGACGACCGCATCAAGATCGGCGATACTACTCTCTTGTTCGTCTTGCAAGAACAGACACCGGAGATGTCGCCCTTGATCGAACTTGAGCTACCATCTTCGGTCAACACCCCTGCCTCTGTTTCAGCAGAGTTAAGCCAACAAAAGACGCAACGCATAGCCTCGCCGGTAGCCGCCAGCAAAGATTTGCCGCCGCCGGCGACACCCAGCGGGCAACGGCTTGGCAAAATCGTCAAACCGAGCCGCGCCCGCAAGAAAGAGTCTCCGGCCATCCTGGTATCCGAATTATCCTGGCCAGGCAAACTTGTGCTGTGGTTTAGCCTCTTGCTCCTGCTATTGGTTCTTGTCTGGATTTCGCGATGGCTGACCCTAAGCTTGCTCACCTAGACAGTAACCTCATCTCTCCCGCTTTCATTGCCGAAATGGATGGCATATTGGCCATGGTGCGCCGGTTGTTACGCTATCATCCCACCACCTTGGCCAGCCATCTGCACGGCCAGAAAAGCCTGGAGTTTGTCGAATACACACCGTACAGCGCCGGCGATGATCTGCGACGCGTGGATTGGAATGTCTACCGCCGCCTGCGTCATGTGGTGGTCAAAAAATATGCCGTGGAACTCCCTAGCCATTGGGCGGTCGGCATAGATGTCTCGGCTTCGATGACGATGTACGGCAAATTATCCTTTGCCCGCCGCCTGGCCGCTGTTCTTATCTACCTCGGCGTGACACTTGTGGATAGCGTGACGTTATTTCTTTTCCCTGGTCTTCCACAGGTGTGGTGCTATCGCCGTCGGGGTGACGTGAAACAAGGACTTAGCTTGTTGAGTACCTGTGGCGGACAGGCTGCCACAGCATCTTTTCGTCAGATTGCCGCCCAGCTTGCCCGTCGTACCAAGGTACTTTTGTTGAGCGATTTTTATGGCACTGTCGCCCAGGAATGGCTTACCATGGCAACTCTCAAAGAGATGCACGGCACAGCTTTACACATCGTCGCTCACGAAGAAAAAGATCCCCACTGGCAGGGTATTTTTGTGCTGCAAGATGCTGAAACGGGCGAAGCCTCGCGGCTAGCCGTTACCCCTGCCTTGCTGACCGAGTACCGTCTTCGTTTCGCCGAGCACATGGACACAACCAAAGCAATCTGCCGCAAACGCCATGTCAGTCACCACGAAGTAGCCGCCGACCTGCCTCTCGACCGCGCCGTGCTGCAAATTTTGCAAAATATCGGGATTATCAAGTAAGTAAGATTTTTACACGCATCATGTTTTCTATTGTTTTCTATGAAATAGACTTGCAAAATGACTGGCTCTCGATTATTATAGACATATACAATCATTATTATTTATAACACTATTGTTTGATTAGGAGATGAGGCATGATTAGCCGCCGTGAATTTTTGCAATCTGCGGCTGCGGCGTGCTTGCTCACGCCTGCGCTCAGTTTATGCAAACCGCTGTGGGGAAGTGTCACTTCGTCACTGGGTGGGTTGGGCAAGGGATTACAGGCTATTTTTGAACTAACTACGTTGCATCACACCTGGAAAGCAAACGGGCGCAGCAAGGCAGGTTTGCCCGAGTTGACACCAGGCGAAGGCGAAATGCCGACAGTACGCAATGCTCTCGTCGGCAATACCCGTTCTCTTGCGGTAAACCCTCGCTCGCTTTTGCTTTTCGGCCATGTCACCGATGCGCATACGGTAGATGAAGAATCACCGAGCCGCCTCGTTGCCGCCGAACAATATCTCAACCTGATCGGCGTGGGAAGTGCCTTCCACCCGCAAGAAGATTTGACCTTACAAGTGGCAAATGCCATAGTGCGTACTATGAACGAAATGGCTGCCCGCGCTGGTTTCGATTTTCTGCTGAACACCGGCGATACTCTGGACAATGCCCAGGAGAACGAACTTGCCTGGTTCCTCGACGTACTCGAAGGCAAATACCTGGACACTGACAGCGGCAACAACGAAGACCCTGTGGCTGGGCCGGACAACGATGCCAACGATGCTTTCCGCGCTACCGGGCTTAACCGCAACATCCCGTATTACAACGCCATCGGCAACCACGATGTGCTGTTTCAGGGCAACATCCCGATAGCGATGCGGGAAATTTACAATTCCATCGTCAAAAAATACCTGAGCTTCATGGTGCTGCAAGAGCCCACAGGCAACTGGTCGAATGCCGTGATCCTTCCCTCCGACAAGCCACAGGATCTCGACAAACTCAAAGCAGGCGAGATGATCGCCGATGCGCGACGGCGCGGCATCAACGGCCAGGATTTCATCCGCCAGCATGTGCAGTATGCCACCTCGCGTCCAAGTTTCGGCTTCCCTAAACAGTTGCTAGGCAGCGAACAGGGTTACTACTCCTTCCATCCGAAGTCCGGTTTGCCGATCAAGGTGATTGTGCTCGACACCACTTTCCGTCTGGGTACATGCCTTGGTATCATTGACAAAACACAACTGGACGAATTCCTCATCCCTGAACTGGAAAAGGCCAAAACGGACAAAGAGCTTGTCATCGTCAGCGCCCACCATCCTTCGGCCGAACTGTTCATGCCATCCAAGCTGGAGGCAGAGCTACTCAAGCGGTTCGGCAAGAATGACAAGGTGGCGCAACTGATCCAGGAGCTGGTGCGTGAAATGCGCGTTTCCGACGATTACGTGTCGCGCAAGGGACTCGAAGAGACTCTCACTTCCTATCCCAACGTCATCGCCTATGTCGCCGGACATATACACAGCAACAAGATCATCCCCAAGGGTGAAAATGGTCGCGGTTACTGGGAAATCGTCACATCTTCACTGCTCGGCTATCCGCAGCAAGCGCGTGTGATCGAAGTGGTGTACGAAGGAAACGGCATCGGCGCTATCCAGACCTCTGTGGTAGACCACAATTCAGCGCCAGGCAGCCTTGCCTATCGCTCGCGCGAGTTGTCCTACCAGGACAGCCAAGGACGCGACGCCGCCTATCCGGAAGCAGGGAGCGGACAGAGCGAAAGCCGTAACGCCATCCTGCGCTTCAACATTCCGCCGGAAGTGGAAAAACGTTTGTAATTGGCCGGTTTTATTCAAGATGAAACACTATCCGACGAGTCCGACGAGTCCGACACGTCCGACACGTCGGGCGAAAATTCATGTTTCATAGAAGGATTTGCCCATGAAATGTTTTTACCACCAAGAGCGCGATGCGGTCGCTGTTTGCAAAAACTGCAACAAGGGTGTGTGCGCCGAGTGCGCCAGCGACCTTGGTCATGGTATCGCCTGCAAAGGGCGATGTGAAAGTAAAGTCCAGGAATTGAACGAATTGATCGAGTGCAACAAAGTATTGTCGAAACAGTCGCAGGAGATGATCGCCAAAAACAAGACCCTCTGCCGGAAAAGCGGATACACACTGGTGGGCGGTGCTGCCATCTCCGCCCTGGTCGGCGCGGTTTTTATCTGGTTCGGCTGGTATTACAACGAGAATCCGTTCATCATAACCCTTGGCGGCATCTTTCTGCTGGCTGCAGTTCTTGAATATATTGGCGGCAAAGGCATCGCCAAACATGGTTAAAGAAATAAGTAATTTTTAAGGACTGCACCTTGTTGGATGTAAAGCGTCTGCGACAAAATGTAAAGGCTATTGAGAAACGCATCACCAACGCCGCGGTCAAAGCGGGCAGGAAGCCGGAAGAAGTGACGATGGTGGCGGTCACCAAGCAAGTGACGAGCGAAGTGATAGCCGCCTTGAGCGAATTGGGTGTCCGCCACATCGGCGAAAATCGTGTCCAGGACGCCAGGGACAAAAAAGAAGCGTTGCAACTTGCGGGCAAGTTGGAGTGGCATCTCATCGGCCACTTGCAACGCAACAAGGTGAGGGATGCGGTGGCGATGTTCGACTGCATCCATTCCCTCGACAGTGTGTCGTTGACAGAAGAAGTGAGCAAACGTACGCAGCGTGAGTTGCCGGTTTTATTAGAGGTAAACGTGAGCGGCGAACTAAGCAAGGGCGGTTTTACTCCAGCCGATCTCGAACGCAGCATCGAAGCTTTACTTGCCTTGCCACAGCTGCGTATTTGCGGGTTGATGACGATGGCGCCGCAAACCGACAATATGGATGTTTGCCGTTTTTGTTTCCGTACTCTGCGCGAGCTGGCAGAGCGACTGCGTGCCAAATATAGCGGCAATCTCTCACTGCCGCATCTTTCCATGGGCATGAGCCAGGATTTTGAGGTGGCGATTGGCGAAGGAGCCACTCTGGTACGCATAGGTACGGCACTCTATGCGGAAGTTTTTTAAAAAGGCAGAACAGCATGGCGGTTCTCATTGTTGAAAAAGGACCAGACCGCGGCCAGAAATTTATGTTTTCCGGTGCGGAAATAGTGGTGGGACGTGGCACCAAACTGGTAGCCAAACTTTCCGACACGCTGATTTCACGTGAACATTTCCGTATCTCCAGTAAAGACGGGCGTTTTTACATCGAAGACCTGGGGAGTTTGAACGGAACAGCGTTGAATGGACAAAATATCAGTGCCGTTATCCAGCTTACCGATGGTGACGAGATATCTATCGGTGAGACCAGCATGTCCTGGCTGGAAAAGGAACAGAGCCTCGATAAGGATCCTTTACTCAACCAAAAACTCGCCGGCTATCTGATTTTAGAAAGGCTCGGCCGCGGCGGTATGGGAACTGTCTACCGCGCCAGACAACTATCGCTGCAACGCGATGTTGCCATCAAAATCTTGAATCAGCGGTTGGGCCAGGACAATAATTTTATCAAGCGTTTCATCGAAGAAGCACGTGCCAGCGCCAATCTCAACCATCCCAATATTTTGCAGGTACACGACGTTGGTGAGGAGAACGGCCGTTACTATTTTTCCATGGAATTCGCGGCAGGTGGCAGTATCCAGCAGCTAATTGAAGGCGGCAAGGCTCTTACGGTTCCGGAAGCGGTGCGCTACATGCTCGACACTGCACGCGGGCTGGAATATGCCGAACGGAAAAAAATCGTTCATCGCGACATCAAGCCGGATAACCTGATGCTGTCCGAAGAAAAGATGGTGAAGATCGGCGATCTGGGGCTTGCCAAGCGTATTGGCCAAAAAAGCAGCGAGGAAAAACGCGAACAGGTTTTCGGCACACCTCACTTCATATCCCCGGAACAGGCTAAAGGGGAAGCGGTAGACCATCGTGCCGACATCTATTCGTTCGGTGCCACGTTCTATCGCATCTTCTCAGGCCGCACCCCGTTCCAGGGTGAAAACATACGCGCACTCATCATCAAACATATCATGGAGGAACCGCCGGCACTGCAAATAGTGTCACCCAATGTACCGGAGCCGCTATGTCGCATCATCATGCAAATGATGCAAAAAGAGCCAGACAAACGTTATGCCAGCAATAGCGACATCATCAGCGATATTGAAGCATGGCAAAAAAAGCCGGATAGTAGCGTACGCAAAAAAAATGGCCTCAACACGACGCGCGCACTCAGCCGTACTGCCGCCTTACGCCGCGATACCATGCGGCGTACCGGCACACTCAAAAAAGAAGCACCCAACCGTCCCGACAGCCAGCGCATGAAAGCTGCCAGGAAGAGTAACCCGCTTTTCTATGTGTTACCGGTAACTGCACTCGTCGGCTTTTTCCTCCTTCTGATACTCGGCAATGCCAAACCTGTCAACACTCCATATACGCCCGATACGCCACCGATAAAAAATGGTAAACCGACACCGGAGCCGCACAAAACACCTGATGTGCCCGATAAACCGCCCCTGACGCAGATGGAAAACGAAAGCGAGATGCGTGCCGAGGCCGTTTACCTGAAGGCCAAAAAGTCGGAGAAAATGGGCGATCACCGCGATGCCTTGCAAAAATATGACCGTCTGGTCATCGAATATTCGCGCAGCAAGGCAGCGGAAAAGGCACGCGAAGACATTGACCGGCTACGCCAGGCAATGGGGGAGCGAGTGCGTGAAAAGATCGCGGAAATGAATCAAGATCTGGCACAAAAAAAATTCGTCAGGGCACTGGAAATTTGCAGCAAACTGCAGCAAGATTGTCAGGGCATCGGCTGGCTGGAGGAGGAAACGACAGCGCCGCAGAAAAATCTGGAGGATACTATCTTGCTTGAGATGGCGACGTACCAGAGCGTGCTGCAGGTAAATTTGCAAAACGGTCAATTCCAGGAAGCGCAAAAAAAATTGGCATGGCTCGAACAGTTGACAAAGAGTGTTCACACTTCTTTCCAGAGTCGCCTGCAGCGCGAGTTGGATAATTGGCAAAACGCTATCCAGCGTGCCCAAGAAAACGACGCCCCGCAAAAAGAGCTGGTGCAACAGTATCAAAAAATTGTGCAAAACGTCATGCAAACCTACCTGTTTCAGAAGGCGGTGGACGAACTCAAACCACTGCTCGTTCGTGCACGCGGCGTGGATGCACAGGAGGAACTCAAACGCCTGATCTGCGAATTGCCGCGTCTGGAACAACTGTGGCAACAGACCGATGGGCGTATCAAATCGGGCGAATGTACGGTAATGCAGCACATGTTGCGGGATACACTACAAAAGATGCCATGGTGGAAAGATGACCGCGAAGTGAAACTGACCGGCATCAAGGATGGCAAACTGGGACTCAAAATCCGCCTGCCAGGGCCGGGTGTCGTCACTATCGAGCATAGCGTACCTCTCAGCCAGTTCGAACCGCTATGGTTGTATCAGAACCTGTTGGCAATGAACGAGAAATCTTCTGCTGAAATGTCTCTCAATGTTTCCCTTTACTGCTATTACCAAAAACTTTATGCGCAGTCCTGGGATGCCTGTCAGAAAGCGAGCCAAAGTGAAGGCGAACAGCAGCTCGCCAGTGACCTGCAAAAACGGCTGGAAGCGGTCGAAACCTCGGCGCAAGGCAAATACGAAGCGATAGCTCGTGAGTACAAAAAATTGCAAAAGATGCGCGCCAATAAAACAGTGGACCGCGCTTTTTTGCAAAAAACGGTGCAAGCGTTACAGGAGAGTCTTGAAAAATACCGCGACGAATACGGCGAAACACGCTTCTTCAAGCAAACTAACAAAGGGAAGTAGCAAAAATGTCCTCTTTACGCGATGTGTGCCGCGATCTGATAGCTTACGGGGAAAAAACAAAACAGTTCTGGGATGATTGGCGTAAGGAGTTCGCAAGTGAAGTGAACGACTCGCAATACAGCGAGGAAATTGCCCGCATCGAAAAATTCCAGACCTACGACTGCCGCCCGACCTTCCGTATCGGCTTTATCGGCGAGCAGAGCTGCGGCAAGAGCATTTTCATCAACGAACTGTTGCAAAACGAAATCGTGTTGTCGGGCGCAGCGGAAGTCACTTTCGTGCCGACCGTCATAGTTTTTGGCAAGAGCGAAGCCGCCTCCTTCTGTTACTACACGCAGAAAGAGATCAAGGAAGTGGTAAAGCCTTACTATGACTATTTCACACAAGCCGGCATCGAAAGGAAGATAGATGAATACTATCGCAGCAAAGCGCCGCACGCCACGAGCAAAGCCACTCTCGACACCCTGCGCCGCATCCAGGATGTGGGCAGCTTGAAAAACATGGACAGCGAGATACTCAAGCTGATCTACTTTGTCTTGCTCGAAATCACACACGACATCAAAGTCGCTAAAGATTTCGTCAACCTCGTCTACGCCATCCAGACGTCCGGCCTATTTGCCAGGTTGAGCAGCAATGACGAACGGTTCACTACCGCCATTGACTTCACCACCATCATCGAGCGATCGCGTTTCTTGAAGAGCCAGGACAACAGCCCTGAGTTCACCGCCTATGATCGTAGTAAAATTCCGCTCTACGAGATATACCTCGTACACCACATCTACCAGATGGTGCGCACCACCGATAACACCGGCATTGCCGGGGCGAAACAGAGTAGTGCCACCGTGCAAAAATGGAACTCGGCTCTCGAATTCGTTGACCTGCCGGGCATAGACGCCATCACGATCCGCGTGCGTCATTCCTCGCTTTTTTTTCTCAAGGAGGTGGATGCCCTGGTGCTGCTCACCGATACACAGCGTGCACTTACTCTGCCGGCGGTCGAGATTTTGCGTGTACTCAAAGAAAACCGCCACAAGGCCGATTTACAAGATTCTCTCTTCATCGCCATCAACAAGTACGACACGATCAACGCCGCCCAAGGTGGTGAGCTGGAGAGCTTCCAAAACACGCTCGACAACGTCCAGCGCAACATCCGTAATGTCATCGGCAACACCAAAGTCGATATTTTTGTCACCTCGGCCCTGATGTCGAAATTTTTTCGCAAGCGCCAGGAAAACAGCCTGGCTCCGGAAGATACTGCCAGACTACAGGCATTTCTTGCCATGCGCGGCAATCCAAATCTTTCAGGAAATAGCGAAGTAGATGCGCAGATCCGCACCATTTTCGATGCACAGAACGCCGGTGGCATCCCCATGGTGCGAGATAGAGTGGAACACTATCTGCAACACACCAGTCTGCAACTGAAAAGGCGCTATTTCGCGCAAACCGTACAAACCTTTTTGCAGGAACTGAACGAGAGCTTTGTGCCGCTCTACCAGAGCATCGTCACCAAGTGGCAGGAGAAAAGCAACATCGGGCATACTAAAGTACGCGAAAAGCTTTTGGACAATCTCAGGTTGTCGCTGTCGCATCTGGAACTGGCCATCACCGGTATGCGCGACTATGTACTGCCACTCAAGGAGTTTGGCCGATTGCTCGGCGACGATATCCAGAAAGTCAGGCTGGCCGAGGCAGGGCTTATGGATCTGCCGGCGCTCGATCGTTATCGTTACGTGGCACAAAAGCTGCTCGAAATTTTATCTAGCGCCGTACGCCGCCACCTCGTGGCCAAGCATCAGGAGACTTTAGATCAGGCGCTCACTCCTGTACGTTTTTTATTGGAAACTTTGCAGCAGAGCGGTAACAGCGACACGCTGAGTGATACCGCGGCCAAGGTGGTCTTTTTGTGGAAACTGCACGCGCAGCTCCTGCCTATCCGTTTTTACGAACTGGTGGCGGAAAAACCGTTGCGAGATATGCCAAGCTATTTGCACGGTTGCCACGATACGGAAACATTTGTTGCTGCCGTCAAGCAAAATTTTATGACGCGGCTCGATGCCAGCGCACTGGGTAACTGCACCAGGCTGTGGAGCTATCCGCTCTACTGCCTTCAGGAAATCCGTGAGTATCTCCTCACCATCAAAAAATGGCTGGAAAAACAGACTCACTTTGGCGACGTGTGGCTCAAGGCATTGTACCAGGACGGAGCCGAAGATCGTCTGCTCCAGCAGCGATACGAAAAGGTCGCTAGTTTGCATCTGAAATACCAGGCTCTGCAAAAAGAGTGGCTCGAACTGTCGCCAAAGATCGAGCAAGCGGTGTATTGATTTAAGGTAGAAGATATGGCAGACAAATTCGCCTATCAGCCTTTGCGCGACGACGAATTCATGGGAAAATTCAGCAACGGCGAAACCACAAGCGGCTGGCAGGAACAGGTCAAACATATCAGCCGGCGCTATGCGCCATCCCTGTGTGTTCTACTGGCGCTCTTCAGTATTTTGTTATACTGGCGTCTTGCTGTTTCAGCGACTGTGGAGAATATTATGGCAAGCGCAGAATACCAGGAGAAAGTGCGCCAGTGCCGCGAGTTAGAGGCCAAGTGCAGCGAATTGCAACAGAAGTGTTCTGCGCTGGAAGATAGCGTGTTGTCCCAGGCGCAGTTACAATACAAGGTGCGCACACTGGAAGCTCGTCTCAAGGAGATGAGCGCAAAGGTCATCGCGGTGGAGCGGACGGGAAACACAGGAGACAACAAACAGCCGCTTGCCACGGCGGTAGGACCGCACGAAATTTCGCTCTATGTCCCGTATATCGAGGCGAACGGCGTGAGCGGTGTGTTGTATCTGTACGCGCCGGAACGCGTGCCCGCTTTGGTCATCGGATTTTGCATCAAGCGCCAACTCTTTTATCTCGCCCGTGATGTGGATGCAGGCTGGCATCGCTTGCTATTCGCTGCACCTGACGACTATCAGGGCAAGAACGATATTCACCTGCTGTACACCGTGCCCGACCTGTTGCCACCATCTTCTCTGCCGACTGCTTACAGGCAGATGGCACAGGAGGGCAAGACGTTGAATTGTCGTGCGTTGGACAGGGATACGAGGGAGGCCGTCTCACCGCGCGTGTGGCAAGCTTACATGGAATATCTGCAAACGGGCAAATAAATTTCTAATGATAACTCACCTCTCCCCTGGCGGGAGAGGTCGCCAGAAGCCGAAGGCGACTGGCGGGTGAGGGGGATTTATGGCCAAAAAACCAGAAAGAATTGCGAACTATGCTA
>JAGVGO010000192.1 GCA_020057085.1 Planctomycetota bacterium | reverse complement strand
CCCGAAGTGTTAGATACGCCCGTAACTTGAGGAGTCTTCATCGTGTTTCACAAAATCATCAATTTCTATAAAACCGGCGCTGATCGGCCGCCGTGCAGCGACGATCCCAAGGAAGTAGCGCGCCTCTACGAACAAAAGAGATGGAGCGTGTTTCTCAGCATTACTCTCGGCTATGCCATTTACTACGTATGCCGGCAAAGTTTTGCCGTGGTGAAAAAACCGATGCTCGATGCCAAAATTTTCAATGCGGAAGAGATGGGCAGAATCGGCGCGGCGTTGCTCCTGGCCTATGCGTTCGGCAAATTTTGCAACGGCTTCCTCGCCGACAGCAGCAATATCCGCCGGTTCATGGCGAGCGGACTCTTGATCTCTTCGTTCATCAACCTGTTCCTTGGCTTTACCACCTGGTTCTGGGTCTTCTTTATCTTGTGGGGAATCAACGGCTGGTTCCAGTCCATGGGCTCGGCTCCGAGCGTGGTGGCTTTGGCGCAGTGGTTCAGCAACCGCGAACGCGGAACGCGCTACGGCGTCTGGTTCATTGCGCACAACATCGGCGAAGGCATTGCCTATGCAGGCATCGCCTATCTGGTGGCGCACACGAGCTGGCGCTGGGGCTTCTGGGGGACAGGGATGCTCGGCGTAGTGGCTGCTTTGATCATGCTGCGTACGCTGGCCGACCGGCCACAGACCTACGGACTGCCGCCGGTAGCTGAGTACAAGAACGACTACGTAGCAGGGACTGCGGCCTCGCAGAAAGGATCTCTCTTCTACAGACAGCTTGAAATTTTCCATAACCCGGTGGTGTGGATTCTGGGGTTGAGCAGCGCCATGGCCTATGTCGCACGCTATGCGGTGTCCAACTGGGGCATCCTCTATTTGCAGGAGGACAAGCATTACCAGCTTGAGACGGCCGGCCTCCTCCTCGGCCTTTCACAAGTCGGCGGATTTTTCGGCGCCGCCTTCTGTGGCTATTTCTCCGATCGTTTTTTTGGCTCACGGCGCAACGTGCCCACTCTCATTTACGGACTTTTACAGACAGCGTCGCTCGTACTATTTTTTGCGACGCCTGCACACATGACGTGGCTAAGCCTTCTCAGTTTGTCGCTTTTCGGTTTTGCCATCAGCGGTTCGGTGGTGTTCCTCGGCGGGCTTACGGCGGTAGACCTTTGCCCGAAACGGGTCACCGGGGCGGTGATGGGGTTCATCGGCCTATTCAGTTATCTCGGAGCCGCGGCCCAGGATTGGCTCAGCGGTTATCTCATTCACATCGGCCAGGTGGTGGTGGACGGCAAGGTAGTTTACCATTTTGACAAGGCAATCGCTTTCTGGGTGGCTGCCTCCGTGCTCTCACTCCTACTCCCATGCCTTATCTGGAACGCCAAACCGCAAGACTAACACGACGAACCTATCTTACAGCGAAGGTTATAGCCGGCCCAGTGGAAATAAATGTCGGGGATATTCCCGATATTTTCTGGAGAATGGAGAGCGTCATGGTATCCCTAGACACACAAGTCGAACTACGCAACAACTATCTGCAAGGCAAGACTGTCGTGCACTGCGTGACCGGCAGCATCGCCGCTATCGAATCGCCGAGAATCGCCAGGATGCTGCGCCGATACGGAGCAACGGTCAAAGCCGTCATGAGCGACGACGCGCAGGAAATCATCCACCCCAATGTGATGGAATGGGCCACGCAGCAGAGCACCATCACAAGGCTCAGCGGCAAAGTGGAGCACATCGGCGGGGAAGATCTTGTACTGGTCGCGCCCGCCACCCTCAATACTATTAGCAAAACGGCCGGCGGCATTGCCGACAATGCGGTGACAGCCTTACTGGCAAGCGCACTCGGCACGCAAAAGCCGGTGGTTATGGTGCCCGCCATGCATGAAAGCCTTTACGCCAACCCGATCTTCCAAACCAACATGGTAAGTCTGAAAAAATTGGGCGTGTACTTTCTGGAACCACGCCAGGAAGAGGGCAAAGCCAAAATCGCCGACATTGAGTACATCGCCGCTTTTGTCGCGCACACACTCGCCGGCGGCAAACTAAAAGGAAAAAACGTGATGGTCGTGGCCGGCCCTACCAGGGGTAAAATAGACGCCGTGCGCTACATCTCCAACCGTTCTTCCGGCAAACTGGGCGTAGAGCTTGCCGGACACGCCTATGCGCAAGGCTCCAACACATTTCTCGTGTACGGGTCTGGCGATGTCACGCCACCTCACTACATCCCCACGGTAAGAGTCGAAACACCGCAGGAAATGCTCAATGCGGCTTTGGGCGAACTCGCTGCAAAGAAATACGACGCACTCATTTTTCCCGCCGCAGTACTCGACTACGAGCCGGCCGAATATTTTGCAGGCAAGATCAAATCGGATCGGGAAAACCTTGTCGTCTCCCTGAAACCAACACCGAAGCTATTGGGAAAAATACGCGAAAAATATCAAGAACTGCTCATTGTCGGCTTCAAACTGGAGAGCCACATCGCAACCGAGGAGCTGCTCAAGACCGCCTACCACAGCATGCAAAAAGGCGGCTGGGATATCGTGGTAGCAAACAAATTGGAAGAAGTGACGGCCAATGAACACACCGCCTACATCATGCAAAGATGTGAAAAAGCGCCAGGTTTTACTTACACCAGCGCCGGCTCGAAACCGGAAATAGTTATGAAAATTTTGCAGGCCGTAGCGGAAAAAATCAACCGTTCTTAAGTAACCTCCCCGCCCAGTGCTGTCTTGTTTGGTGGCCAGCGACAGTTTTCGTGACGCTCAAAAAGAATTAAAATTTTATATCTTTTCAAGTAATACCTTGCCCGCTCAGCCTTATGGCTGCGGAATGTAGGTGCTAGAAGGTTTCAGATAAAAATGTAGTTGCAACATTGAAAAAAAATTGATACAATTTTACTTACAAGTAGCTGAAAATACTCTTGTACTTTATTCAAATAATTGGGTTTCCATTAAAGAGAAGAAAAGGTTAGATGGTGTGGAAAATATAGAGCAAGATATTTGTCGCAAAATCCGTGAATTCGATATTATTGCCCTGCTGCAACTTCTCCGGCACATGGGCTATCGCACGGAAGAGATTCTTTTCCACAGCCATTTCAGCAGTGTCTCGCCCGCTACGCTGCTGGAAAGTATAGAATTTCGTCGCGCCCCTGTGCGCCAGGTCATCATCACCGCCAATACGGGGCTGCTCAGTGCAACAACGCCGCTGCCCTCTTATTTCATGAAGATGCTGGATACGGGCAATATGGACGAAAAAGCCTTTGTAGATTTCCTCGGTTTCTTTGACCACAAGCTGCTGCAAAATTATTGGCATACTATCTACCCCGAACTGGACACCGCTCTCTATCCGGATTGGGAAAGGACCAAACGTGCTTATTTGCGGCTTACCGGGATATATTCGCTCACTACCATCCACCATTTGTTCCACCTAACTTTCCCTGAATTGGGCGTCTGGGTCAAAAAAACCTCCCATACCCGCCGCCTCAGAGGTGATGGCACGCGACTCGGTGAAACCATTCTCGGAGGTTATCACATTCTTGGCTCCGAAGCCATATTGCGCCATAGAGGAGTGATGGTAACGCTCTATTGCGACGAAGAATATAGCGATGAGCGTATTCCCTGGGCCGACAAAATCGTCAAACGCTTGCACACGGTTCTTTTTCCGGTGCTGCGCGAAGCGGAAGTAGACATCAAGGTGATCCTCGTCATTCGCTCGCAAAAAGGATGGATACAACTGCAGCAAAAGAGTTATCTGGGTATGGAAAAGATCCGTGGCGGTGAGGAAAACAATCGTATAGTAGTGATTTTCGACGGTATAGTAACTTGACAACAGGTAATAGGTAATGCTTTAAAGGAGAACGCTAATGTCTGTACAGGACGAAGTACCAAAATCGAGATTGACGTTGACCTATCGCACCGAAATACACGGCGAACCGGAAACGGTCAATCTCCCCTTGCGGCTCATGGTGATGGGCGACATGTCGCTTGGCACCTCGGCCGATCGCAAGGTGGATTTTGAAGAACGCCGCAGCCGTTCTATCGAGGGCAGCAATCTCGACGCCATGATGAAAGACATGAAGATGGCGCTTGATTTTGTCGTCGCCAACAAAGTAGATCCGCAAAAAGCGGAAGAGATGCGGGTAAACCTGCCGGTCGAAAGCATGAAGTCGTTCACGCCGGACGTAATCATCAAACACGTGCCCAAATTGCGCAGCCTCATGCTGCTCAAAAAGCTGCTGCTCGAGGTGGAATCGAACGTCGCCAACAAGAAAGAGCTGCGTAACCTGCTCGCCTCGCTTTTCGCCAATGAAGCGGCCTTCAAGAAGGTGGTCGAGGAACTCAAAGGGTTTGAGAGCTTCTCGTTGCCCACAGAACAGGACGCAAGCCGCGCACTGCCTCCAGGCAAGGCATAACAATCTCACAAGAAAGGAAAATTTATATGGCCGATCCCAAGGTCCAAACAACAGAACAGGTACAAGACATCAGCCTGAAAAAATTCCTGGCCTGCATGCGTCTCAACGATCAACTGGCCAATCCGCCGACGCCCATGATCCAGGAAAACCTGGAGAAAACGGTGGAGAAAGTGAGCGATGAAGATCGCTTCATTTCCGGCCTGGCAGCGCTACTTTTGAATGTCGGCAGGGAAGGCGGGCGTTTTGACAAGGCGCAAATCCAGGCACTCATGGCCTTCATTGACAAGCTGATTTCGGCGCAGCTCAACGAAATCCTGCACCACCCCAAATTCCAGCAAATGGAAAGTGCCTGGCGGGCGCTGCACGACCTCGCTTTGCACACCAATTTCAAAGCCAACATCATGCTCGATTTGCTCGATGTGACCAAAGAAGAACTGTACGAAGATTTCGAGAACAACTCGGTTGACATCAGCAAAGGTGCCTTGTTCCAGAAAATATATGTGCATGAATACGACCAGTTCGGCGGCAAGCCGTTCGGGGGCATACTCGGACTCTACGAGTTCGAACACACGCCGAAAGACGCCTTCTGGCTCAAGCAGGTGGCCAAGGTTGCCAACGCCAGCCATGCACCGTTCATCGGCGCTGTCTCACCGCGCTTCTTCGGCTGCGAGACGGTAGAAGAGCTGACCGCAGTGAAAGATCTCGAAGGCCTCATGAACCAGCCCAAATACGGCGATTGGGCGGCCATACGCGACTTGCCCGAAGCTCCTTATCTCGGCCTGGTGCTGCCGAGATACATCCTGCGCCTGCCCTATAACCCTGAAACCAACCCGTGCAGCGATATCGCCTTTGTCGAGCAAGTAAACGGCAACGACAGCACAAAATACGTGTGGGGCAATGCCGTGGCTCTGTTCGCCCGCAACATGGTCCGCTCGTTCGAAACTTCCGGCTGGTGCCAGTACCTGCGCGGTCCCAAGGGTGGCGGACTGATCAGCGGTCTGCCGGTGTACACTTTCAACACGCGCGGCGAGAATGAGATCAAGGTGCCGATCGAGGTAGTCATCCCCGATTACCGTGAGCTGGAGTTCGCCAATTGCGGCTTCATTCCGCTCGTCTATCGCAAAGGCTCTGCCGACGCCTGCTTCTTCAGTTGCCAGTCGCTCAAGAAACCGAAAAAATTCAAGAACCCCAAGGATAGCGAAAACTCGCAACTGGTGTGCAACCTGTCGTACACCCTCTCCATCACCCGCATCGCCCATTACATCAAGTGCATCATGCGCGACAACATCGGCAGCAGTGCCGACGCGCCTTATATCAAGCGAACCATCAGCGACTGGCTGATGAACTTCGTCACCACCGTGGTCAACCCCGATGACCTGACGCTCAAGTATTACCCGTTCAAGGCCGCGTTGGTAGAAGTCAAAGAGAGACCCGGTATGATCGGCTGGTACCACTGCGTGGTGGCCATTCTGCCGCACATCCAGTTTGAAGGCATGGATGTCGAGCTGCGTCTGGAATCCGGTCTGCAAAAGAAATAGGGCGGCAGCGTAAAACGATCGTCCCTATAGTTCATCCAAACAACTTCAAAGGAGAAAACCAATGCCAGCAACAGACAAACCATGTTCTGTGTTCAATGCCTACAACTTCAAGCGTGATGTGCAGGACCTGATCGGCCACGTCACATACCTCAAGATAGGCGAAACTGAACTGGCCAAAGATCAAGAACTGAAAGTCCCGCTCGATGACAGTCTGCTCAAAGTGGTAGGTCCGATTGCCCAATTCCATTGGGAAGGCGGCTTTTCGCAACCGTTACTGTTCTCGTTCCAGCTTTCCATCACCAACAAAAATAACGTGGCCGCCTTGCTGCACACGCAGATGCAGTCCATCGCCATTGCCATTGCCTTCAACATCTACGAATACGACCCGATGGACAAGAAGTTCTTCAAATGCGTCCACAGCAACGATGCCAACCTCACCGCTATCATCTATGTGCAAGGCAGCGACCGCCAGTTGTATCTGGCCGATCAACCTGGCAGCGAAGTGCCGAAACCGCTCAATTACCAGCTCACCCTCGGCGTCATTTCCGAGGACACCAAGCAAGACATCCACCTGGCCGTGTCCGTTTCCCAAAAATTCGTCAAGCCGTGGGGTGTAACCAGAGGGTAATGTTTCATATTGGTTTTTGACAATGTGAAATTTCATGTGAGTGTAAGAAATCTCTGCCGCGAATGCGGCAGAGAAAATTTTAAAGGCAGTTTGATATGCATAGAGATTTCCATTATTGGGGTACTTACATGGCCGCGCGCAGTGCGGGTATCCCGTGTGAGGCAGCTTTGAATATTGGTGAATACGCCGAGCTGGTAGATGAGGCCATCGAAGGCAAACACGAAATGTTCGGTATGACTTTCATCGACACCAACAACGACAACTTCCATTGGAAGCTGGAATACTGGGAACAGAACCAGCATGTCCAACGCACTGCTAGTGCAGTTGCTTCCAAACTCATGCTGCAAAAAGGTGGGCATAAATGGAAGCCATGGGCCGAGAATCGGGGACCCTGGCATGCACTGGCGTGGACCGCCTTCCACTTCTTTCCCAATCTCGATCCGCCCAATACCGGCTCGACGTACCAGAAGCAGTACGAACTTTCCTACGAGCTGATGGAACTGTTCGAGAAGACTATGACCCGTAAAGACGAGAATCTGCTGCTCGAACAGCAGCTCGTGTGCTATCCCGGGTCCAAACTGGGAAACGCCATGGTGGAAGACTTGCGCAAAGCCATCGCTGCCAAAAACAGCGATGAACTTTACTACTACATCCGCAACACTCTGCACCGCGAAGAAATGAGCATTGCCGAAAAATTCAAGAGTCGCCACGGCCTGGATCCGATTCTGTTCAAAGATGCTTACATGGGCGTGCGCATGCACGTGTTCGCCGATTTTTGGGCGCATCAGGGATTCGCCGGCGCGCGATCGCCCCGGTTCAACGACGTGACAAATCTTTGTGTCGGGCCCGATTTCAAGCATATGTTTCCCTTCAACGATGACCGGCAAATCCCAATCAAGGAAGAAATAGTCAATGCCGCTACCGAATCCCACTACGGGCACGGCAATGCCATCCGCTATCCGGATCAACCGGGTTATGTCTACCACTACATCCGCCCGTTCGACCTCAAAGAGATCAAACGCAACAACGCCGAGGAGTTTACCAAGGCTTACAAAGCCATGCACGAACTGTTTGTGGAATACCAGAAAGTGCGAGGCGGAGAACCCTACAAGAAACCAAGCGCATTCCACCCCGACAGCGTGAACATAGACTTTTTCAAAGGCATGCCGCAATACGCTAAAGTTCCGCGCAACCAATATTACTTCAACAAAATCCGCTTCACAGATTTTACCAACATGCCCAACGATTTTTGTTCCAGGTTCATATCCACGGACCTGATTGATGACTACGACCTGATCGTGGCGATGAGAAAAAGACGTGACAAGAACAAAGAACTCAATCTGCTATACTTCGCGCTCGCCGCATTGTGTCATCTTTCCTGGGTCGAGACCAAGATGAACGAGCACTTCGGCGGCTCTTTCCATGGCTGGATCGGCAAGAATTTGCTGTATAAAGCGGACCAGACAACGGTGGAAGAAGCGGAAAAACTTTTTCTCTCCAATATAAGCAGCGGTCTCGCTATGCCTACGTTTTATGAATGGCAGATTGCTTCTTCGGCGATGGGCAGCCGCTCTGGCCACGGTCTGACTCCCATCGACCAGGCGGTCGAGCACTACCACAAAGTGAAAGGTACCTCCGATGAGTCGGTAGCGCTGGTCAGCATTTGCAATCTGTGTCGGGAATGGCTGTCCAAAACGGAGCATCGCAATTCCACTCGTATGCACAGCGTATTGATGCTGTTTCGAAAAGCCGCCTATTGGCTGCGCGAACTTGTAGGCGAAAAATTCGCCAATTTCTTTACCGGCAAAAAGTAAAAATTGTCTGCATGAGCGAACCATTAACAACAACGAGAAAAAAATATGTCTGCACAAGACAAATTGGCGCGTGTACAATGGCAAATGGGACAGGCTCTCTTGCCTGAGCATTTGGTGGCACTGGAAGATTCGGTACTGGCCGAAGCCAGGCAGCGATTTAGCGTGTGCGGCCTGCCGTCATACGGCATTGGCCGCCTGCAATGGAACGACTCGCTCCTCAAAGAAGGCATTCTTTCGCTCGTGACCATGGTGCTGGTGTTACCGTCTGGCTTATTGCTCAACATTCCTGAAAATGCAACTGCCAAGCCGCTCAACGTCAACATTGCCGGTAAAATCAGGGTCGCCGTCTATCTGCATGTACTTGCTGCTACCGACAGCGAAGAATCGGCCGGCAACGAAAGCGGCGACATGGCGCGTGAGTCCTATCAATTAGTGCTGTCTTCAGAACAAAGCCATAACGACGCGCGTTACAGTATCAAGTTCGCCGAATTCCAGAAGAGCGGCGAAGGGGTATGGGAATTGTGCGGCGATTATGTGCCGCCGCTCTTACAGGTCGGTACGTCGCCTTTTCTCATGGAAACCGTAAGTTACCTGTTACAACTGCTTGAAGTGTTTCATTTCCAGTTGTCTCAGGAGATCACCGCCAAATATCTGAGCGGTGAGAATCTTTTTATTGCCAAGCAATGTCTGCAGGAAGTCTACAAACTCAAACATTTTTTCGGCAACCTCAGAGCAGAGATACACTACCATCCCTTCTTCCTGTACGAAGCGATGAAGATTTTTTACATTACGCTGTGTCTGTACCAGAACTGTACACCGGACAATGTGGAAAAGCCATATCTGCACGAGCAGTTTGCCGTTTGTTTCCAGCAAATTACCGAACCTTTGCTCCGCCAGTTGCAGCTTGTCAAGGCGCAAACTCCATACGCACCGTTCAAGAAAAACGAAGGTATGTATGTCATTGCAAAATTACCCAAGGAAGCGGTTGATGCCAAGGAAGTATATTTCCTGATCCAAAAGCCGGCCATTACGGCGCCTCTGGCCTGGGAAGGACTCAAACTGGCAAGCCTGGCCCGACTGCCGATGGTACACCAGATGGCTCTGCAAGGTATCCCGCTCAGAAAAATCAGCCGGCCGCCCTTTCAGCATACTTTTGGCCCCGAGGTAGAATTTTTCCTCATCGGCGAAGGCGAAGAGTGGGATTATGCTCTCGGCGAAAAAAATCTGGCCTTCTACGACATACCGTCGCTCGAGGGCATCAACGCCTATCTGTATTGGCGGCATAGTTAAACGGAGGTTCCTATGTTTCTTGCCCAGTTTTACACCGGCAAAAAAAAACCCGACGAGATCGAGGCGATTCTCATCAATTTGAAGAACATCCTCAATGTCAAAAAAGGGTTCGGTTCCTTCCTCAGAGAACTGGGCGTCGGCGATTACAATGCCTACCGCTCGCACAAGGCGACAGTACATACCATCATCGAAGAAATCACACAGAACATTGCCTTGTTCGAGCCGCGCGTCCAAATGGTAAGCATTCGTGAAATACAGGCAGATAGCAGTTTTCGTTTGCGTTTTGAGCTGACCTGCACGATCGTTGACAACCCACAGCCGATTTATCTCATTTTCGATTCGGTGAATCACCATTTCGCCGTGGAAAACTGACATTATGCAAACGTTTGCACAAGACCTCGGACTAGAGCTCGTACTGACGATCGCCGGCAATCCCTTTACAGTTCCGGGTGGACACGTCAAAAATTTTGCCGTGACGCTCTACAGTTACGGTTTTACCGCTTCGGTTGATTTCTGGCTGCTCAAAGAGTACGATCTGCTGTTCAGCGAGTTTGTCAAACAGGACCTCATCACCGTCAACTTCGTCATCAAAGCATATTTCGACCAACCAGACACGCCGCCTGCGCTTACCCTGCAAGGATTGGTCCAGCAAAAAAGGCTACGCGAAATCGTGCTGCCCGATGTCAAGCAAGAGCCCGTACTCTGCCGCCACTATTCGCTGACATTTAGCGACGTTGCCCAGGTGTTGTGGGGGCAACATTTTCCCTGCCAGTTGGCGGTTGACAGCACTATGAAGAATGTGATCGAGGCGCACAAGGGGGAAAAGATCACCCTGAACTACGATTTTGCGCCGCTCGACACGCAGAAAGCGATCATCATGGTCGGGCTTGGCGACACCGCCAACGAGGCCAGTTTTTACGACTTCGTCATCTGGTACATCGCCCATCACAACGGCTTATGGCTGTACGACAGCGTCGCCAACAGCTACAAGATCGCCACAGCCAAACAAGATGTTGGCGTAGCCCAGCCAGTCGTGATGCGACAGATTAAAGAGTGGCAGCTGCTGTTTCCTGAAACGACGCGGCACGAAGTGCAACTGCTCAACCATTACACCGAAAACATCCAGAAGAAAACCATCGCCAACACGCAAGCGGTCACGGGTGTACGCCGCGACATGCTGCTGCGCTACCCGATCGCCGGCGACTTGGATGCACGCGGCATGCTCGAAACCGCTCGTTTGCAGCTGCGGCAGCACGAACTCCATTTGTCGTTTAGCGACTTTCCCACCATGCTCATCGCTCCAGGTTGCCTGCTGCAACTGGACAGCGAGTGGGGAGTTTCTCTTTTCCCTGCCACCAAAGTATATCGTGTGTGGCGCACTTCGGTCGTCGGCCACGCCCACGATCAACAAGCGATTAGCGACATGGAGATGGCATTTTCCGGCTATGACGTGGCGGTGGATGTCGCTCTCGAGTTGCAGGCGGAGAAAGTGGTACAGTACCCGCCTTTTCGTGTACCACACTATCCGGTTTGCGTAGAAGGCAAGATGTTGAGTGAAACCGGCCAGCAGAGCGACGAAACCTACCAGATTTACCAGGAAAGTGCCACTTCGCTCGATGTCTACAAAGTGGCCATTCCGCTGTGGGACAACACGCAGGTGATCGTACCTTTTGCGCCGTACCAGTTTTCTCACCATTTCTATTTTCCGCTGTTCAAGAATAGCCGCGTACTCGTGGCCTTTGAACTCCACTCGGCTATCATTCGTGATGTACTCGACTGGCGCAGCGGGGCGCGTCTGCCCGTGGATGGACAAGGCAACCACATCCTGTTCGGCTGGAGCGCCGAGAGCCAGACTTCCATGCGCCACACTTACAGCGAGCAGAAAGCGGCCTTCAGCGTCAAGCGTAAACAGGCGGCCGACACCGAGCTTCTGGAAATGAAGGAAGGCACCATCGTCCTGGAAACCAAAGAGGAACAAGGGTCATAGCATGGCTAAACTGGTATGCCGCATAGAACTCAACAAAGAAAGCGGCATCACCGTCAAGGTGGTGAATGACGCAGGCAAAATCACGCAGACCATGGTGCTGGACGGCACAGCTATAACCACCACGTGTCAGGGCGAGCAAGACACCAGCACCATCACGCAGAAGAGCGACAGCATCGCCATCAAATGTAAGACTTTCACGCTCGATGCAGAAACCATCACCTGTAAGTCGTCCAAAGACAGCTTGCATGAAAGCCAGCAGAAATTCGACATCAAGAGTACGCAAGACACGACGGTCACGAGCAGCGCCAAAATCACCGAAACCGCCACCGGCGACTTCGCCATGTCCGGCAACAATATCACCGCCAGCGCCACGCAGAAAGCCAAAATTTCCGGCATGAATTGCGAAATCGCCGCTACCCAGGAAGCCAAGATGTCAGGGCTACAGCTCAAACTGGCTGGCACTACGCAGAGTGAACTGACTGGCCTCACCGTCAAAGTTGAGGGGACGACGAGCGTCAAGGTCGCATCACCGCTGGCAGCCAGCCTGGAAGGTAGCATCACCAATGTCAAAGGCACTATGGTCAAGATCGGACCGTAAAAGGACAAGTCCCATGGTGCCGGGTATGTTTATGTGACATGCGCGAAGCGCCCTGGGAACGCCGAGTTCCAGCTCGGCACGAACCTGAAGACGCGATTTTCTCATAGATAGAGATACGGGCGTATCTAACACTTCGGTGGGATAGAAAAATTATGGGTAGAGTATAACCTCTCCCCTGGCGGGCTGTTTTGTACCCACAAGTTTCGTGGCAGTTTT
>JAGVGO010000257.1 GCA_020057085.1 Planctomycetota bacterium | reverse complement strand
TAGACGCAGAAAGCATACCCATTTCATACCATTTGGCTGCGGCTACAAGACGCATCTCTTTGCCAAATTCTTCAGGTGTTGTGCGCAAAAATGAAAATGCACTTTCAGGTAATTCAATAATAATTTGAGTACTCATTTTGATTCCTCTCTATTCCAACAACTTCGCCACATTGTTAGCAATCCGCTCTTCCAGTTCCTTGGCCTCGTTGTTGAGGGTTTCCAGTTCCGCGTTCAGTTTTCCCAGCTTCTCCTTGAAATCTCCGTCATCTTCCTCTCGTTCGGCCACACCCACATAACGTCCAGGGTTGAGGCTCCAGCCCTGCGTCTCGATTTCTTGCAATGCAGCCACTTTGCAGAGTCCTGCTACATCGTGGTATTGCCTGTCTTGAAAATGTTGCGACATCAGTTCCTGGCTACCTTTGTTTGTCTCTATTACTTCACTCCGGTACAGACGCACGATATTGGCAAAAAATTCGATCTGGTCATCCCGAAATTCGCGGTGAGCACGGTCTACTTGCTGGTAAACATTGCGTGCGTCAATGAACAGTACCTTGTCTTTACGCGGCGTGTCTTGTTTCCCTTTGTCCAAAAACCACAAGGTGCAGGGCAAAGTCACGGTGTAGAAAAAATTCGGCCCTATCGAAACCATCACATCCACCACATGGTCTTGGATGATCTGCTTACGAACCTCCAACTCCGACTGCCGGGCATCGCTCGCGGAATTGGCCATGACAAAACCCGCACGTCCCTGGCAATTCAAAGCACTGGCAAACACCTGAATCCACAGATAATTGCCGTTGTCCGGCTTCGGGATGCCGTAGCAAAACCGCCGGTCGTCCTTGATCTTCTCTTTGTCTACGCCGTTGACGTTGAACGGCGGATTGGCCATAACAAAATCGAATTTGCCAAGGCTGGTGTGGATGTCTTCGTAGTAGGTATTCCCTTGCTTGATGTCGCCCGACAGACCGTGTACTGCCAGGTTCATCTTGCACAGCCGGATTGTTTCTGCCGTCTTCTCCTGGCCGTAGACCGAAATTTCGTTACTCGGACTCTTCTGGTGCCGCTCGACGAATTTGGCACTCTGGACGAACATACCGCCGGAGCCGCACGCCGGATCATAGATGCGACCGTGGTATGGTTCGATAATGTCCACTATGAGCTTGACGAGCGCCGTCGGGGTGAAAAATTCGCCACCTTTCTGCCCCTCGACTCTGGCAAAATTGCCAAGAAAATATTCATAGATTTTACCGAACAAGTCGCCTTCCACATCCATCGGCAGACTGGAGAAAAGTTTAAGGAGAGCCACCAGCACATCCTTTTGCAAACTGGTGTAGCTTTTGGGCAGCACGTCTTTCAGCTCTTCGTTTTCCGCCTCGATAGCGTCCATGGCATGATTGATCGCCTTGCCGATGTCCTCAGATTCGGGAAGATGAAGTAAATGAGAGAAACGAGCCACTTCCGGCAAATAGAGAATACCACGCGCCTGGTAATCCAGCTTAGACACTGCCCGTTTACTCTTGGTCTTCTTGGCAGCTTCCACAATCAGTTGCTGGCCAACAGTAAATCTGTAGTCCGCATACTGCAAGAAAATCAGCCCCAGCACGGGCACTGAATATTCGTAAGACTTGAGTTGGGAATTGGCACGTAACTGATCGGCAATGTCCCACAATTTTTTCTCGATTTCCTGAAGATTACCTGGCATTCGTAGAATCCTTTTTTGCTGAACTATTGCTTTTTTCCCAAGCCTGAAAAATCTCTTTGGAGATAATGTCCAATCTTTCTGACGTTAACCCCCACATATCCAAATCGTAAGCCGCGACAACCGATTTTAACTGAGCGATAATCTTTTCGTGATCGGCGACACCAAATCTTCTGACCATCGCTGCGTCGTAATATGGTTTTAGTATGGTGTTGAGTACATCCAGAATCATCGTCATGAACTTCTTAGCATCCTTGGGACTGTAAACTCGTGACCGATCTTCGTACAAATCTTCCAGAAATTTACCACTCCAATATCCAAAGCACAGTTCCACCACTTGCTTTGATATGCCTGTAATATGGAGATTTTAACCCGCTCGGTGGCAAGGCAACTACAGCATTGTGGCCTTGGCTATCTTCGATAATCTTTTTCAGCACGACCACAGCTTTCTTACGAAAAACCGTATCTGTTATCCACTCTGTTTTTAGCCTACTGATAGGTTTGCCATAGAACCGCTCCAGCTCAATATCAAAGTCGTAAAAAGTGTATCCCAATCGTTGGGATAGTGCTGCTCCAATCGTTGATTTTCCTACGCAAGCTACACCGACCAGAAAGATAATCACACATTGCTCCAAACTATTGCGTATCTGACCTCAATATTCGGACTCACCAGTTCTAAGGCTTACCTATAATCCTTAGATACATCAAAATACCAGCCTGTAATTTTCTTATACAATCCTGTTTGAACGACACACCAGGGACTTCCGCTTTGACGTACTCCATTTCTTCAGGAATTCTGCTGGTACAGTTTAGCCGGCAGTTGGCGGTACCTACATTTCTCACTTCGATCACGTACATTGTAGTTTTGCCGACTTGGACAGGGTCTTCCGTATCATAAATCGAGATGTGCATGGCCTCGATACCGATGATTTCGATTTCCAGGAATGCCTCTATCGGTGGAATCACCGGCGGTTCGGTGGCTGCGGATGGGATCCTTCTCGAAGAATCGTTACTTGCTCTTGTCAGGATAAGGAGGTGCTGGTGGCAGTTTTGGATAGTTCTTCAACTCTTCGACTACCACCTCGATGCCCTTGTCCAGTTGCTGGTCAACGCCGGAAAATTCGGCTGCCGGGTCGTTGTCAACGTAAATATCGGGGTCTACGCCATGCCCTTCCATCATCCATTCCTTACCCGCCAGGTCATATTGCGAGAACTCAGGTTTGAAAAGGTAGCCGCCGTCAAGCAGTGGCAACGAATCGCGGATGCCGACCACGCCACCCCATGACCGCTTGCCGACCAGCTTGCCCAGTTTGTAATGGCGGAAACGATACGGAAAAATGTCGCCGTCGGAGGCCGAGAATTCATCGAGCAGACACACCTTGGGGCCGTAGTGCATGCCGCTCGGGTCATAGTAGAGCGACGTGTTGCGGGCGATGCCGATCATGGCAAGCTCACGGCGTAACCGTTCGATGAGGATCGAAGAAACATTGCCGCCGCCGTTGCCGCGCACATCAATGATGAGCGCTTCCTTGCGCAGTTGCGGGTAGAAATATTTGCAAAACTCGTTAAGGCCGTCATCGCCCATGTCGGGCACGTGCAGATAGCCGACACGTCCGTTCGTGGCCTTGTTCACCTTCTTGATATTGGTCTGTACCCAGTTGAAATAGACCAGTTCCTGTTCGTCGCCGGTGGGGATGACGATGACCTCGCGGCAGCCATCCAGCTTGGGCACACCATTTACCTTGAGAACGACCTGCTTGCCGACCGTGTCAACGAGAGCAGCGTAGATGTCGCTGATGTCGCTCGTCGCCTTGCCGTTTACCGCCAGGATGTAGTCGCCGACTTTGACATCAACGCCCACTTCGGTGAGCGGGGAGCGCAGCCGTTTGTTCCAGTTTTGTCCTTTCCAGATTTTCTGCACCCAGTAATAACCGCAGTCTTTGTCGCGTTCCAGTACAGCGCCGAGAAGTCCGGTGCGCACGCGCGGTGCGCGTGGGTAATCGCCGCCGCCAACGTAGGTATGGCCGCAGTTGAGTTCGGCGATCATTTCGCCGATAATGTAGGTGAGATCGGCGCGGTGGTTCACATGCTCCACCAGTCTTTCATAGTGCTTGCGCACCGCCTGCCAGTTGACGCCGTGCAGGTTGGGCGCGAAGAAGAAGTCTCGCATCTGCCGCCAGCATTCGTTAAAAATCTGCCGCCACTCCTCATGGCGATTGAGCATAACCTTGAGACCGGCAAGCGACAGGGTGTCTTGCATCTCGATTTTGGCACTGGGCAAAGCGATGATGGCATAGCTGTTGCTCTGGCCGACGAGCATCTTTTTTTTGTCGGCAGAAATCTCGTAGCCGCTTATTTCGCCAAGCTCGGTTTCTTTGAGCGACTCGAAATCGTACAAAAAGAGCCGCCACTTCTCCTCGCTATTACGCAAATAGTAGAGCTGGTTACCCACGGCGGCAAGATCGCTATAGCTGGAGCCGGGGACGGGAATTTCAATGATGCGGTCAACGATACCTTCGAAATCCACTTTGACGATAGGTTTCTCCTCTTTCTTTTCCTCTTTTTTGGCAGCGGCCTTGTCCTCTTTCTTTTCTTCGTCTTTCTTCTCTTCTTGTTTCTCGGCCGCCTTTTCCTCCTTCTTCTCTTCCGTGATTTCTACTTCGTCGTTCTTGGGCGCGAACGGCGACTTGGCGTCTTTGTTGAGCGTGACCAGATAGAGTTTAGCCATGTTGAGGTAGATGTGGTTCCACTCGTTCTCGCCATAGGTCGGGGCAAAATTGCGCTGCGAGATGAAATAGAGGTATTTGCCGTCTTCGCTGAAGGCCGCGCCGTAACTGTTATACCAGTTGTCGGTGACGGCGTGGGATTTTTGTTCAGCGAGCGAATAAAGATAAATTGCTGCGGTCAATTCGTCCTGCGGAGAGCCATAGGCAATCCATTTGCTGTCGGGCGACCAGGTGAAGCTCGTAATTTCCCAGGAGGCAGCCTGGGCCACGAGTGTCACTTTCTTGCTCTCCACCTCGACAAACTGTAACCGCTGCATTTTGTCGTTCCACATAATCTTTTTGCTGTCGGGCGACCAGCGGATGGTAAATTTATAGGTGTCGGAGTTGCTGGTAAGCTGCACCGGTTTACCTTCACCGTTCTGGGCGACGATGTAGATTTCATCCTCACCACTCATATCGGAGATAAAGGCGATATGACGCCCATCGGGCGACCATTTGCCACTGCGTTCATGGATGCCGCAGGTGGCGCTGATGTTGCGCGTCAGGCCGTGTTTGGCCGGCACGGTGAAGATGTCGCCGCGCGCGCCAAAAATCGCCCGTTTGCCGTCAGGGGCGATCTCGTAGTTGGTGATATGGCCGGATACGTCAACGAGCGTGGTGCGTCCCCAAGCCAGATCTTCCTGGATGTAGATTGTCACCTTTTCCACGTTTTCAGTGAAAAGGTCGAAACGATACACATAGCCGCCGTTTTCGAAGACGATCATCTTGTCGCCTAGCGATGGGAACTTGACATCGAAGTCGCTAAAATGGGTGAGTTTCTTGGTCTCCTGGCTCTTCAGATCATAGGAGTAGAGGTTCAATCGTTGTTCACGGTCGGACAGGAAATATATCTTGTCGCCGTACCACATGGGAATGATGTCTTGCGCCAGATTGTTGGTGATGTTGGTGGTCGTCTTGCTAGCGAAATCGTAAATCCAGATGTCGTCCGCCTGGCCGCCGCGATACCGTTTCCAGGTACGAAATTCGCGGAACACGCGGTTGTAGACGAGCTTCGTCTTGTCGGGCGAATAGCTGCAAAAACCGCCGCGTGGCAGTGGCAGTTGTTCGGAAAGTCCGCCCTGGATCGCCACCAGGTAAAGCTGACCTTTGAAATCATTCCACTCGCGGCCACGCGAACGGTAGATGATGTGCTCGTCATCCTTCCAGCCCATGACGATGTTGTTCGGCCCCATGCGGTCGGACACATCGTCTCTTTCGAGTACCGGCGTGTAAGTGAGGCGCTTGGGCACGCCGCCTTCACGCGGCATGACATACACTTCGGTATTGCCGTCATACTGGCCGGTAAAGGCAATGTACCTGCCACTAGGCGAAAAACGGGCAAACATTTCGTAGCCGACGTCGCTCGTCAACCGGCGTGCCACACCACCGCTGCTGTTGACGGTGTAAAGATCGCCGGCATAGCTGAAGACGATTTGGTCATTGTGGATAGTAGGGAAGCGCAACAGCCTCGATTCTTCAGAAGCAGATGCCATCCATGGCAGCAGACATGCAAACAAAATGACAAAACAAAGTTTCATGCAAATCCTTTCGATTTTCATTTGATTTTGATTTGACTATCTGGAAGCGTCAAACAGGAGATGGGATGTGGACATCAGTCAGGTAAAAAACCCAAAAAAGCGACTAAGCGGCTGCCGTAAATTTACTTTTGCGGCAAAGTAAAGGCCGCGACTTTGCTTTCCATTAAATTAGGCACCAACAATAGATTCTGTTTCGCTACGAGGCCGATGTCGGCAGGGCTTTGCAAATTGGCAAAGAGCGGGGTGATTTTACCTGTCGGGCTGATGCGCAAAATGCAGCCGCCCTTGCCGTGTACCCCTTGCCAGGAAGACACCAGGTAATTGCCTGCGTCATCCAGTTCAAGACCATCCAACTGCCCCAGCGGCATCGGAGTGATCAAGGTTTTTTTTCTGGTTTGCAGATCGAGATAGTACAACCTGCCATATTGCCCATCTTTGCCATAAGCCGCCACCACCAGTTTGTTCTGGTGGGCGAGAAGACCGTTGGGAAATTCCAACTGCTCACCCTCGGCAAACACACTTACCTTGTTGTCATATACGGCATAAATCTTGTTGGCAACCATGTCGGACACGTAGACGACGCCTTGCTTCGAGATAGCAACATCGTTGAGGAACCGTGCGCCGGGCACGGATATTCTGGCGATGATTTGGCGCTTGCCGATATCCATGCTAACCAATATATCAATGTCGGCCACCCACAAGGTGTTGCCATAAGAGCGCAGCCCTTTGGGCGAGTTGAGTCCGCTTATCCATTGTTTATCCAGCACTTTGCCTTTGGGAGATACCGTGGTAATCCAGCCGCGCCCGTCTTTTTTGCTCGGTGGCAGACCAGCGATGTTGGACACGAAAATTACATCGTGTGTTGCATCGTAATAGGCGCTTTCCGGATTTTCCAGCCCGCTCGACTGCGGTAATAGCCAGGCAGGGCCTGGCGCATTCTGCGCCCAGGCCAGCGTGGCCAGCAACAACCATAACCAGATTATGCATCTCATAAGCAGACCTTTCAAAAAAGAAGAGTGGTATGGAATGTGAAGAAAAATTGTTGAAAACGGAGCTGAGGAAGGTTCTGAGCGGGTCTTATCGCTCGGCGATAAGACCCGATAGAAGCTCACTTCTTTGTGAACTGAGTCAACAGTTCTTTGAGATTCGGGCTGCCCACTTCTTCCAGCTCATAGCCGACGCGGATGATCGTCTTGTTGACTTTGACCAACTTGGAAATGTCGATCGGTGTAGCGGAAACCACGAGATCGCAAACGGTCTTGTTGATGGTGGTTTCCATGTCCTTGATTTGCTGGTCGCTATACCCCATGGCCGGCAGCAGTGTGCCGATTTCAGGGTACTTCTTGAACGTATCGGTGATGGTGCCAACCGTGTACGGACGCGGATCAACGATCTCGGCAGCGCCAAATTTTTTGGCGGCAAAAATGCCGGCGCCGTATTTCATCTCGCCATGCGTCAAGGTAGGGCCGTCTTCGATGACAAGTACCTTCTTGCCTTTGATCTGCTCACTCTTGTCAACGGTGAAGGGCGAATTGGCCATGATTACCTTGGCATTGGGATTGAGTTCGGCGATGTTTTTCTTGACTATCTCGATGTCCTCTTTTTTGGCGGTATCCACTTTGTTGATGATTATCACATCGGCACGGCGCACATTGGCTTCGCCGGGGAAATAACGTTTTTCATGGCCCGCGCGGTGAGGATCAGCGACGACGATATGCAGTGCTGTCTGGTAGAACGGCAGGTCGTTGTTGCCGCCATCCCACAGCACGACATCTGCTTCCTCCTCGGCCTGCCGGATAATGGCTTCATAATCAACGCCGGCGTAAACGATAGTGCCACGTGCAATGTGCGGTTCGTACTCCTCGCGTTCTTCAATGGTGCATTTCTGATCTTCGAGGTCTTTGTAAGAGGCAAATCGCTGCACTTTCTGTTTTTCCAGATCGCCATACGGCATCGGATGACGGATGACGACCACTTTTTTGCCGGCATCTTTCAGAATCTGCGACACCTTGCGGGTGGTTTGGCTCTTGCCGGAACCGGTGCGCACTGCGCAAATAGCGATCACCGGCCTTGACGATTCGATCATAGTATGTTTGGTGCCCATCACCCAAAAAGTGGCGCCTGCCGCCTGCGCTTCGCTTGCCTTGTGCATCACATACTCGTGCGAAACGTCAGAATAGGAGAACACCACAAAGTCGGCTTCATGTTGTTTGATCAGTTCGGTCAGCTTGTTTTCCGGTTCGATGGGGATGCCTTTGGGATAACCCTTGCCGGCCAGCGAAGCGGGGTACACTCTTCCTTCGATGTTGGGAATTTGGGTAGCCGTGAAGGCTACCACTTTGTAGCTTTTGTTATTGCGGAAAAAGGTGTTGAAATTGTGGAAATCTCTTCCCGCTGCTCCCATGATGATCACTTTGAAAGCCATTGGTTTTCCTTTACAGTTTAACCTGTTTTGGCAAATTTTTTACTTCGGAGGTCTCTGCGCAAAGGCCTCCATATTTTAATTGTACTTATTTTTTTTAACGTTGCAAAGGAAAACTGCAACTGCAGCAGCGACGAATGAAAAATGTAATGTCACAGCTACGCCAGCCAGCGTGATTTGCCTATTTTAAGTTTTTTGTTTTTTGCCAACTTTTTACAAATAATCTTCCAATTTTATCTGAAGCGGCGGCTGCGGACGGCGGAAAGATTTGCCGGTGGTTTTGGCCGGTACGGTCAAATCAAAGCCAACTTTGGTCGTTTCTTTGGTCGCCATGTCGGACGACGGATCGAGTGAAGAACCTTTCTGTTTGGTCTTGATGACAAGCCCACGGTCGCCCTGGAAACGGGTGGCCAGTGCCCATTCCACATCGCTCGGATTTTCGATGTCAACATCTTCATCTACCACAAATACGTGCTTGAGCGAAGCATGACCACGGAAGGCCGCCTCGATTGCCTTTTTACCGTCATCTTCGTGTTGCTTGCGAATCTTGACGATGGCATGCAGCCAGGAGCAACCGCCCGGGTTGATGTAAACGTCGAGGCATGCACAGACGCGCGACACCTCGCGGAAGATAGTCGGTTCGCGTGGCGTGCCCATCAAAATCTTGTGTTCCAGGTCACCGGGCAAGAGCGCGTAAAACAGTGGATTTTGCTTCACAAAAATTTTCTTCACGCGTGCCACTGGTTGCTTGCGCACGATATCAAAGGTTTCGGTGAGGTCCAAAAATGGTCCTTCGTCGGTGTTTTCGCCGGTAAATTCGCAGATCATCACCACCTCACTGTCCGGCACCACATGCCCTGCCAGCTCGACTACCCGAATATTCTGTAAGGCATTGGCAATCGCCAGTTCACTTTTGCCGATTTCCACGGATATAGCGCCGGCGACGAGTACAGACATGGCACAGCCAATGCAAAAGGCAAAATCTTTGAGTCCTCGTTGCATGAAGGCATAGAGGTGCCTTTCCACAATGCGCATAGCCATGTGCTCTTTATCGAGAATCATGGCGCGGTGATAAGAAGCGTTGACGCCGTGTTCCTTGTCCTTGCCAAACACAATACCAGAAGCGATATACGGGCCGCCATCTTGTGGATAGTAAGTGAGGATGGGCAGTTTACCGAGGTCACAGGGAAACTCCGCATACCCTTCGGCTGGGACAACCTGCGGCTCTTTGGGGTGGTCTATGGCGTAGGCCAGAGTCTTGCTCACATCTTTTTTAGCAATGCCAAGCCCCATGGCTACCAGGTCACGTGTGGCGCACACATTGGACACCACCGGCATGGGAAAACCTTTGACACTGTCGAACCACACCGGTTTTCCCTGCAACATTTTGACCAGTATCGCCAGTTCGTACTTTACATCCACCGACTTTTTGACCTTGACAAGCAGACCGCGCTGGTCCAGCAGCCGCACAAATTCACGAAACTCCATGTTGTTCCCTTGCTTTCCCATGATGGATAGCTGACGTTTTTGTTTTGCAAATTCTGTTACACCTACGCAGATACAATCAAACATATGATTCTACAGATTTTACAGTGGTTTTAATAAATTGGCAACAAAAATTTTAGAGGCGCCGGCATAACTCGCAACACTGCAAACGAGCAAACGGAGCAAACGAAAATTATGGTTGCCATACGCTATTTTTTTGCTATAATGCAGGTCTTGTAGACATCTGAACATCACCTTTTTAGGTAAGAAAGGACTCCCAAGAATGCCATGGAAAATTACCATCGTCTAGATGTGCGCTGGGAACACCCAATCGTACGCGTTGCGTTAAATCGCCCTGAAATCCACAACGCTTTCGACGATATTGTGATTGCCGAACTGCGACAAGTGTTTGCGGCTATCGCTCAGGACAACAAGGTGCGCGTCATGGTGTTAAGTGGCAATGGCAAATCATTCTGTGCCGGTGCAGACATGAACTGGATGCGGCGTATGAAAGATTTCAACCGCGAAGAAAATTTCCGCGATTCTTATACCCTGTCACAAATGTTGCGCGACCTGTATAGCCTGTCCATTCCTACTGTAGCAAAAATTCAGGGAGTAGCGGTAGGTGGTGGCATTGGCCTCGTGGCAGCATGCGACCTTTCTGTCGCCGCGGAGGACGCACAATTTTTCTTATCCGAAGCGAGGCTCGGTCTCGTGCCAGCCTGTATTGCTCCATATCTGCTCAAAAAAATCAATGCGGGCATTTTACGCGGATATTTTCTTACCGGAATTCGTTTTGCTGCTCCACGTGCCAAAGAAATCGGCCTGATCCATGAATGCGTCGCCAACGACCAATTGGATAGAGCGACCGAGGATTTGCTCCGAAAAATTCTGGATTGTGGGCCACAGGCTCTGAAGATGGCTAAAGAACTATTAGACAAAGTGCCAGAGATGCAGGTAAGTGAGTGGATGGATTATACGTCTCAACTTATCGCCGACCTGCGTGCCAGTGCGGAAGGGCAAGAAGGTCTTTGCGCTTTTTTGCAAAAACGGGAACCATCCTGGAGAAGTGGGTAATAGTATGTTTCGAAAAATTCTAGTAGCCAACCGCGGGGAGATTGCCCTACGCATTATCCAAGCCGCCAAGAAACTAGGGATACAAACGGTGGCTGTCTATTCCAAAGCAGACGCCGCTTCGCCTCACCTTAAATATGCAGATACCACAGTATGCATAGGGCCTGCTCCAAGTAGCCAAAGTTATCTGGCTATGGAGGCTATTCTGCAGACCGCATTACAATATGACTGCCAGGCACTCCATCCCGGTTACGGCTTCCTTTCACAGAATGCACTGTTTGCTGCCTTGTGCGAACAATATAAAATAACGTTTGTCGGTCCGTCGCCGAATTCCATGCGCAACATGGGGGATAAAGCACATGCCCGCAGCATGATGCAAGAAGCAGGGGTGGATGTCGTGCCAGGTTCGACAGCGATCATATCCTCGCCGGAAGAAGCCTTGCGTCTGTCCCACCAACTTGGTTTCCCAGTGTTGCTCAAGGCTACGGCGGGTGGCGGTGGACGCGGCATGCGCCTTTGTCGTTCTGAAGCGGAGCTGGGGCAAAATTTTGTACAAGCTTCGCTGGAAGCGGAAAAAGCTTTCGGTAATGCGTCTCTCTATCTTGAAAAATACATCGAGGGCGCACGCCACATTGAATTACAAGTCCTTGGCGATGCATTCGGCAATATTATCCATTTAGGTGAGCGTGAATGTTCCGTGCAGCGCCGCCATCAGAAGCTCGTTGAGGAAGCCCCTTCGCCCGCGCTCAATGAGCAGTTGCGCAATCATTTCGGAGAACGGGCGATCAAAGCAATCAAAAAAATCGGCTATCAAAGTGCCGGCACCCTGGAATTTATTATGGACGCAGAGAGCCATCTCTATTTTATCGAGATGAACACCCGTATTCAGGTGGAGCATCCGGTCAGTGAAATGATTACCGGTGCCGATATTGTCGAGGAACAGATCAGAATTGCCGCCCAGCATGAGTTGCGTAAAAAGCAGAAGGATGTTACTTTTCAGGGACACGCGATCGAGTGCCGTATCAATGCGGAAGACCCTGCCAACCATTTTCAACCGCACCCTGGGCAAATTACCCGCTTTCGGCCGCCCCAGGTAGAAGTTCCTGGTAAAATCCGCATTGACACGTTTGTGGAAGAGGGATGCCACATTCCACCCTTCTATGATTCCATGATTTGCAAGTTGATTGCCTGGGGTAAAAACCGCCCCGAAGCGATTACCACTATGCAAACGGCACTGAAAAATTTTGTCATCGAAGGCGTTCCTACCACTATTCCTTTTGCCTTGCAAGTCATACAGAGCAAACAATTCACCAGCGGTAAATATGACACGAGGATCGTGGAAGAATTGATCAGCTAAAAACAATAAGGAGGGAAAGCATGAATTTCGTGCGCACATTTTTATTCATAGTCGTTTTTTATGTATGCGGTTGCGCAAACAGCGCCATCGGCCACATGCAAAGCGGCATCACTTTTTACCAACAAAAACAATACAAAGGCGCTCTGGAACAATTCGACCGCGCTGTGCAGATAGACTCCGATATGCCCGAAATTTACTTCCATCGCGGCAATCTTTATTGCGATTGGGAAAAACAGTACGATAAAGCCATTGCTGACTACAATAAAGCAGTGGCACTCAAGCCGGATTACCTTCAGGTATATATCAACAGAGCCAATATCTACAAACTGCAAGCCAAATACGACGAAGCCATTGCTGACTACAATAAAGCAGTGGCACTCAAGCCAGATTACATTCTGCTATATACCAACAGAGCCAATATCTACAAGCTGCAATCCAAATACGACGAAGCGATCCGCGATTATGAAACCATCTTACAGCTTGACGCCAACAATGCCCGTGCTTACTACAATATGGCGCTGATTTACAAAGAATACTATAACAAAAAACACGATATCAAAGAACTCAACCAGGTTAAAGTTTATGTCAATAAGGCGCTGGACCGTGATCCGGAAAATGCCGATTTTTATAGAACACGCGCCGAGCTATATAGCCTCGAAAAAGATTATACCAAGGCGATAGACGATTACAACAAGATCATGCAGCTCAATTCTCAAGATTACCGCGCCCTGATGGACAGGGGTATCGCCTATTTCCAGTTGAACGATTACACCAACGCTTACATCGATTTCAATGAGTGTATCGCGCACGGTTTTCAAGATCCGCAAATTGAAGTCTACCGCAAGAAAATTATACACAGCAAAAAAAATTGATAATTGACAACGCATATGCAAATTTCAGAGTTTCAAAAATTGATCAAAGATGTCTACGGTAAAAAAGATGCGCAACGCGGCGTAGACAAAACTTTTGTCTGGTTTATCGAAGAAGTGGGGGAGCTGGCAAGAGCTTTACATCGCCAGGATCGCCAGGCCATGGCCGAGGAATTCGCCGATTGCCTGGCCTGGCTCAGTACCCTTGCCAGCCTGAGTGGCATAGGGCTGGAAGAAGAGGCCATCGCCAAATACGGTCATGGCTGCTCCCGTTGCCACGCCACGCCCTGTCGCTGCCATGAACCAGGGGTTTAATTTCATTGGAGAAACATATGTATCCGAGTGATCTGAAATACACCAAAACGCATGAATGGATTCGTCTGGAAGGCAAAACGGCTAGCGTCGGTATCACCTCTTTTGCCATCGAAGAGCTTACCGATCTGACTTATTTGCAGATCAGTACCCAGCCTGGCAAGAGTCTCAAAAAAGGAGACGTGTTCGGCGTGGTAGAGTCGGTCAAGGGAACAAGCGACCTTTATATGCCGGTAAGCGGTAAAATCGTGGCCGTACACACGGAACTCTCAAGCAAGCTCGAAGAGTTGATGAAAGATAGCTACAAGACGGGCTGGCTCGTCAAGCTGGAGCCTTCCAATAGCAAAGAATGCGACACACTTTTGGCGGCAAGTGACTACGAGAAACATTGCCAAGAAAGCCATCATTAAGGAAGAAGTATGGCATATATTCCACACACAGCAGAAGATATCCGCGAAATGCTGAAGGCCATAGGACAAGAGTCGGTAGAATCGCTCTTCCAGAATATCCCGGCAGCAGTGCGCTTGCGGGAAAAATACAAGATTCCTCAAGGCATGAGTGAACTGGAATTGTGGAAACACATGCTACAACTAGCTGGTAAAAACGAAGATCTCGACCGCAATACCTCTTTCCTGGGAGCAGGCGTGTACGATCACTGTGTTCCTATTCTGGTTGATTACCTCACTGCCAGATCCGAATTTTGGACTTCCTATACGCCCTACCAGCCGGAAGCGAGCCAGGGCTCTTTGCAGGCGATCTTTGAATACCAGACCGCCATCTGCGAATTGACCGGCATGGATGTGTCCAATGCCTCCATGTATGACGGAGCCAGTGCCATGGCTGAAGCCGTGCTGCTTGCTTATTTTCACCACCATCAGGAACGCAAAATTTTCCTGATGGCACCCGGTTTACACCCAGAGTACAGCGAAGTGGCAGCCTCTTATATGAAAAATTTCGCTTTGCAGTTTGACAAGATGCCGGAACAAAATGGCCGGATCGATCTTGCTAAACTCAAAGAAAAAATCAGCGACCAAGTCGCCGGCGTGGTGGTCGCGTCACCCAACTTTTACGGCTTGATTGAAGAAATGGCTGCGATCAGTGAACTGGCCCATCAGGTGGGAGCTTTGATGATTGCCGTGGTCAACCCCATTTCCCTTGGTCTATTGGCACCGCCGGGTAGCTATATGGCCGATGTCGCCGTCGGTGAAGGCCAGCCTCTCGGTATACCACCGGCATGGGGCGGACTCGGGTTTGGCTTCCTGGCAGCGCGTGAAGAGCATTTGCGTAAAATGCCAGGCCGCATCGCCGGACAGACGGTAGATGAGGATGGCAAACGCGGATTTGTGCTCACCATCCAGACACGCGAACAACATATCCGGCGTGAAAAAGCCACCTCCAATATTTGTAGCAACCAGGCTCTCATGGCTCTGCGCGGACTTATTTACATGGCCACCGTCGGCAAACAAGGACTCCAGGAGGTAGCCACTCAGTGTGTCCAGAAAGCACATTATCTGGCTAACCAGATTAAGTCTCTGCCTAGTTACACACTGCGCTATGATGCACCCTTCTTCCACGAATTTGTGGTAGGGTGTCCAAAACCAGCCAAAGAGATCACAAGCAAGCTGCAAAAAAACAACATCTATGCAGGGATACCGATGGAACGTTGGTTCCCTGAGCGCAGCCATGATCTATTGGTAAGTGTTACCGAATGCGTCAGTAAGCAACAGATGGATAATTTGGTCAGTCAGTTGAAGACGGTCTAACCATGATTAATCCTTATGAATTCAGTTCTGCTCGTCGCTCTTTATATCTAAAAATAGCCAAGGTAATTCAGGCTCTGATTACCTTGGGCTGGGCGGCGGTTTGTGGCATCTGGGGTTTCGCCATTGTTTATCTGGTAGCGCAGTTCATACGTAACAACTGGACCAAGGTCAATCGCAAACCTGCCTGGCAATGGTTGAGCGAACAACTGGCGGCATACCAGGAAACATTGCATACTCTTTTTTTGTTGACTATGGCAGCCGTCGCCGCTATCTATTTACTGGCGGCATGCCATAAATTTTTGAAGTACAGCCGCGGGGCCTTGATTGATGCTACGGGCAATATGTTCATCACAGGTGGACTGATTTTTTTAACGATGCAGTGCCAGCAAGGGGCATCCTCCTTGTTTCGTATTGCGATCGTGGCAGCCGGCATGACAGTCGCGGTTACTTTGTTGTTTGGCATCTTGCAGGGAATCCGTTGTGGCAAGGGTAAACTGTTGGCAGGGCCGCTCCTGTCAAAGGCGCAGTCTTACTATGAAGTAAAAGATTTCGCTCAGGCCAAGATTTTATTGGAAAGCACTTTGCGCTACAACCCTTATCAGGTCGAGGCACTCTATTTGTTGGCAGAAATATGTTATAGCGAACAACAGTCTCAGCAAGCCTTACTGCTTTATGGCCTTGCTTATGAAATTGGTAAGATGCAACTCCTGGCCAATCCTGACTTACAAAATCTTATGCAAACGATTCGCCAACGCAGACAGTCTATAAGCTAGGCAATCGGCGTTGCCCTAAAAGATTTCTGTTTAGAAAGGGCGTATCTAATACTTCGGGGGGATAGAAAAATTATGGGTAGAGTATAACCTCTCCCCTGGCGGGCTGTTTTGTACCCACAAGTTTCGTGGCAGTTTTATTGTTCGCTCAC
>JAGVGO010000156.1 GCA_020057085.1 Planctomycetota bacterium | reverse complement strand
TTAAAAAAATTTTGAATTTTTTGCTTGACTCTCATGAGAGAATCTCCCGCCAGGGGAGAGGTGAGTTATCATTTTGTATTGCAATCGGTTAATAAAAAACATCCCCTTGCCAGCCCGCCAGGGGAGAGGTTTTATACTCTACCCATAGTTTTTCTATCCCCCCGAAGTGTTAGATACGCCCGTTGGTTCCTTTGCGTTGTGGCATTGTTTTCAACAGCAGCCAATGGACAGGGAAAAATAAAAATATAGGAAGTCCCACTAGCAATCCGATGAACCAAATGTTAGGAGCAACCCATGTTTGTGCTGCCGTATCGCTCATGCCCCATACATAATTGATGTTTACAGGTGTCAGCCCCGGATTGGGATTGGGCGGAGGCATGAGAAAATAACAAACGAAAAGAAGAGTCCAGGCCAGGAGAGTCCAGGCAATCAATCCGCGCCGATCATATCCTAAGCGAAAAACCAGATAGACCAAAAAAAACGGCAGCCAGCCGTGAAATAAGCTCAAACCTCGCAAAAACAAAGAATGGTCCGCCTGAAACATATAAGCGGTCATGCCAGTGAGCTGATACCCAAAGAGGCCGCAACCAAAATCCAGAACCCAGAGGGTTTGAGGAGCCAAGATCCCGACTGTACACATAGAGACCAAGAGAGAATTATCGGTCCATACTGCCACTAAGGTCAGAAACAGAGCTACATCGCAAAAATAGAGAAAATTGGTGGGCCCGTAATTTGTCCAATAGACCGGGACCAAAACGCACATAAAGACAGAATAAATCAGCTTCAATAGGAGTGAAAGACGCTGTGTCTTTAACCAACTCATGATTAGATTCCTCCTGTTCTGTAAAAGTTAGGGTTACTTCCACCAAGCCTAAGCTTTTTTCGCTTCCGCGCCGATTTTGCCTTTCAGGCAGTCAGGCGAAGCCATGAAATTGGCCGAATGTCTGGCCTGGATGTCGAGCGCCTCTGCCAGGGTGGCCTTGCACGAAGCCACGATGGTTGCAGCGATGGCCTTCCTGCCATTTTCGCGGAGCGGGTCGTCGAGAGGCGGCAGGTTTGCGACATTCGGATCAACCGCGAGTGAACCTTGTGCGACTTCGCGCTTAGGCAAATTGTGATTGCCTTGCGAGGCGATCTGCCAGGCCATGCGCAGCGACTCGTCGAGCTGCCCGGCAAAGTCGCTCAACCAGCCCACACTATCTCTGGCCTTGACCGGCTTCCCGCCCAACAAGAGATGCATGAGTTTAGACCAATGGACCGGCGCGGTCTTGCGGAACGGCCAATGGCATCCCTCCATGCCCGGCACGACCGGCAAAGTCACCTCCGGCGTACCCAGCTCGGCACTGTCAACGGCTACTAAGTAGTGGCAATGCACCATGAGTTCCAGGAATCCGCCCAGACACCGTTTGCCATGGATGAAAGCGACCGAAGTCGCAAACTCCTGGTAGAGCCGCCGGGCGGTCTGCGACCACGATTGGGAAATGGCAAAGCCTGCCTCGACTTTCTGCAAAGCCGGGAAAAATTCACTCGTATCCGCTCCTACCAGTTGGGTCGCCAGATGGAAATCGCCGGTGACGATCACCTTGTGGATTTTTTCCTGGTGCAGCCAGTCAATGGCGCGGTTCAACTCGGCATCCACATCCTTGTTGTAACTCTCCCTGCCAATGGTAATGACACCCACATCGCCATTGTGTTCGGCGTTGACATAGAGCTGTTGCCATGCCGCTTCGCCGATTTTTTGCATTTCTTCGGGATACCAGGGCTGCCGGGCCGAAGGGTTGAGGCTGTGATATTTTTCGACGAGACGCACGCTCGCCTCGGTACCCAAACGACGTATGACCGCCAGGATGCCTCGGCGGAACTGGGCGCATATTTCGCCAATGCTGTTCAGGTAAGAAAAATGTGCGCGGTTTTCGTGCAACATGAGGCTCGCCATCTGGCACAGTGGACCCAGAATCCAGGCGTCGAACTCTTCCTTTTCTTGCTCGTTGAGCGACCAGTTCACGAGCGGCCGGAAATGGTCCGGCGGATACCAGTTTTGCCCGCTTTCCTTTCTTTCTTCAAGCTCCGGCGTCGGTTTGAACAAATCGCCATATTCTTTGGTGAGATGGTAGAGGCAAGACCAGGTGAGGAAGTTGGCACCTTTGGCGCCGATCGCGTCATGCGCACGTAAGGGATTGGGGCCGAGCAGGTGTCTCACATATTTATCGGTCTTCCAAAATGGCATATTGCTGGCGTGATGATAGCGGGAGGCTGCCAGCGTAAGCCCGCAAAAGAGGACATCCAGCACGAACGACCAGTGGTCGCCGACCGGCATGGGAATGAGGCCCAAGGCCCAGAACAACTGAGTGATCGGGGATGGTGTACCTTCGACGATTTCGAACACCTTGTTGACTTCGTGCGGAAAGGCCGGATGTGCTATGCCTACACCCAACTGCGAGGCAGGAAATCCAGAAGTCACCGAGCGTATCTCGATGTCGGGAAAAGCGGCCTTGAAGAGTTGATAGTGGCTCTTTTTCAGCTCCAGGATTTCCGGTATGGCTTCCAGCAAAAATTTCGGCTTGAAATCTTTCAGACGATCGGGCAAACGACTGCCGTCGTAAGCAAGCCGGATCACGTTCTCCATGATTTTGTTCGCCTGCGCCTGGCCAAAGGCGTCCGCGAGGCCTTTGTATTGCTTGCCGATACCATCGGGAGCATTGCCCAAGTCCAGAGCGACGATCGGTATGCCAAACGATTGCAGCCGGGACGCAAACTGCATCGTCTTGCCGGCACCTACTATGCCGTTGGCGCCGGAAATTACCATGGCTCGCCGGCTAGAGGCCGGTCCAAAGATTTTATCTATTAACTCCGCTGCCGTGACAGGCAATTTCCCTTGTTGAAAAATATCGAGAACATTGCCCAGTCCCAGGGTCGCTAAGGTAGATTTTCGCATCGTTTTAATCATGGCTATCGCCCCCCTTCCGTAACGCTGAAAAGCGCCGCAATACCTACGTCTCCGGCGGCACAACCACAGATCAGCACATAACCACCGCCGAGATCAACCGCTTCTTCCAGACCTTCGATCAAGGTTCTGATAAGGGTTGGTCCCTGGGGATGTCCCCAGACTAGCGAACAGCCATTGTTGTTCATCTTTTTCCAGTCATACCCCAACAGTTTGGCAAAAGTGAGGTCGTTCAGTGCAAAAGGGTTGTGGCTCTTCACTACCGCGATATCCGGCAAGGTAAGCTCTAGCCGCGCCAATAATTTCTTGACTGCCAACGACGGGGCTTCCGGCATCAGACCGGGCTGCGTGCGGACTTCGGCTTTACCCACCAGGCGGATGACGATTTCGGGCCGGGTGCTCAGTTGTTGCGCTTTTTCCGGCGTGGTAACGAGCAAACATGCCATACCGTCGGCAGCATGCGTCTGCGAGCCGCTGGTCACACAGGTGTCCAGTTCTCTCATGTCCGCGAGGCTTTGCATGCTCAGTTGGCGAATGCCGGCATCGGCGTCTACCTTGCCCAACAGATTGCCCTGATTGTCCAAAATTTCTAAAGGGACAAGAAAACGGTCGAGAAATCCCGCGTCTTTAGCTCGGAAATATTGACGATGGCGATACCAGGAGAGTTCATCCACTTCTTTTCTGTCGAGCTTATATTTTCTCGCCACCTTGCCGGCCGCAGCGATCATCGAGCTGCTGGTGGCGGGGTCGAAACCGAAATTGTCCCACACGTCGCTGAGCGCGTAGGTCCGCTGATAAGCGCGGCGCTCAGGAAACACCCCTACCGGCGAATCGCTGGTGCGGTCGAAGGTGAGGACTCCGACGACCTCCTGGTCGCCACTCCCGACTTCTGCAGCCGCCTGGATAACGGCCTGTAAGCCGGTAGCGCAGGCCTGTTCCAGATGGTGTCCGGGAATGCGCACACCAAGGCAGCTCGCCACGAGCGGTGCATTCCAGAATTTCCAGTGCCAGGGGATCGTGGAACCGATGACGAGATACTCCAATTCGCTCGCCGGCACTTTTCGCTTGCCCAAAATTCTGTTCATTGCCTCGCCGGCAAACTGACCTATGTTCACCTCTGCCAGAGGCGACGTCTGCCACGCGGGGAAGAAGCTACTGCCCCAGGTGCCATAAGGAATCTGTGCGTTAGGAAATATTGATTCTTGCATAAACATCATTACCTGCCTTTCAAAATGATGAGCGTTACTGTTCTTTGGCCTGTTTTTGCAATTTGCGAATTTCTTCCTTGGCTACACCCGTGATCTTGTGGATCGTCTCCACATCGAGGCCAATCTTGAGCGCATTTAGCACATCCTCGATTTTACCTTCCTTGAGTCCCTCCTCTTTGCCTTTCTTGATGCCGATTTGCTCGCCTTCGTGCAGCCCGAGTTGCTCGCCCTTCTGGAACTCGGCAGCCATGCTTGATTCGTAATCACGCATCGCTTTGAGTCTCTGTTCGTAAGCTTCACGCCGGTGGTCGTCGAGCGAAAACAGCTTCAGTTCTTTGATCGCTTTGGTCATCGCTGGTTCCTCCAACTGTTTGGGTATCTTTTGATCA
>JAGVGO010000158.1 GCA_020057085.1 Planctomycetota bacterium | reverse complement strand
AGAAGTTATCGCTGAGATGTTTGGTATAGCTTTCGATGATACATAAAGTTATAAAAATCGTGTATAAAAGTGAGCACTAAAGTGCCAGGCTTTATAACTGTGCCGCATTCGCGGCAAGGAAAAATTCGACTTTTTACACAGGCATCAAATTTGGTAACTATTCATCACGTTGCATTATACTCCAACAACGTCAGAAACTCTATGGAAAAAGCTGAAAAGTCTTAGGCAACTCCAAAGATAAAGACAAAAAGGTCTTTTTATCTTTATTTTATCACAACAATCAATTCACGTCAAGATTTTTTTGAATTTTTTACAGCGACTTACCAGTTTTGGATAAGATGGTCTATTTCGGCGACTACTACCTGTAATAGACGATCCATATCGCCAACGGCTTCTTTGCTAGTTTTGTAGCGAATAATAAGCAGTGTATCTTGCCGTTCGCCTGATATTTGTTTCTCCGGCATCCATTGTAAAACAGGCATTTGCAATGTTGGCTCTTGCTTGTTGGTGTATTGCCTGCGTGCTGTTTCCCAGGCTTTGGCAGCCTCATCGCGCCAGCGCATTACCCACGTTTTTTTGTATATTTTATCGTTGCGGTCCAAATAAATTTTATACCAAAAAAGCCTGCCCAGCAAATTGTGGAAATCGCCGCTCGTTGCCATTTTTTCTTTTTGCAGGTACAACTGGCGCAAAAGATTGTTCAGTTGGTCTTGGCTCGGCGCCTGGCCACTGAATGTGTGTATGGCATCTTTTATCAGATCCATTGCCGGATCAGCCGGATCAACGGGCACTACCTCTTGCCTGGCAATTGGCTTGGCTACTGCAGAAGTTACCGTCTGTGGGCGATTGTCAACTTCTTCCAAAACTAAAGTGGACTTCCCAGGGGGGATAGTCTTGTGGAAAAGGTGCCAGGTAATACCACTGGCGATCAAAGCTAGCCCGAGCAGTGTCGGCCACAAGACACGGTTGATGCGGCGAGCCATCTCCTTGCTTTTGAGCGTGGCGGTACGCACCATTTTAGTCTGCGCCGCCTCTTCCAGTGTTTTGGGCGCAGTTTTGTGCAGCTTGTTTTCCGGCACATCGCCATATTTCTTGTTGTAAGAATCGAGTGCCTGTTCGTAGATAGCGCGCAATTTCTCATTGCTCACCGCTGTATCTTTAGCTTTGCTGTTTTCCACTTCCTGCAAGATTTTTGTCTGTTGTAGGCTTTCCAACTCTTGCTGCAACAAGGTTGTAGCTTCCGTAGGCACGGTTTCTTGTTGACTGGCAGGGTTTTTGATCAAGGTAACCTGACGACCGTTAGCCGAAATGATCACCCTGTCAGCCCCAGCGTCTAAAGTTTTGCGTGCTCTGGGCGCTATATCTACTTTGTCGTTGCCACTTGCTATGAGCACCGCTACTTTTTCGGCGCCGGCGATCTTAAAATCAAAGCTTATCACCTGGCCGCCTACACTGCGTGCGGCTACCTGCGACAGAGCTTCAAACACGGCGAACTTCCATGTGTTTTCACTCTGATCCTGGGGGTTTTGCATGAAAAACATGCTGATGATTTTGAGCAGACGTTTCTGCGCTTCGGGCGTATGTGGCGTATCTCCTATCAAATGGATTTCCACATGGTCGCTCTGCTGCACCTGTTTCAACAAGATTTTATTGCGCGTACTCTGTACTATTTTGATTTCGGTATTTTCCAGCGAAGCCTGCAACGTAAGCACAAATTGCCCCTGCTCGCTCTCATGCAACGAATTTTTTTTGCTGTTTTCCCACAACAGAGAAACCAATTCAATCAATACTTCCTTGTCGGCCACCTTGTTGAAAATATCGCTGCCGTTCAGAATAGAGACAAGTGCCAGAGACTGTTTTTCCAATCCTTCCTGCTGCCTGGCCTGGAATGTCAGTCTGGTCTGTTGCGGCTGTAACCTGGCTTCGATTTGTACCCCACTTCCCTGGACGGCAATTTCGGTGAAATCCTGGATTACGTGCATTTTGCCGAAAATAGTCTTAGCGCCGCTATCCCCTTTGACAAAGAGACGCAAAGGTTCACACAGTATGCTGAAATGATCGGGGAAAAACTCGCCGTAATGCGACATGAACTGACAACCGCCGGAAGTGGTAAAAGGCAGGGCAATTTTGAGATTCAATATTTTTTCATCGAGCAGGGAAATGAGAAAGCTACCTTGTTCGTTCGCTTGTGTTTCACATTGCAAAAGGCTTTGCAGCAATTTATGGTGACTTTCATTCAGAATATGGGCAAAATCCACCAACAGCAAAGTAGTGACCTTTTTGAGAGACTCCGGATGGGCGTCCAGATAATACATGCGGGTGTCGTTCGGTTTCTCCCTGTTGTTGTGGTAGCTGCATACCAGATACTCGGCAAAAAGTTTGACATCATAGCCCTGAGTGATGATTTGCGAACTGACAATGCGTACACGCGGGTCGGCAGCCGGCGTGACATAGTAGATTTTTTCCTGCAAAAGCGCAGGCAGGCTGCTTTGCAGAGCATTGGCGGCACTGATTTCGTCGGTAATGACAATATCAGGGAAAAAACGGGCGACTATCTGATTGGCCTTGACAGCCCCTGCCACATGATGAGTAAACAATACTATCGTTGAGGATTGTTCCTGGCAGGCATGGGCAATAGAAAGAGCCTCTTTCTCCAGCATCTGGCTGTCCAACCCTCGCTTTTCCGCTGTCACACGAATGATATTGCCGCTGCTGTTGAAACGGTGTTCGGTAGCCTGGGCCAATAGCCAGTTCTGGAAAAAACCGGAGGTAATGCAGTAAATGCCAGGGGAAGCCAGTGACAGACTGTGGTTTTGCAAGACTTCACACAGGGCAGAGAGAACGATCCGGTTGAGATACAATACTTCTCCCAAGTCTATGACCAGGCCACCTTGGAGTAAACTCCACGTGATACTGTCCTGCCCTGTTAGCGGAACAGGGTTTTTCAAGAGTTTACCTGGCAATTGGCAGAGGCCAAGCGATTCTTCGATTGCCTTGCGCATCGTGCCCACATTGTCGTGGATGGCACCGTTCAATTTGACATAAACAGTAGTTCCCAGAGAGGATACATGCGCTGTTCCGGGAGGCTGTTGCCCCTGAAGCCAACAGTTACTTTTGCCAAGTTCAACGGCAGGGAAATTTTCAAGGAAAATTTCCCCCCAGCCAGCGGCCCAGGGTAGAAACTCTTTGTGTGGGGAAAAAATTACGCTGCCTTCCATATGCTTGTGGAGAAAACGGAAAAAACCCGGATACTGGCTGGTGCGAAACTCAAAATTGCTGGGCAAGCAGATCAACGCTTTTTTCTTTGTTTGCAAACACTGTTTTTCCAGGCTGAGTTTGAGCTTTTTCAGCAATTTACCATCAACAACGGCGCCTTTGGTTACTTCGAAATAGCAGTGGTGCTCATGAGTTTGCACAACCATGACGGTTTTGCCCATGACATTCTCCTCTTTTGGCGGCGACTAAGTCGCAATCACTCTGCCCTTCAACAAACGGGTGACATTGTTTACCTTGACTACCAAAGCCGGACGCAATTCGCGCAAGATAATGCCGGCTGCGGCTCCTGTCTTATTTTGTAAAACAATGTTGCCGATGTATTTGTTGACCGAAGCCAGATGATCGCGTCCACATGCAAAATCACGCAGGAATAATTGTTCTTCCTGGCGGATGGCAGTGCGCCAGGCTTGCAGACGCTTACGCAGGCGATCGAAAAAAGAATAACCGCGCGGCCTGCCATCGTCGTGGAAAATAGCCCAAAAACATTCCTCGATTCGCCAGTAGTTGGTGGCAAGCCGATAGATGTTGTCTTTGGCACGTAGCGACTCACACAGCGCCTCACCACGTCTTTTGATTTCAACGACTATGCTTTGGCGGCATTTGGCAAACGGCTCAAGTGCAGTCTTGTTGACGGTCTCAATCCCACACACGACGCCTGTCTGTAATTCGAGATGGCTAAGAAGCAGTTCCATCTCACCCAAAATGCCGCGCCATTTGGCATCTAAATCACAATGTGGGTGATCTGGCGGAAAAGGTATGGTAGGTGGCAGCGATACCAGACTGAGTGGGCTAAGGATTTCTTCGCCATTTTCTTTCTTTTTTAACCCGGGTAGAATCAGTACATTCTCCTGTTGTACTAACGTCGGTTGGCAGGAGTAGACGATTTTGCCAAGAGGTTCGCTCAATTTGCCGAACTGGCCAGGAACCACTTCATATCCCTGATTTTCTATCTCTTCCTGCCACAAACGCCAATATTTATCGAAGCGTTTAATTTCTTCTTTGTGTGATTTGCTCAAACTGGCGGCACTGGCCAGATTGCTGCGCACCGTAGCGGCAGATTTTAACAACGCAATCATTACATCCACACCATGCCCGAACGGTATGGATATCTGTAACCAGGGTAAAGCTTTGTGGTTCCATTTTTCGATCAGTTCCAACAGTGGGTTGGCTGGCTCTGTCAGTGCTGGTTGTGGCAGCAGCGGAGCGGGTGGTACCGTTTTGACGCCGGCCTCCCGAAGATATTTGGCCGGTTCTTTTTTTGGGGCTTGCTTGCTGTTGGCCGCCTCAGGCTTACGCAAGATTTCATCGGTCAGCATTTCTGGTGATTCGCCGGGGGCATGTACCACAGTCACCATTTTTTCTTCGGTAGGCGGGTAAAAACCTGCCAGCGAAGAAACAATTTCTTCGCCGACATAAGTCTGCAACATTTTGTCTACTACGCGCGGCAGGCCGTCTTGCTCACTATCGCTTTCATCTTGCTGGGGAAAAAATGACGCCGTTTGTTCCTCTGTTCCGGCAGTCACTTTAGGCATGGTATCTTCAATCAGCTTCTTGAAATTCTGCGATACCAAATCTTGTTTGTGTCGCCCGGAGGCCGATGACACATTTTCCACCACGCGCGGCAGAGTATCTTCGTCTTCCGCGTCTTCGCCGTTGCCATCCTCCCCACTATAAACATTATCGTTATTGGGGAAATTGGGCACGAGTTCTTCCACAACTTTGGGAATTTTGTGCTCCTGTTGGCCTGGTTTGGTATCGCTTTGGCTGTTTGCCGCAGATATTGCGCCAACTGCCTCTGCTTCCTCTTCTTCTCCGCTATATGGTTCTTCCTCATCGCTCGCCAGCGATGGCAGCGTCGCCGGCAAAGGCGGCATTGCGGGCGCAGGCTCAACTGCGGGCGGCACAAATTCTTCCTCTGCCGCAGGTACTTCCTCTGCCGCAGGTACTTCCTCTGCCGCAGGTACTTCCTCTGCTGGTTGTGTTGTGGTATCAGGCGGTTGCTGTGCGCACGCCTCTTCCGCTTCTGTGGCAAGTGAAAGGCTAGCGTTCTCCTGTCCCACGGCAGTCGTTGCCTCTGTCGGCATCGTGCTCTGGCTTGTGGCTGTAGCCACATCGGTTGCCAAAATACGATCTACTATCTCGCACGCCTGTTGAGCTGCTTGCCGAAATTGTTCTGGCGGCGACTGCATGTAAACATTGCAAACTTCTCGCAGTAAAGCCAAAGCCGAACGTGCCAGAGCTTTTTTATCTTGTTCTGGATTGTTAAGCAAGATTTGCAACAGCAATTCTAATGGGCGATGAGTATCCACACACTCTGCCTTTCAAAGCGATGAGACGACGATCCACACGGCAACGGCGACCACGGTAAACACCAGCGGCACCATGAGGCGAATATGGCAGCAAAACCAACTACGCCCATCAGTCTCACAGGCAAAAACGGCTTGTCTCAGACCTTGCCACAGATTGGTGCCATATTCATCCAGCACCAGATTCCAACACCAATAAAATCCGCACAACACCCAAAACAACAAGGCCAGGTTTTTTTCATTACTGAACACTGGGTAAAGCACTGCTGCCAGCAAAATTGAGTGAAGAAGTGCCAGCACTGCTATTTGAACTCTATTGTTTTTCGCTAATGTTACAACGATCTCGCCATACACGAGATCGTTCCAGCCGGTAAATTTTTCTCTTATCATGCGGCATACTCACTGGCAAGGGGCGGAAAAGTCTGCCCCTTGCTTATTTTGCCTGTCAAATCAATCATTGTACGAATAGAAGTTGTCCCAGATGTAGTCAATGACCGTCTTGGCATCATCAATTGCCAGTGCTTTACACACACCCTTGGCATCGCGGCTGACCACGGCTTGTTCTGCGCCGTCAACCTTGCCTTTTAGGTGCTCCAGCTTGCCGAGCGCTTTGGCCACGGCAAAATCAACCTTGGTGTTGAACTTCTGTTCCAGCCAATGCTCGATCTTGTTGTCGAGCTGCTCTTCGTTAAGTGCTTCTTTGCTGGTGAGCAAATGGTAGTAGGCGAGGATCACTTCCTTGCATTCTTCTTCTTCGGCGGTGTCAATCACGGTGTTGAACACGCCGCCATTGAAATCCAGGCAGCGGAAGAACAGTGTGTCGGTGATGTCTTTGAGAAATTTCATGCGTTTGTTCTTGTAGCCCACGTATTGTTTGAAGACAAATCCACCCAGTATGCCCAATCCAGTGAGGGCGGCGATGAGCGTGGGCATATCTGTCTTGATTTCGTCTTTCGTTATACCTACTGCGTAGAGGACGATAGCGGCGATAATCAGCAGACTGCCTAAAATTTTGAACAATGTCAAAAAGCCGGCCGCGCAGGCAGGCACGATCAACATCAGCCGATCTTTCAGGTTCATGCTGATCTTGACATTGGGGAACAACACTTCCATGTCGGCTTTGGGGATCTTTTTGTACATGTAGATGTACATCTTGCCTGGTTGGAAGCCAAGGGTTTCAAGTTTGCGTTTCTTGGCCTTGAAATAGGCTTCGTCCTTGAACTGGATGAGCAGCACCACTCGCTCGTAGGTGTCCATGGTCAGTTCTTTTTTGCCGAACAGCTTCTTGATCTGGACGGTGTTCTTGCCGTCGCCGCGATGGTAGCAGACCCAGCGTTCGAAATCATCGAAATCCACCTGCATCTTGAGGGTGATGAGCGACTCCTGGCTCGTGGCTTGTTCCCACTCTTCCTGTGTCAGACGTTTGTAGTTGGCACGTTGCAACACTTCCTCGAATTTTTCCAGCAGTTGCATTTCGCGTTCTTTGCACTGCTGAGGTGTAGGCACGATGCGCGCTTTGGTGTCGGCGTCCGGATTGATGTGGGCGAAATTGTCCTTGAGGCTCTCGATGGTTTTCAGAAAATCGAAATGGTAGTAAGAGGAAACAATTTCACAAAACTCGCGAAATTTTTTGGCATCCGCTGCGCCCAATTTCCCATCCTCAACGCAGAGTTCGATGACATCCGCCTTGCGATAGGGAATAAAAGCTTCCCGGTCTTTATATTCAGCCATGCATTCTACCTTTCCATTAGTGACACTGCATGTTAGCAAATACAACACTCGTGTTTACAGTTCCATCTTGGCAAAAATATAGCATAGTTTTTCACCAATAGCAAGAACTAACTTAAAAAAACTAGCGCCCCGACAATGGTGTCTCGGGCTAAGGGTTTTCTTCTTCATCTTCAGGGCTGCTGTACTGGATGGTCTGCATTTCCCCGGTAAAAATATGGCCATAGCGGTCCTGGAACTGCATCTGGTAATAAACCGCGTCGGCCGAAGGGACGGGTAACGAAAGCGCTCCATGTGAAAATTTTGTCAAGTTGGGCCGGTTGAACAATTGGGACAGACGCCGCGAGGTGCCGATACGCCATTTGGACATAACGCAACCGATATGGCTTAACGCAGTTTTAACTTGTTTGTTCCACTTAATTTGCAGATGGTCATTCTCAATATCGTATGTCATTTCCAGCCGGGCCGGGTCATAGTTTTTGGCCAGTTCAATTTCGAGCAAGCGCGTCGTATGATAATTACCGTATACCATTTCCAGCGTATAGGCATACTTGCGATTCGGTTCGAGGCCCTTACCCTGGTTGTCGTCGCAAATGGAATAACTTTGGTTGTTGCCGCGATAGATGACCACACCGTCGCCGGCACGCATCAGGATAATCTCTTGCAACAAATCGGTGGGAGTGCGCTCCCAGTCGAAAAAGATGCAGCAAGGCTCGGCATAATAACGGAAAATTTCCGGTACGTCAGGATAGATACATTTAATGCCTTTGATATTGAGTACCCACTTCTTCTTGCATTTGCTCACGGTCGGCGCTACTCCGATCACTGCCAACTGAAAATTGCGTGGGCTGTCAGGGGCATTCACCAAACCGCTATTTTCTTTGGCCGCCCATGCACCATTGTCTTCAAAAGTGAGCGCCAGGTGGCCGCCTTGCTTGTATAGCGATAGCTCATTGCTGAATAGTTCGATATATTTGAGATATTTGAAGCGTCTAAGATCATTGAAATCCCACTTGATGATGCCGATGGCCGGCTCGATTTTTACGGCAGTGTAGAGTTCCGACATGGACAACGATTTGAGTTTGTTCTCGCCTGCCAGCACCCGTTGGCCGCCTTTCAGGAGATAATAGAACTTGTAGCTCACCTCCTGGCCGCCCTTGAAGTCGCTGTCGTACATCTCATTTTCGCAAGTCTGTAGAATAGGTACGTCATCGCGGTGTACTTCAATTTTCTCGATGGCTGGACATGTCTGGAAATGCCACTTGATGTAGTTGACAAGATCCACCTCTACCTGGCTGACGAAATTGGGTTTTTGCGTGGTGGTTTCGCCGCTTGCCAACGTACATGCTCCGTGTTTGAAATTGCCACACAATTTCCACTGGTACGTGGTGTAAGGGTACAGGTTTTTGAGCTGTACACTGCGTGAGTGGGGATTGAGTTTGTGGATGCCGACGTTACCGGAAACCTCGATAGTATAATCTTTGATACGACTGGCCAGTGTCGTGTCGCCGATATCCCATCGTATACGGAAAGAATCCATCTCGACATCCTGGATGATCACCGGCGCCAGATAGGGCAAAGTGGTAAACGAAATGACCGGTCCGTCCAGGCGTTGCCCACTGAAGTAGCGGTATTTGAGAGGGAATACATACTTGCGCTCCGGTTCCAGGTTTTCCAGATTGATCGAATCGGAACGGGCCGTACCCAATTGCCGCCCCTTCATATCGTAGATTTCGACACAATCGACCTGGCCGGCAGGCGATGGTGTAAAGACGATAGTCGCGCGGTTGAAAAATACCTGCACCGTCTCTGTCAAGTCGAACTTGCCTGTGGTAACAGTACCCATCTGTATGCGGTAGGGTGTGGGCTGTGTCAAAAGCGATGCCAAAAGCGAATATTGGTAAACTTTGCCAGGTAGCAGCATCTTGTCTTCGAAATAATAGGTTTCCGTGCCATCTTTCCATTTGAAAAAATGCGATTTGCTTTCTTCCCCTTCGCGTATGATTTCAATGTCACCCGCCAGGCAGGCGGCAGTAGTGGGAGCAATGCGTATCTCCCACAGACAGCTCTCATACCCTACCTTTTTCAGATGGGACTGGATGGTAATGGGCGGAATTTCCAGGCGTTGATCCAGGAGGTAAAGGTCCAATTCTTCCAATACCAGCCGATAGTGGTAAATGTCGCCGATCTCGACGTTGTGGTCTTCGAGCGTGATCTCCGGTTGCACAGGAATTTTGCCCAAAATTTCCGTTTTTTGTTCATTGACGTTTTCTTTGGTGAATACCAGCGACGGACTCGAAGCAGCGATAGATTCATGATTGGCAAGCCTGAGCGCAAATTGCACAAAGAATGGCGTCAGCTTATAGCGGCTCGATCCCTGGAACTGTCTTTTCAGTTCGGCGGTGTTGAGTTTGACGGCTGCCGGCCTGCCTAGTTTTTCACCGTTCTCTTTGCGAAATACGGTGTGGACAGTCACGGTGATTTCCGGCGTGGCCGCCTGCACGACGCTCTTGAGCGGCAAACGCAGGCGATAGGGAGTCGCTTTGGTACGTGCCACCGCTTCACCTTCGCACTGGATTTCATAGCATTCAAGCTGCGGGTGGTAAACGAGCGGCCAGCTCAGCTCAACCCACCCCAATTGCGATTGCAACACCTGCACTTCGCTTACCGCCGGCGGTTGGCACGCATAGTCGCTCGTCGGGCCAGCGCGCCATCCGAGGGGCTGGATAAAGACGCGGAAATTGAAATAATGTCTGTCGAAAAGATCCATTTTATCCCAGGGCAGGAAGAAGCGAATTTTCGGCTGATTTTTAGCGCCGGTTCGGTTTTTTTTGTGTTCCGACTCCATCGGCCAGCCATTGTGGAGCAGCTCGATTTCGGCGTACATCTCCACTTCTTTTTTGGCAGCAGCCATCTCCAGTTCGATACCATCCGCGGTTTCTTTCAACTGAGGCGCGGAAATAGGAGGAAACAAGGCCAATTGGTGTACCACTAGAGCGCCGGCGCTAACGCCGGAGGGTGTGAGAAAATGAGGTTGCACCTCGATCTGGATATTTTCATAAAGCGGAATCTGCACGTTCTCCGGTGGAAATTCGGCATGCCCGTTTTGCATATTGCCCAGGTCGGCACGCGTACCACGAGCGTCTATCATGGTAAAGGCTACATGGCAGAGCTCGGCAACAGTATTCCAGACAAAACCGAAGCGGTTCGGCGGCAGATCTTCACGCTGCAAGAGGTGAATATCCGGGAATACGGTAGTATTCTGGAATTCCCACCAGGATAGGTGTGTACCGTCAGTTGCCGCTATGCTGCACACCAACTTGCCAATACTGGCGCCGGGCAGGGCGATCACATTGGTGGGCGCACACTCTTTGACGATGACTTCCGGCTTGCCTACCACTTCCAGGCGTACCTTGAGCTGCGAGGCCCACTCTGGCATTTGGGCAATTTTGAGTTCGGTCTTGGCGGCAGTAGCCTGTACAATTTTGAAATATACCTTTTCTTTTTCCTGTGGCGGGTACGCAAGGTATTGCAACAACATCGTGACATCAGGCAAGCGTAACTCCAGAGGCGCGGTCATCTGTAGCAAGAGGTCTCCCAACCAGAGCGCCTTGGCATCCAGAGTGCGGATCGCCTTTTCCAGCCGTTGTCTGTCGTGCAGTGCCGCTGCGACCGCATCGCTTTCACACTCTTTGTGAAGCCAGGTACCAGTTGGCACAGGGTCATGCAGTGTCAACAGATAGTAGAGTAGCAGGCCGAGTTGGAATATGTCGTGGCGCACGTCGCTTTCATTGTTTTCATTGGACAACTCCTGCGTTGTTTTGACAACAGGCTGCGGACCAGACGGCGTAGCGATGGCCTCGCTTGTTTTTCTTTGGAGGCAGGCGTTGTGCAGGCCTGTAAAATGGATATTGTCGTCATTGCGCGGTTTTAACAAAATCTGGCTGGGATGAAGATTGTGCAGGACATAGCCATTTTGGTGGATATACTCACACAATTTGGCGATTTTCTGCAGCATCCCCAGCCGTCTTTCCAGGGAGAAAAACTTGATTTTATCGGCAAGTGTCGTCAGCGGATAGCCGCTCAGATACTCTTCCACCAGCACCGGCTCTTGATATTTGAGATTATCCCATTCAGCAACTTTGCGAAACAAGCGATTGTCATCCATGCAGCCGTTTTCCAGAATCAACATGCCTAACGGTTCCGGCAATGCAGGATGGGAAATGCTGAGCAGACGATGTTCGTTAGCGAGTTGTACGCGGCGGTAGCAGATATATTCCTGAGCCGAACGGAAGACATCTTTTTTTTCGCTGCGGTAATGAATCGTTTTCAACGCTACATGATGGCCTCGGGGGTCCTCTGCCTGGTACACATAGAAGTGCTCTCCCTGCTGCGACAGGTTGCACACCTTGAATTCGCAGCTTGCCTGGGACAGCACGCCAGACACCAGGACAGAGCCATGGATTGTTTCACTTTTGTTGAGCTTCATGGGTTATCTCTTGTGAGTTCTAATCCTTCAATTCCCGTAACATTTTGCTGGTACTGTGCTCTTTGGGGTCGCCAACAAGGGCTACGCGGCCGCCGTAACTTTCCACAATGTGGCGCTCCGGAATTTGGGCGAGGGTGTAATCTGTGCCTTTGGCGTGGATATTGGGCCGGAATAGTTGAATGAGCGAGATCGGGTTGTCGGCTTCGAGTGGTACTACGTAATCCACGGCCTCGATAGCAGCCATCAGCTCAAACCGTTCATAATCGGGGTTAACCGGACGACGATCTGGTTTTATTTTTTTCATGGAAGCGTCGCTGTTGACGGCGACAATGAGGATATCGCCCAATGCTTTGGCGGCAAACAGATAGCGTATATGCCCGACATGCAGCAGTTCGAAGCAACCATTGCCGAACACAACCACCGCCCCCTGGGTGCGCTTTTTTTCAATGTGCGGAAGCAGCTCCTGGGGGTCGAGAAATATTTTGTGTTTGCCGGTAATGAAATTGGGAGCCATGGCAAATTCTGTTGCCTTTCTAATATTTCTGCACTCAAGGTTATTTGAACTCGACGTTCACGACCTCATTCAGTTCGATCTTGATGCCGGGGATTTTTTCCATTAACTTCTTGCTCTCTTCGATGTTTTTCGGATTGGCTTTGCTGAACTCTTTGAATTTCTTGGTATCCTGAATCAGCTTGCCGAAATCCATTTCCATCAAAGTAATCTGTGTACCATTGACATGCGTGGCATTGGTCTTAAGAATTTTGCCCTGAATGTCAATGATCATGGTAATTTTCATGTCGTTAAAGAACTGCTTCATCATCGCCATGCCCATTTCGGCATTTTTGTCATCATCGCTATTTTCGGAGCTGTTGCTTGGCTTATTTTCTTTTTCCGTGCCCACTTTTTCTTTGGGTGTTTGAATGGTCAGGAGGGACACTTTGCCTTTCTTGAAGGCAAAGACGATCTCTTCTTTTTCTTTCTTCTGTGTGCCGTCGTTCGGCATATTGCTCGGCATGGCATCCGACGGGTTCTGATCCAGTTTGAGTTTGGTGATATCCTGGAACGCATACAGCGCCGTGAATCCTTCACCACGCTCGGTTTCTATTTTCTTGTACGAGAGAAAGGTTACGCCTTCGCCCATCTTGCCGGCTTTCTGTTTTGCTTCTTCTTCTTTGAACATCTCTTGTTTGCCGCCATCTTTGCCGTCCATATCTTTGTCCATCTGCGCCATCATGCTTTTCATCTGTTCCAGCACCATCTTGCTCATCAGCACAGTCATCTCCACCGTGCCGCTGCCGTCAGGCTTTATTTTAACCACATGTTTTACATCAATGCAACCGGTTACACATACGACAGTAAACAATAGAACTGCAATCTTTCCTGCTATCTTCATGCTTTTCCTTTCTTGCAACATTGGACATTGGTAATAGTGTTAGGTTACGCCAAATCACTTTATTTGTCAATGCAAAAAATTAAGGCTCAGGACGGTTAGCCATTCTGAGCCTTGTGTGTCAGCCGATTAAGCTATACTAGCTATGCTTTTTTCTCAGCCGGTTTCGCGGGAGCAGCCGGTTTCGCGGGAGCAGCCGGTTTTTTCGCGGGTTCGGGTTTTTTATCTGCCATTGCAATTTTCCTTTCTTATTTTTTTCTTATTTTTACTTACATATTCTTGAAACAACACATATTCAAGAATATACGTGTATTTTCACTTTTCCACAACCGAAGTCAAGATTTTTTTTGTTCACACTCTTCAATTATCTGAAGTTTGCATTGTAATAGCGGTTTTCTTGACGCAGGGTCATAGGTTTGAAAAATGCGTATAAACTTCGTGAAAGCATAAAAGAATTCGCCTACGAGCAAAAAACAAAAATATATTGACAAACTGTTTTTTATAGAAAACATAGCAGAAAACCCAGCCCCTTGTGGGCGGGGATGAATGCTATCCACTGAAAAACTTGGTGTTTCAAGCCCGCTTATGCGGGTTT
>JAGVGO010000171.1 GCA_020057085.1 Planctomycetota bacterium | reverse complement strand
CGGCTTTGCGCGTCACTCTGCCGCCAGGATACCGGATCGCCGGCGAAATGTGCCTGCCCGCCGCCGAAGTGTGGCCGAGCAGCGCCGAATCTTTTATCTTGCAAGTGCCAGAGATTATCGAACAAAACGAGGTTACGGCCTTGCAGGCGAGCGACACCGGCAACATCGTAGAGTTGCCGCCGCTTGCTGCCAATCATTTTCGTATTTTCCGTATAAAGCGATAATTTCTATGAAAACGCCGAGCAGCCGATTGCTAATTGGAGTGGCAGGAGTTTTGCTGTTTACCCATATCGTGTTCTACAGCATCACTGCAATTGCTGACCCCGATGCCTGGGGACATGCTTTGCTTGGACGCATCCTCATCGAGAAAGGGCGTATTCCCTGCTTCAGCGACTATAGCTGGATGCCCGGTGACACCACGCCGCGCCCTTTTGTCTGCGGCATTCAAGTATTACTCTATCTCGTTCTGCATCACCTTGGCTATCCCGGACTCCTCTTGCTGCGCTTTGTACTGCTCATTCTTATCTGTTATTTTCTATGGCGAACGATGCAACTGCACGCTATCCCCTGGCCGCTATTTGTCTTTTCCTCAATGTGCTTTTTTGTCGTTGGTTATCCCCGCTTCCTGCCGCGTGGTGATTTTTTTAACTTGCTGTTTTTTATCGTGTATCTCTACTCACTCGAAAGATTTTTGCTTCACCACGGAAAATGGATCTGGTATTTGCCGGTACTGCAGGTGATATGGAGCAATATCCACCAGCTATCCCCTTTCGGAGTGGCGCTTATCGGGCTCTATGTAATCTACTGCTATGCCCACAAAAATTGGCCTATAGGCCATCGCCTGGCACTGCTGACCACAGCATGTAGCCTGGCACTGTTCGCTACTCCTGCCGGCTATTCACAGCTTGTCCAGACGTGGCAGTTTGCACTCAATAACCCGGTTGGGCAAGAAATAACGCGTGGCGTAGCCGAATTTGTACCGTTAGTAGAACTTTATAATCCATTCTTGATTTTCAGTTTCTGGTTTTGCTTGCTTTTCACACTCTTGCTGGTCATATGTAACAGGCAATGGCAAGACTTTCACCATCTGAGCTTGTTTTTACTCCTTGCCTGGGCAAGCTGGCAGCATGTACGCGTGATTGGTTTTTTTGCCTTGCATGTCGCCTATTTCTTGCCTAAACAGATGCGACTGTGGACGCAGCGACATGTTCCCGCCCCTGCTAGCTATCCGAGATTCCTGGCATTGGGCTATACTGGCGTTATCCTGTTGCAGGCCGCCCTTACGATCTCTTTACTGATCGGCTATTTAGGTAGCTGGAACAAAATGAACGATGGCAACGGCGTTTTTTCTGACAGTTCCTTGCCACAGTCGGAAGCTGTGCAATTTTTACAGAAATTTCATTTTACCGGCAATGTTTATACCGACTACAACGTCGGCAGCTATGTCAGTTACCATCTCTATCCATCAGCCAGAACGTTTATGCACAGCTTGTGTCTGTATTATTCCCTGGAGAATTACCGTTTGTATAGTTCTATCGCCGAAACTAAAATCAATCCAACCGGCTTGATTTTGTCTTACAACATCGAACTTTTTGTGTTGGAACACACATGCCGCGACAATTACAAACTCATACGCTGGCTATCCCAGGCGACGGACTGGCTGCTCGTGTGCGCAAATGAAGGCATTGTGGTTTTTGCCGCCAGAGAGAGCAATTTTGTACGCCAAAACAGCCTTGTTGAAGTGTCTGTCGCCACTTTATGCCAGCGATCCGGCATAGCTGATTCGCCATCCAATTTGGCGTTGGTTAGCTCTTTGATGTTGGATATTGGGCATGACGAAGAAGCAAAAATCACGGCGCAACAGGCTTTGCGTCTCGACCCCCACCAGGCAATCGCTTTAAATAACCTGGGTGTGCTGGCCTGGCAGGAAAGTAACTGGGAGCTGGCGTTACAGAGATTCAGCGAAAGCGCAGAGCAGAACAGACGCAACATTTCGCCGCGTAAAAATATTGTAAGATTATTTGCCGAAAAGATCGTGTTTCAGCCCGATAATCCCTTGCACCGAAGGGCACGCGATTTAGGGCTTGTCGAGAAATAAAGATAGCTCTTTAGCAAATTAGAAAGGTTGTTTTTCTATGAAAAATGTTACCCTCTGTTTTGTTTTTCCTCTTTTCACCCTCTTGTCGCTCTGCCAATGGAATAGCCAGGCACAAAGTGAAAACCCGATCAATCCACTATTGCGCGGACAAAAACAATCGGCCCCCGTCTTGCTTATCGCCCATCGCGGCGCTTCGGCCTATGCACCGGAAAATACGCTGTCGGCCTTTGAAAAAGGTATTCGTATGGGCGCGCATATGTTCGAACTGGATGTCCATGTCAGCAAAGACGGGCAACTTGTTGTCGTACACGACGACACCCTGAACCGCTGTTCCGATGTGCAAAAAAAATTCCCCGGACGTGCTCCTTACTGGGTAAGCGATTTTACGCTGGAGGAAATCCGCCAGTTGGACGCCGGTTCCTGGTATGTGGACGAATTAGAGAAAAAGCACGGCGATCGCCAGCTGATGCTGCGTTTCATCAGCGATGAAGAAAAAAAATTGTATATACCGGAGAGCGACATAAAATATTACAAAAGCGGCGAGGTGAAACACCCAACCCTGGAAGAATCGCTCTTGCTGGCAAAAAAACTCAAATGCCTGATCAATGTGGAAATCAAGCAGGTGCCACGTTTCTATCCCAACATCACAGCGCAAGTGGTAAAGCTCATCGAAAACCTGAATATGAGTTCGCAGGTAATCATCTCCTGTTTCGACCATTATCAGGTAGCCATCAGCAAAAAACTGAATCCTGGTATCGCTACCGCCGTTCTGTGTTCTAATCGCATCTATGAACCGGGTAGCTACTGTGCCGAATTTGTCGGGGCCGATGCCTATAACCCAGGCGCGTACGGCGGAGCCGATATCGTCGGCTTTGATTCGGTCGGCTACCAGCAGACCGGCAGCCTGGAGCTCGACAGCTTCACCAGCGCCCGCAAAATGAAAGTGAGCATCAACGTGTGGACGGTAGACCATAAAGAGCGCATGAAAGTGCTCATCGCGGCCGGGGCTACCGGCATATTCACCGATTATCCCAACCGCATGGTGGAAGTGTTGAAAGAGATGGGACTCGACAAATAGCTCCTGAGGCAAAAATTATGCAACCGATCCCAACTTTTGGTGTGCGAGTATGCTTTATTATACTGTGCCTGGGCGCGTTGGCCGGATGCCAATGGCCTCTGGCTTATTACATGCGCGACCAGGTGTTCCCTGAAGATACTGCCAGCAAAATAGCGATGGTACCCTTGTTGCTTCCTGCGTATATCGTATGCGCGGTGGTAGATACTACTATGGTCAATCCGGTACGTGGTGCACACAATGTGCCGGGCGCGGTCACTACCATCTGGCAATGGGAAGACGAAAATCCCTGGATCGGCAAAGTGGCGCTTTTGCCGCTCAAAATCATTGCCATACCGCCGGCAGTTCTGGGTACGGTGATGTTCTCGGAACAGTTCGCCTACAGCGAGAATGCTCCTTCTGCGCCGAAATACATGGATCAGTGAACCATTTAGGATAAACACGATGCCTGCCGCAAGCCAAGTACCCACTTCCCGAATCGTGCTGCTGGCCATGACGCTATTCTTATCCGCTGTTGCCATGTATATGCCTGTAGTCTATGACGGCTACGATTTTATTGATTTCGACGATTACAAGTATGTCAAATACAATACTTATATCCACGGCGGATTTACCGTAGAAGCATTACTATGGGCCTGCAAGGGCGACGGCGCCGTCTTTCCTATGCCTTTGACGTGGTATTCCTACATGCTGGATATCGAGCTTTTTGGGCTGAATCCGTCAGGCATGCATATGACGAATATATTACACCACGCCTTGAATACTGTTCTGTTGTTTCTCTGGCTTCTTGCCATAGTACGCAGAACGATACCTGCTGCCGAGACAGGGCGCGGAGTATGGGTGAGTGCCTGCCTGGCGTTACTGTTTGCCGTCCATCCTTTGCAGGTAGAATCGGTTGTCTGGATTGCCGAACGTAACAACTTGCTCAGCACCATGTTTTGGCTCTTGGCCATGCTGGCTTATTTCTGGTATACACATAAAATCAATGGACGAAGATACCTCATCGTAACTTTGCTCTTTGTTCTCGGCCTCGCCAGCAAACCTGTGGTGGTAACTTTGCCATGTGTGTTATGGCTCATGGATTTCTGGCCACTGCGGCGTGTTTCCTGGCCATACCATGAGCCAGCACAAAGGCGTCAGATGTTGCGCCTCGCTCTTGAGAAAATTCCGTGGCTGCTGTTGAGCGTTGTGTGCGGCGGTATTACCTATCTGGCAGTGCAAAAAAGTTGTATGGCACCGATTGCCTTGATTACCTTGACAAAGAGATTAGCCAATGCCGTCGTATCGTATGCCATGTATCTACAAAAGAATGTTTGGCCCGCAGACTTGTGTATATTGTATCCGTATCCTGAGCATCTGCCATGCTGGCAGGTTACGCTTTCCTGCTCGCTGCTGCTGGCTATCTCACTCTTGGCGTTGCGTCAATTGCCGAGGCATCCCTGGCTGGCGGTAGGCTGGCTGTGGTTTGTGGGAACTCTGATGCCGGTCATTGGTATCACCCAGGCCGGTGCACAATCCATGGCAGACCGTTTTACCTATGTCCCCAATATCGGCATCTACCTGATAGCGGGTTGGGCGGCGCTCGCATGGATGCAGAGATGGCATCATGCCGCTGGCATACTGACGTTAGTGACATTGTTTGTTAGCGTTTATTTTACTAATTTTACCGGGCAATATTTGCCGCGCTGGAAAGACACGCGCACCTTGTTCACTTACGTCATTGCCGTAACCAAAAACAACCACCCGGCATACAAGATACTGGGTGATGATGCGTCGTACGCAAACCACACTACTGAGGCCATCGCCTATTATAAGATATACCTGAGGCTGACAGATAACGACGAAGTACGTGCCAATCTGGGTTCTTTGTTGCTTCGTGAAGGCCATATAGAAGAGGCCAAGCTGCATCTACTAGAGGCTCTCCGCTTGAATTCCCGTTTACCTCACGCCTATCACAATCTGGGGTTAATTCACTATCGAACAGGCAATTTCCCTGAAGCGGTTCGCTGTTACCAACAAGCCATAACCGCCGATCCTATGTATTTCAAGTCGTATGTCGCATTAGGCAATATTTGGGGTGAATTGGGGGAATACGAGAAAGCCATTGCCGCCTTTCATGGGGCAATCCAGCTTGACGGCAAGTCTGTTGAAGCCCACTATGGTCTTGGTCTAGCTCTGGCAAGAGCAGGGCAGAGCAAAGCAGCATGGCTGCAATATCGTATTTTGCGGCAGTTGAATGTGGGCAAGGCTGAAGAACTATATCGGATAATCCAACTAAAATAGCCATGGGCGTTTCTCGCCGTCCTGTAAAATAACATTTGCTATTGCTTGCCCGTTGTAGTAAGATACTAGTAGCCACCTCTTGTAAACATTACCCATATTTCATGCAAGGGCGCAGTTCTATGACCAAAGCAAACGACCCAGAAGAGCTTAAAAAAAAGCTACCCATTGTCTCCACTGCCCAGAATTCGGATGAAATGCGGGAGAAAAAGGAAATTGGCGAGCGTGAGCATCGCCTTCCCTCAACCCCGTTGCCAAATGTCTATGATACGCGTAAAAATATTCAGGCGCTCCAGGAAACTCCAGGGTGGGATGAAACAAAGACAAAAATTTCAGCCAGCGGCCAGAGAACGGACTCCGCTTCCGGTTTCGGTGAGATCAAAATCAAAACACAGGTTGCCAGTAACCCTGCAACCAAAGATCTGGCACGATTTGAAGAAACTCGAAGAACGGTCATTTTTAAAGACCCCTTCAGCGATGAGGGCAAGCCCAAACCCATGCTTACGGGACGCACGCAAGAGGGTGTGGAAGCCGGCAAAGCCAAGACGCAAATATTTAACCTGACGATTCCCAAAGAAGAACCGCGCCGTGTCCCTGCTGCCTCCAAAGAAACGTCAGAGAGTGACAAGCTAACGCCGCCGCTCACTGCACGTGTTGCCCCAACAGGCGGCTTCGAGATTATCCGGAGCAAAACACAGATATTCAATCTAGCCATCAGTAAAGATCTGATTAAAAAAGAGGAAAACAGAGCAGAACCTGGGGTTTCCAGCAACGCGCCGGCGCAGGGAAGCATGTTCAAAAGCAAGACATTGCGTATAGCCCAGTCGCCCAAACCTTCGGAGGCGATGGGAAATAAACCGGAGTCTGTAAGCAACCAGACGCCGCCTGTTGCCATCTCACCGGGTACGGCCGAGGTAGAGGGAAACGAAGGTACGCGCCTTGTCCTCAACCTGCGTGACCGTGGCGTGATTGCTGCGTCATTAATGCCTAAAGTCGGCAAAGACAAAGCCGCAGAATATTTCGATTTGAATTACAAGACAATGATGCTGCGCATAACCGCCCATTTTCCCGAATGCGGCCAGCCACTCTATTACCTGGCACAGCAAATGCAACTTTTGCTGGAACATCCGCCCTATTCACCACAGGCATCACAGATTGCAGACAGTCTGGGAGCGTTCGATATCTATCAGTATTTTTCGACGATTGCACAAAGCATGCAGCGTTTTTCGGAAGCTGTCTATCTGCTGGCGTGCATGAATCGTGACAATACGTCACTATCCCAGATCATCAACAAGGAATGTTTGCGTAACATGGACAACGACTTGTTTCCGGCGCACAAAGTCAAATTCTACCGACGCATCGCCGATATTTTTGCCAATTTTTTGCCGCAAGATTTTGCCATCATGAACCTGCGAGATCGCAGTGTCATCATCGCCGCGCTGCTTCCGATGCTAGGCGTAGAAAAAGTGTCGAAATACTTCAAAGCCATCTTCAAGCCTTTTCTCTCGCACTCCATGAACGCCGAGGACGAATTTGCAGGCAAACTGAGATTCATCAATTCGGTGATGCAAAAACTGTTGCTGTTGCCTGCTTTCAACGAAGAAACGAAAAAATTGACCAGCCAGTTGTTCGGCCGTGAGGCTTATTTGTTTTTTTATGCGGCGAGACATAATCCACAAAGGTTTGCCGAGGCATCGTATCTGTTGTGCCGGCTCAATTTGAGTAGCCAGCCGTTATTCCGTTTTGTCAACATCGAGCGACTTTTGTACCCTGATATGCCGCTGTTCCCCGAAGACTACACCAAACTATTTCGCCGCGAGTCGGATTTGTGGGATAGCCTGCCCTCAGATAGTGAGGAACGCTAAACTATGCCAACAGGCGATGAACCCTTGTCCTCTCTGCTGCTTTATCGTGAACTTTTGACCATGGTACGCTGCCATGTGGAGCTACACAAAAAATGCCTCGGCGCATATATGCTCATCAACAAACCTGCAACAGCGGCTAGCCATAACCTCATAACCACGAGCGATCAGATACCTACAGATGCGACTAGCCAGGTTCTGGCAGATACAGAGAACGCGCGTAACGACCGACTGGAGCAACTGGCTAACGCGGCTGCCTGCTGCACCCGCTGTAAACTGGCACAAGGCCGTACGCAAGTGGTATTCGGCAGCGGGCCGGTGAGAGCCAGGTTAGTGATAATCGGTGAAGCGCCTGGCTTTCATGAAGACAAAGAGGGCAAACCGTTTGTCGGCGAAGCCGGGCAACTTCTTACCAAGATGCTGGCAGCGATTTCCCTGCGGCGTGAGGATGTTTACATCTGCAATGTACTCAAATGCCGTCCACCGGAAAATCGCGATCCCGCGCCTGACGAAATAGTCGCCTGCCGTGATTGGCTCGTCTCGCAGCTCGCTCTGTTACGACCCAAGCTGTTGCTGGCAATGGGCAAATTCGCCTCCCAGGTACTCACCGGCATCACGCAGCCGATGGGCCGCTTTCGTGGCCATGTTTATGAATACCAGAGCATCCCGGTGATGTGTACCTATCATCCTGCATACCTGCTCCGGAGTCCGGAAGAAAAAGTGAAAGCCTGGGAAGATTTGCAAAAAGTGAGACAATTTCTCGATACCCATTAGTGCAGAAGAATAGTAACATTGAGGGAGCGTGATACCAAGCCCTGAAGCACAGCGACGAGCGTCGAAAAACAACTGGATGCACCGATACGCGCGAACTTGTCAATGCAAGCAATCGTTTAGCAGATCGCCGGCCTGCGCCGCATTGCGGAAGGGCTGGTATCACGCGACCACGATTTGTCACTCATCACCTGAACTATTACACCGCTTAAAAGAAAGGATCAAATATGTCGAAATGGTTGCTGTTATTCGTAATGGCATCGCTCTTATGTACCGTAAGTTACACGCAGCAGATCACAGTCAAAATCGCCACCGTAGCGCCGGAAGGTTCTATCTGGATGGTGGAACTGGACAAGATGAATCAAGAAATCCAGCGCAAGACACGCGGCGATGTCAAGTTTTATATTTATGCCGGTGGCGTCGCCGGCGAAGAACGTTCGGTGGTCAAAAAAATCCAGATGAACGCGCTCGATGGTGCGGCATTTGCCGGCACCGGGCTAGGCGAGCTGATGTCCCACATCCGTATTCTCGAATTGCCTTTTTTCTATAACGATTACAACGAATGGCGCTATGTCTACGGCAAAATCGTCGCTAAACTGGAGCAGGAATTCTGGGATAACAATTACAAAATGCTGGGCTGGACCGAGGGTGGGTTTGCCTATCTGTATGCCAGTGACCCGATCCGCAATCTCGACGCATTCCGCAAAGCCAAAGTGTGGTTCTATGAAGGAGATGCCCTGATCGAAGCCTGTTTCAAGGAACTCAATGCGGCTGGCTATCCGATGGGTGTCACCGATGTGGTAACTTCGCTGCAGACCGGCAAGATCAACTGCGTGTATTGTCCGCACTATGCACTCATGGCTATGCGCTGGCACACGCATGTACACTACTACACCGATCTGCCGATTGTCAATGTGATGGGGGGACTCGTCATCACCAAAAAGGCGTTTCTCAAAATACCCAAAGCACATCAGAAAACGGTGCAGGATGTGTCGCGCAAATACATGGAACAACTATTTCTCAAAGTAAAAGCCGAGAATGAAAACACTGTCGTTGAACTGCGTGCAAAGTTCAATATCCAGGCGGTAGCTCCTGATGCCTCAATGCTGGAGGAAACGAAAGTATTCAGCCAGAAGATTGCCAGGACGCAGATCGGCAAGCTCTATACGCAGGAATTTTTCGATGAAGTGTGTGGTTATCAGGAGGAATTCCGCAAAAAAAAATGAAATAATGCGGGAAAACAAGATTTATGTTCAGAGACGAAGCAGAAATTTATGTCAAGGCCGGGGACGGCGGTAACGGCAAGATATCTTTCCGTCGCGAAGCCAAGGCCCCACGAGGCGGCCCTGACGGTGGCAATGGTGGGTACGGTGGCGACGTTATTTTTCAGGTCAGCCACAACTGTAAAACTTTGCTCGATTTGGTGCGGCAACGCGAGTACAACGCGGGAAACGGCGAGCATGGTGGCAAAAAAGATTGCACTGGCAAGTCAGGTAAACCGCTCATCATACGTATCCCGCCAGGCACACTCATCAAGGATGAAAAAGGCACGTTGTTGGCCGATATGAAAACCGTGGATGAAGAATTCATAGTGGTACGCGGCGGCAAGGGTGGCTTTGGCAATGCCCACTTCGCCAACTCGATCAACCAGGCACCGAGGATTGCCGAAAAAGGCGAGCCCGGCGAAGAAAAACATTTGTTCCTCGAACTCAAGTTGATTGCCGATGTGGGGCTGGTCGGCTTTCCCAATGCCGGCAAATCTACCCTGATCGCGCGTATTTCTTCGGCCCACCCGAAGATTGCGCCCTATCCTTTCACCACGCTTGAGCCGCATCTCGGTATCGTCGAGATGTCCGGTTTTCGTCGCTTCGTGGTGGCCGATCTGCCCGGACTCATAGAAGGTGCTCACGAAGGCGTTGGCCTTGGCCACAAATTTCTGCGCCACATCGAACGTACCAAAGTATTGCTCTATCTTCTCGATATCGCGCCGGGCGACAACAGTTCCCCAGCCGCCAATTTTGCCGTTCTGTGCAAAGAACTGCGTCTGCACAGTGCGATTCTGGCGGCCAAATCGTTTATGGTGGTGGCCAACAAGATGGACCTCACCGACGCCGAAGAAAACCTGGCGCTTCTGCGCCAGGAGTTGCAGATGCCTGTCATTCCTATTTCCGCAGCCACCGGCCAAGGGTTGCCGCAACTACTGGAAGCCATAGCCGCTCTGGTGGCGCGTGAGGCGGAAGAGTTTGCGCAAAAGCCGCCGCAAGAACGTGAGAAGGAACTGCGCGACAACGATGACGAGAAGGCACCATCGCAGTAAGCCTCACCCCTTGCCCTGGCGTAATTCTGATGCTGTCGTCCACATATGCTCGTTGTAGGATAGCATCTGCATCAACTGTATGCGCGCGCTGGCAGCCAATACCATATCTTCGAGGCGACTGGCGAGCATAGCCGCTCCCTCGAACGGGTGTTTGCCGAGACGGTAGATGATCCCCTTGAGGCCTTCAGAATATTGGCCGTTCGAGCCGCTGAACAACGGCAGATGGCTATCCTCGTCGCCCCAATTTTCGAACAAGTGCAAATGCAGCAGCGGAATATCGCCGCCTAACCTGTCGAAGAAGGCGTGGTAGTTGTTGCGTGTGTCGTTGCACAGATTGGCATGACCCATGTCGAAGCAGAATCCGACATGTCGCCACCACTCAGGGAAGTCGTGCCAAAAGGTTGCAAACAAAGCATTGATCGCCTCCGGCGTGTCGCCTGGCATATTTTCGAGTGCCACGCGGCAGGAAAAATGGGTGACTTCTTGTAGTAAAGGCGATAAATGTTGGACAAAATTGGTAATGCCATGTCGCAAATCGAGCGGTACGATCAAGAGTGTAGCGCCTACAGCCTGAACCAACTGGATGGCATAGTCACAGCGACGATCTATGTAGCCTGGCATCACCATGTCGTCAAGTGCAATGCGCACCGACAGCTCGACATCGGCTGCCTGTGCTTTGGCGCGAATATCAGACCAGGCAGAGGCAGCGAGATAGTTGCCCTCCGCTTTGGCACTCACACAATCGTCACAGCAAAATTCAAAGGCATCCATGCCGCGCGCCGCCGCCCTATAAAAAACATCGAGTACACGGGTATCGGCGACGGATGCCTGCATGCCGATACGCAGACGCAGATAAGGCCAAAAATGATCGCAGCTCCCGTCCGACCAAAATGGCGGCGAGCCGAAGATATCCACATGGCTGACAAGCGGCACCTGGGCACGGTAGCAATACGTGCGCCGTGGGCAAGCACCGCCGTCGCATAAAGTGATCTCGTAATCCATAGCAGCACTCCTAATCTTTAAATTCTTGCTAATTTTTAAAGTACATCTCATCTTCATTAAACAGTATCTTCAGCCGCCAGTCAATCTTTTTGTTGCTTCTGCCGCTGCAACTTTCGCGTTTTCCTTCCGTAATACTAGCGAAAAGAGTGCAAACCACAAAGAATCTTTTTATTTCCTAAGGAGAAACCCATGAAAATATTATCGTTCGTGTTGTTTATATGTACTCTCTTACTGTGGTCGGGATGTGAACAGAAGTCACCGCAGAAGCAGGTAAAAGCGCAAAACCCAGCGCAGCAGACGCAGCCGGTATTGACCCAGAAACCGCCGGTCGCGCCGATGGTAGAGAGGGACGAAGAGCGCCTGGTAGCTAGTGGGGCGCGCCGCGAAAAAACGGATCTGGCAAACGAAATGCCTGCACCGCGCAGCGTGGCTCTGGCAGCGCCGGCAGATGTCAAGGGCAAGCTCAAAGCCGAGGCCGAGAAGAAGATGCAGGCGCAACCGGCTATTCCTGAGCAGACTCGCCCCGATGAAACTCAGACTCCGCCCCAAGATTTCAACACCGAAGCTTACAGCCACGTCCTGGAAAACCCTTTCCTATTGGCCCAGCAAAACCCTCTTTCCACCTTCTCCATTGATGTTGACACCGCCTCCTACTCCAACATGCGCCGTTTTCTGAGTGGTGGTTCGCTGCCGCCCAAAGATTCGATCCGTATCGAAGAGCTGGTCAATTACTTCCCCTATGACTACGAGCCGCCCAAGGACAACGTGCCTTTCGCCGCCCACATGGAAATCGCCGGCTGCCCGTGGAATATGGAACATCGTCTGGCACGTATCGCCATCAAGGGTAAAGAAATTGATCGTACCAAGAAACCGGCGTGCAACTTAGTATTCCTGCTCGATGTTTCTGGTTCGATGAGTGACGAGAACAAGTTGCCGCTGCTCAAACAGGCCTTTACCCTGCTCGTTAAAGAGCTTGGCGAGAAAGACCGTGTCGCCATCGTCGTCTATGCCGGAGCCTCGGGTCTCGCTCTGCCTTCCACTTCCTGTGTACAAAAAGAGGTAATCTTAGCTTCACTCGAACGGCTTAACGCCGGTGGTTCCACCAACGGCGGCGCGGGCATCCAGCTTGCCTATAACGTAGCGGTGGAAAATTTCATTAAAGATGGCGTCAATCGTGTAATCCTGGCCACAGACGGCGATTTCAACGTGGGTACGACCGGCCAGGGCGACCTCGTCCGCATGATCGAAGAAAAGGCCAGGAAGAGCAAGGTGTTCCTCACCGTGCTCGGTTTCGGCATGGGCAATTACAAGGATTCCACATTGCAGCTTCTGGCCGACAAAGGCAACGGAAACTACGGTTATATCGACACCCTGGCCGAAGCCAAGAAGGCACTCGTGGAGCAACTCACCGGTACACTCATCACCATTGCCAAGGATGTCAAGATCCAGATCGAATTCAATCCCGCCAAGGTGGCGGCCTATCGTCTGGTAGGCTACGAAAAACGTATGCTCAGGGCCGAAGATTTCAAGGATGACACCAAAGACGCCGGCGAAATCGGTGCTGGCCATACCATCACCGTGTTCTATGAGCTGGTGCCGGCTGGTAAGAAAATGGACATCCCCGATGTCGATCCGCTCAAGTACCAGACTGCAAGCCAGCCCAATGCATCGGCCAGCGACGAATTGCTCACCTTGAAGCTCCGCTACAAAGACCCTGATAGCGACACCAGCAAACCCCTCGAATTCCCGATCAATGACAGCGGCAAGCGATTGAGCCAGGCCTCCGGCGAATTCAAATTCGCCGCCGCCGTGAGCACTTTTGCCATGATCCTGCGCGACTCCAAGTACAAAGGTAATGCCAGTCTGGATCAGGTATTGGAAATCGCCGCTGAAGGCAAAGGAAACGACAAGTCCGGCTATCGTGCCGAATTTATCGAACTGGTGAAAAAAGCGAAGGGGTTGCTCGGAAAATAATGCAACATATTCATAGAAGCAACCCATCTGGCCCAGAGTTTTTTTCAAGATGAAATTTATGGTTTGACGGGTCGCGCTGATACCAGCCCTTCCGCAATGCGGCGCAGGCCGGCGATCTTCTGAACGATTGCTTACATTGACAAGTTTGCACGCGTTAGTGCGTCCTGTCGTTGCACGACGCTCATCGCTGTGCTTCAGGGCTGGTATCACGCTCCCCTAAAATTCATGTTTCATAGAAGCAACCCATCCGGCCCAGGGTTTTTCAAGATGGAAGTTCACCGTTTGCTTGCCGGCAGACCCAGCCAGCGCACATGAATTTTCTCACTTGCCGCCGTATCGTCGGCGATCAATACCGGCCTTGGCAACTGTGTGAGCCAGGGCAACAGAAAACGCCGCTCGCGCCAGGGGTACGGCAAGTTTTCGAGCGATAGCGGCCGCTGTTTCTCCTTGCCATCCAGGCGCAAGGTGTGGCCAGGGAGCATGTGGCCAAGAGTCTTAAACCCTGCCGCCTTGAGGTGCAAACAGTAATACCATGCTTCGTTTGTCGCGTTGTAAATCCACACCGCATCCCCGTTGACCTCAACTTCCAACTGCGCCGCTGTGGCTTGCCACTCTTGTGTATGCCACAGCGTGACCGTATCACGCGCCATCTCCGGCAACTCCACCATAAAACGCGGCGACAGGGCGTCGTTTTTTCTTACCAGCACTTGCTCTGCCGATGGCGGCGTAAGCGGCATCGGGATTGCGTCAAACGCCAGCACAGCATTTTGCCGGCGACGATGTCGCACATGGCGGTACTCGCTATGGCACACATAAGGGAAGCCAACCACGTGTTGGCTATAAAGAACGCGAGAGTCGTTTAGCGCAACATCGCACGTAATCAGCCAGCGATAGAGTAAGACAGTAGAGAGGGTAGTCACGACAGCCAAACTCACCATAAGAAGCCGCGCTCGTCTGTCATGCCAGCAGTAGACACACAACAGCACCACGACTACATGTGCGACACAAAAAAGCCAGAGCGGCGACAATGTGCCGCCGCGCCAGCCGCTCTCTAGTTCTGACGCCTGCCAGTCTACCAGACTCTCTTGCGCCGGATGCGAAGAACGTGGCAGGTGGCGATGATCGTCCCATCCTATGACACGCTGTGCCGTAATTGTGCCGCTGTGGATGCTGCCTGTGCCCAACCGCCATTCGCCCTGCGAAGATGGGCTGTCGTCGGAGAAACGTGGCAGCCGCGCACATATTTTCTGCCAGTGGGTAGATAGCGGTTGAGCCAGTACCAGTTGCCCACCGGCGGCACTCCATTGGCACACAGCATTGCTCTCCCCTGCATCGAAGTCGCTTGCACCACACACCACGATATCGAACATGGCCAGCCCTGTGGCGCAATCCGGCACACGCGTAAGAGTTACCAGACGTGAAGTTGCAGGAAGCGGGGTAAACTCCGGAGGTGTCGCACAAGCATACAACCCGATGAAACAGTCCCTGGCCGACAGCGCACGTAAACTCAGTTCCTGGCTGATGGCAGTTTTTTCTTCCCCATTCTTGCCACAGATACGGATAGAAAGAGTGCCCGCCGACCGCGTTGGCAAGAGGTAAAACCATTGTGCGGCCTTGCGAGTGACGCCGCCCGACACACAAACGGTATAGCCATCGAGAGATATTTGGCAAGTGTCAGCCGAGCCTGGGAAATTTTCCGGCAACTCGACATACAGCGGCCAGAAGTAGCCAGGACGGTACCATTCGCCAGCAAGAGCATGCCAAGTCAAGGTCTGGCCATATCCGCAAAAATGGCTAACCGACAAGAAGATGGCAAAAAACAGCCACATCGTCGGTTTCATGGCACATAGATCAGTTTGAAATTGGCTCCCAGCAGCTTGCATATCTCAGGGTTAAGACGGTAAGCATTAAATGGGATGGCCAAATATTTGATGCTGCTGCCGTTGTCGTAAGCACGCCACACATGTGAGATATAGAAAGGTTTGCCAAAGCGGCAAGGCGAAAAATCCACCTCGATGATGCCCCACAGATTTTCCCCAATCGCCGAAGACGGACTCTTGCGGAACACCACGCGTGCATCTTCGAAAGTAAGGTAGGTGCCAAGCAGTTGTTGCCAGCGTTTCTGATCGGCGGGCTGGAAATAATCGAGCGGATTGTTGGTCGCCTTGCCGTTGTTCATTTCTTGTTTTGTCACTTCTCGCCCTCGCGCTGGATTGTACATCGGTGCACCTACAGTAAAATAAAGTTTCACTTTGTCTATGGCCATCTGCAGCAATTGTTTTTCATGCTCGTCCAGGCGTCCATTCTGGTTGTTGCGGCTGTCGAGAAAGGCGGCTGAAATGAGATCGCTATTGGCATCGGCATCGTGATATTTGAGACGACCCAGCATAAAATTGTCATAACGCAGTTGCTCTTCGCGGGTTGGATACTGCTCGAAACCGGTGCGTTCGATTTCCGGCGCGATCTGGATGGGCGTGCAGCCGATGCACACCACACAGGCCACGATGAACCATATCCAGCCGCTCACATTACGCCATTGGCATATTTTTTTGTTTGTCATACTTTCACTCCTCGAAATCTGTTCCATTTTTTGGTTGCTTCTTGAAATTATACCTTGCTATACTATTTTGTGCTACAATCAATTGTTCAAACAAGTTTTT
>JAGVGO010000170.1 GCA_020057085.1 Planctomycetota bacterium | reverse complement strand
AGGCTTTTTGCTTGCCTTCTTTTTTCGGTCGGAACTGGTGGCTCTAAGCTGTCGGGCTACAAGCCCGAGGTTTTAGACCTGGCACTTGGAAAATAAAGAATTCAAGGAAACGCTCTCGACGACCATACGCAAAGATATGCCGCCGAAAGAGGCAGGGCAATTAACCATCCGTCTGCAACAGCAGCAGGTTCTCTTCATCAACCGCCTGCGCAAGATCGTCAACCTGATCCATACCGCGCCCAATCTGGACGATCTGCTCGTCGAGTTGCGTGACGATATTGTGGCCTTGCTCGACGCCGAGCGCATCACCATCTATGCCATTTCCGAAAATGGCCGCGAGATTTATTCCAAAGTCAAGGCCGGCGACGAGATTCAGGAAGTTCGGGTGGCCATAGACAACACCAGTATTTCCGGCTACGTCGCCAATAACCAGAAAACGCTGGTGGTACAAGATGCCTACAATGTGAATGAACTACGCGCCATAGACCCCATGTTGCGTTTCAACCGCGACTTTGATCTCGTTTCCGGTTTCCGCACCAAGCAGGTGCTGGCACTGCCCATCATGTTCAGCGGCAAATTGCTGGGCGTACTGCAGTTGCTCAACAAAAAAAATGGCGAAAGCTTCCTGGAAGAAGATCGGCAAGCCACGGCTTCTATCGCCGAGACGCTGGCGATAGCTTTCCATAACCACCAAAAAACGCGCGGCCAGCAACTGTCCAAATACGATCTTCTGCTCAACGAAAACATCCTCAAAACAGGTGACATCGAAGATGCTTTGCAGATGGCGAAAGCGGCAAACCAGTCGCTAGAAAAAATTCTCATGGAAAAATTCAAGGTCAAGAAGAGCGACATCGGCCGTGCCTTGCAAGCCTTCTATCGTCTGCCTTTTTATGAATTCAAATCTGGTCTGCCAATCCCCGAGAAGATCGTTACCACCCTCGATGCGCATTATCTGCGCAACCAGAAATGGGTGCCGCTCAAGGAGGAAGACGACAAGCTGTTCATCGCTATCGACAATCCGCGTGCGCTCGACAAGATAGACGACCTCAAAAGGCATATCACAGCCCGCGTGTACAATTTCATGGTAGCCTTGCCCGAAGATATTGTGAAAACCATTGACTATTTCTGGGGCGCTGCCACCAAAGAGGTGAGCAAGGCCGAGCAGAACAGCGTTTCCGCCATCGTCGAAAACATCGCTGCACAAAACGAAGAAGAGGGGATACACGAAGAGGAAAAAATTGAAACTACAGACACGGACAGCATGGTGATCAAACTGGTCAACCAGGTCATCCTCGAAGCTTACCAGCAGGGCGTGTCCGATATTCATATCGAGCCTTACGGCAAAGGGCTGGAAACCGTCGTACGCTTCCGCGTAGACGGTGTTTGCCGTGAATTTCAGCGGGTGCCGAGTACGGTGAAGAGTGAGCTGCTCTCGCGTATCAAGATTATGGCAGGTATGGACATTTCCAACCGCCGCGTACCACAGGACGGCAAGATCCAGTTCAAAAAATTCGGTGGCCCGGACATCGAACTGCGCGTCGCCACTCTGCCCACCGTAGGCGACAACGAAGATGCGGTGATGCGTATTCTCGCTGCCCACAAACCGATTCCGCTCGATGAAATCGGCATGAGCGAGAACAATCTGGCACAGTTTAAAAAGTTGCTGGCCACCCCTTACGGCATTCTTCTCGTGGTAGGCCCGACCGGTTCGGGCAAGACGACGACGTTGCATTCGGCCCTCGGTTTCCTGAACCGGCCGGAAAAAAAGATATGGACGGCAGAAGATCCTGTGGAAATCACGCAGCACGGGCTACGTCAGGTGCAGGTCAACAACAAAGCCGGCTACACCTTTGCCATTGCCATGCGCGCCTTCCTACGCGCCAACCCTGATATCATTATGATCGGTGAGATGCGCGACCTGGAAACCGCCTCGATTGCCATTGAGGCCTCCCTCACCGGCCACCTGGTGTTGAGCACTCTCCACACCAACAGTGCCCCGGAGACTATCGTCAGACTGCTGGAAATCGGCATTGATCCCTTTAACTTCGCCGATGCCCTGGTCGGCGTACTGGCACAACGCCTGGCACGAACCTTGTGCAAGGCGTGCAAAAAATCGTTCTACCCGACATCGGAAGAGTTCGAGGAGCTTTTGATAGAATACGGCGGCGAAGCCATGGCCCGCAAGAACAACATCCATTACGGGCCGGACACTTTGCTTTGCCAACCCAAAGGCTGCGATGTGTGCCGTACCGGCTACAAAGGACGCATGGGCATTCATGAGCTTCTCGTTTGCAGTGACCGCATCAAATCGCTGATTCACAGAAGAGCCACTGCCGAAGAACTGCGCGAAGTGGCCACCTCTCAAGGCATGGCCAGCCTGAAGCAAGACGGCATTTTGAAAGTCGTACAGGGCAAAACCGACCTCAATCAGATACGGACGGTGTGCATAAAATAAAATTTGTCATTTGCCATATTTTTTTGCCAGCGCCGGATAACTGGCAAAAGGGAACCGGACGCTGAATTCCACCCAATTAGCTTTGTCCTGCAGACGTTTGCAGAGAAGCCCCAGGGAAAATTGGCTGCTATCCTGAGCCTGGAAGTAGCGAGTATCTTTCCACACATTTTTGTCGAATATCTTTACCTCGATGGTATCTCCTGCTTTCCACAGCATTTCGAAGGCGAGGTTCCATGTCGGCTGGTTGTTGTTTTTACTGACCTGGCTCACAAAAATTTGGGCACCGTTGATCAGCACCTGGACATAGCTGTCGGCGCGGTCGAACTTGTTGGCAAACGATGCCTTGACCAGAGTGATCGTGTACGATGTAGGCTTGAGTAAGAGACGGTAAGCATCTCGCAGTTGCTCCACCACGGTGGTATTCTTGCTCTCCTGGTACTTGCCGAGGAACTGCTCACACCTGGCCACAATGTCCGTTATTTTTTCAGGGTGTTGTTCGGCAAAGAGCAGCAGGATTTTTTGCTGGTACTCTCTTGCCTTGTCACGATATTCCTGCCATTTTGCTTGTGCTTCGGCGACATAGAAACCTTGCGGATAGTGCTGCATGTAGCGATAGAATTCCTGAGCTACGCTTTCGTAGTAGTTGGGTGCATTGGCGTATTGCCTGGCATTTTCTTCGGCCTGGCGAAACATCTGGCGGTCTTCCTGTAGCCCCTGTATGTGCAGCTGCATCTGCGGCGAAAGAATAGTCTCCTTGTCGGCGCGGAGTTCGATCCACAATGCCAGTTTGCCGTCCGGGCAATCTGCGGGAATCGTCCAGGGAAACGCCGCCCTGAGATGCACTTCCTCCAATAAAACTGAGCCGTTGCTGCCGGACTCGTGCCGATAATGCAATATCGCTGCCGCTTTTCTCCGCTGCATCTCTTGCCAGCCCAAGGCGTGATGGTTACGCTTGACGCGGCAGGTAATCTGTACAACGTAAGGCGAAAGAGACGCGCCGGTATCCATTTCGACATGCCACACTTCCTGCCAGGGCATTTGTTCCTCTGGCAATACATGGCGCGCTCCCCAGTAGATAGCGGCAAACAGTGCGAGCGTACACACAACCGTAATCACTCCCCAGCGGAATTTACGTTTCGGCAGTGCCGCCGGGGCGGCCGTTTTTTTCCAGAACTCGCTGTTGCCATCGGGCGATGCCTCTTGCGGTGTAGCGATAGCGACGTTTTGCAGCGGCATACTACGACGTAAATCCGCACTTGCAATGTGGTTCTGAAAATTTTCACTGAAACGCGCCGCTTCGTCGGCATTGACCAGATAATGGCTGCGCTGTATGGCCATGGCAATTTCCCGACTGGTGGGGCGTGCGCTGGGATCAGGCGACAACATGCGCCCAATGAAGTAAACAAGGCTTGCCGCTACCGTCTCTTCGATATTTTGCAAACTCTTTGGCCAGCATAGTGGCTGTGTGGTGATGCTGCGGAGTAGTTCGCTCTCGTCTTTGCCGACAAACGGAAAACTTCCGGTGAGCAGACGATAAAGCAGAATACCGAGCGCCCAGATGTCCGTTTCTTTGCTGATTTGCCGGTGCAACAGGCTTTCAGGAGCCTGATAGGGCAGTCGACGGCCAAACAGTTCGCTCTTGCTTGCGCTGATGCGTGATAGCCCGAAATCTGAAATCTTGAGGTTGGTCGGCTGCATCAGCAAAATATTGTCGGCGCAGATGTCAGCGTGTATCACATCTTTGTCATGGGCATACTGAAGCCCCTGGATAATCTGCTCCAGACATAGAAAGGCGTCGAGCGGTGGCAGTACGCCTTGCGGATAGTGGCTGCGCAGTCCCTCCAGATTGCCGCCGGGGCAATATTCGAGGGTGAGATAATGTATCTCGACATCTCCTTTCCACAAGGAGTAGCGTTCCTGCGGTAGCGGCTTGACGATATTGACATGGCCGTCGAGGCTGGTGAGAATCTTGTACTCCTGCTTGAGAAATGCCTCGAAGAGCGGTAGCGAGATGTGACTACCGAGGAACACTTTGAGTACACCGTAGCTGCCGTCTTCGGGTGTACATCCGCTGCGTGCCAGAAAAACTTTGCCCAGTGGACCCGCGCCGATTTCGTGTACAATACTCCACTTCTCGAAACGCGAGCCGGGGGCAAAATAGAGCTGGTAGATTTCTGCTTCACTCATCGTCATAGGTGTTGCCTTATCTGAAATATGAACGACTCGTCCGACTTATCCGACCTGTCGGACCTGTCGGACTTGTCAAAAAAAACTGGCGACACGCCTGTTAGAAATATTTCGTGAGCAGTTTTCTCTCCCAGGCGGCTTTTGTAAGCTCTTCACGAAAATCGGGGTGGGCAATCTCGATGAGCGTTTTGGCACGTTGCTGGATGTTTTTCCCGTAAAGGTTCACGATGCCGTATTCGGTAGCAACGTAACGCACATCGCCCCTGGTTGTTACAACTCCAGCGCCAGGCTTGAGCATGGCGACAATGCGCGAAACTTTACCATTTTGCGTAGTAGAAGAGAGGGCAATGACCGGCTTGCCACCCTTGGCCCGCGTCGCGCCACGGACAAAATCCAGCTGACCGCCAAAACCTGAGTAAATGGTCGTACCAATGGAATCGGCACACACCTGTCCGGTAAGGTCTACCTCGATAGCCGAGTTGATAGCCGTCATCTTATCGTTTTGCGAGATGATAAAAGGATTGTTGGTGTAATCCACCGGATGAAGCTCAAAGAGCGGATTGTTGTTGGCAAACTTGTATAGCTCGTTGCTTCCCAAAATAAAGGTGGCGATCACTTTCCCCTTGTGTAGCGTCTTTTTAGCTCCTGTGATAATCCCTTTTTCGATGGCTTCCATGAGGCCATCGGAAATCATTTCCGTATGTATCCCCAAATCCCGCCTATTGGAGAGAAGAGACAAAACGGCATCAGGAATACCGCCAATTCCCAGTTGCAAGGTAGCCCCGTCTTCCACGATGCTTGCGACATGCTCGCTGATCTTGCGCTCCACGTCGGTCACTTTGGGCCGCGGAAGTTGGAAAAGCGGCGCTTCCTGTTCCACAATGGCGTGGACTTGGGAAATGTGGATAAAACTGTTGCCGAGCGACCTGGGCATCCTTGGGTTGATCTGGACAATCACATGCTTTGCAGTCTCCACTACCACCTTGTTCGTAAGCACCTCAACGCCCAACGAAAGAAACCCAAATTCGTCGGGAGCAGAGGTTTGCAGCATGGCGACATCTATAGGCAGATAGCCGTCACGAAACAGGGCTGGAATCTCCGAGAGGATCACGGGTACATACCCTGCCCTGCCTTCATTTACGAGGGCACGGTCGCCTCCACCCAAGAAAAGCCCATTGTGGGTAAAGTGGCCGGCCATGTCCGGCGAGGTAAGCGATTCCCCAGCGCCTGCCAAAAGAGCATGAACAAGTTCCACGTTGTGTAGCTCTTCTTTCCTTTTGGCTAAAACCTCTAACAGCGCATAAGGTGTGGCTGCGTTGCCTGCGAGATAAACCCTGTCGCCGCTTTTGATGATACCTAATGCGGTTGCCGCATCTTTTTTCTTGTCCTGGTATTCTTTTAACCAATGCATTGTTATACCTTTCTCGTGCAGTCAATCAAATAACGATTCGCCGCCTGCCGTAGTTGCCTATCGCTGATAAGAGTGGATGGTGCATCTTCCCTGAAGGTGCCCGTTGATACATTTTCCTTCGTAGAAATATAGACCACCACGTAAAGCAGGCTCACGCTCCAAAACATTTGGCCATCCTTGACTCACCACCTGCTGCATATAAGGCAAAAGCGCACAGGTGAGAGCATGGCTGGATGTACGGGGAACGAGTGAAGGAATGTTAGGGAGAGAAAAGAAAATCAGATTGCCCTCTTTGTATGCTTCTGGTTGCGGGCCTTTACGCCGTGTGACCTCGGTAGCTCCTCCCTGGTCTATGGAAAAGTCTATGATGACACTGCCGAGCCTCATTTTTTGCAAGGTTTCTTTGCTCAGTACGATGGGCGATACTGCACCCGATACCTGTACGGATAAGATCAAAACATCGGCAAAACCGGCAAATTTCTCGATGGTCTCCTGGGTTGTGATGGCGGTGACTACTTTGCCGCCACTGGGAGCGAGATTGTACAGTCGCTCCAGTTTTTCCCTGTCTTTATCGAGTACATAGACAGAGGCTCCCAGACCGATAAAACTCAAGGCAGCGTAGGTGCCGAGTACGCCGGCTCCTACAATCACGACATCGGCAGGGGGTACGCCTGGAATACCGCCCAAGAGAATCCCCAAGCCCGGCGGTGCCTGCAAAAGCCGAGAAGCAACCTGGGGCGCCATTTTACCGGCGATTTCGCTGGAAATTCTTTGCAAAGGTTTGATGCCTTGGGCAGTCTCGATGATTTCCCACCCCAATACGTTGATCTTCTTGCTTTGAATGGTTTGCAAGAGCTGGTCCGGAACCACAGCCAGATGCATAAACCCACACACGGTGATACCCGGAGTGCAGTATTGCCATTCCTCCAGCTTTAAGGGGCTGACTTTGAGAAGGAAATTGACGCGACGAAAAACTTCCTCATGGGAATAGACAATCTGGGCACCCAGAGACTCATATTCCAGATCGCTGAACCCGGCTCCTTGCCCAGCCTCTTTTTCTACAATTACTTTAGCTCCTAAGGCTATAAGTTCTCGGACGCCGGCAGGAGTCAAAGCGACCCGGCGTTCGAAAATGCCTGGAAACGGTTCCCCTTCTTTGGGAATCCCAATGATGCAGCTTTCCATTTTCATGGTGATCTCCTTATATGAAAAAAATTGGCCCGGCCAGATGGGGGCCTTCTATGAAAACAAATCTATTGCCTGTACTGGTAAGTGCGCAATATCCGGCGGAATTCGGGAGCACCGTACACCACCTTCCACTCACTTTCCGTGCGCAAAAGCTGGCTCAGGACTTCAATGTCACCCTTATTTTTAAATGCCTGATCCAGCATTTGCAAGGCTTCTGTCGCATTGTTCTGTTTGAGTGCAATCTTGCCTAACTGGTACCAAGCCATAAATTGCGAAGAGCGTACGCTGGTACAGGCACGGAACTGTTCGCTCGCTTCCGCCAGTTTTTCTAGCCCAAGCAGGAACATGCCGCCCTCGTAGTGGTAAAAAGGAATGCCTTTGGTAAGAAGAAGTGCCTTACCATATTCCGTGACAGCCGCGTCTTTCTGTTCCAGATTGAGCAAAGCTCTGGCATGCAGGATGGCGTACAGCGGCACCTCTGGTGCAAGCTCCTGTGCTTTGGCAAAAGCCTTCTGCGCCTCGGCATTCTCCTTGAGTTGCCAGTGGGCATAACCTTCCAGATAGTAACAGATCGCCTTCAGTTCGTTATCCATTTCTTGTGCCATAACCAGCGGCATAGCAGTGAGAACATCTCGGTACATTTCGTAGAAAAAATAGACAGCGATGATGGCCACTTCGATTTGCGTATTGTTGCCGGTAAGTTGGCGAATGTTCTGAATCTGCTCGGCAGCCTGTTTGTCACACTGTGCAATATCCAATTCGTCCACTTTTTGGCTTTTGATATAAATTTTGGTTTTGGCCACTTCCCGTTCCAACTCCGCTTTTTCCAGAGGCGCCAAATCGGCCGCTTCCAGTTTTTTTTTGTGTGCGGCCAGATGTTGTTCCCATGCCAGTTTATGTCCTTTTTGGCCGACCGTCGCATACAAAGATAACAGATATGCCGGATAACTTTTAGCGTCCATCTTGATAATCTCTTCACATAGCGGACGTACCATATCCAGCTGCTTTTGCCATACAAAGTGGATGGCTTCGCGCAGTTTCTGGGCAGTCTCCGGCGGCGCCTGGTAAAACCATCCCATCAACATTTGCAAATCGGGGTGTTTATGGCATCTCTGCCATATAGGAGCGGACGCCACTTCTTGCACCACTGTTTGGGCAACATCGCGTTTAGCCAGGTACAAAGCTTGTTCCAGTGCATAGAATGCCTGCTCCTGCTTCCACAAGCGCAACGATACGCTGGCCAAGGCTTGCTGTACGCCCACAATTTGCTGGTTGAGACGGACTATTTTCAGCAAAAATTCCTCGGCCTCGACATAATCGCCCTGTTTTTGTACCACGTTGGCATAGGCACAAGCAATATCAATATTGTTGGGCGAGAGCCTGGATGCTACTAGATAATTTTTGCGTGCCTCTGGCAGGTCACCTTTCTGTTCGCAGAGTTGTGCCAGATATACCTGGCTATTGGCGACGCGGGAGGCCAGCAATTTGTCGCTGTGATACGCTGCCGGCAATGCTGCATACAGTTGCCAGATATGGCGGCATTGTTGGGCGAAATCTTCACTCGCTATTTTGTTTTGCGCTGCAAGCTGGGCTGCGGCCTCTGTCTGCCACAGCGAAAGTTCCAGAACATCCGACGGCGATGCCGGCGTCGGAGTTTTTTTCAGTAAATCAATCGCTTCCTGGGCACGGCCGGCCAAGACATGGCTCTCGGCGATTTTGCTAGCAAAGTACCAGGTGGGGGACAGTGCGTACGTTTTTTGATAGCAGGAGAGCGCCTGAGCTACCAGGTCGCCTTGCGGTATTTTTTGGAGATAGAGATCAACACCTTCAATGCTCTGTTTCATCAATTTTCTCTGTGCCTCTGTATAAAAAGGCTGTTCCAGATTTTTGCGGCATTTCTCGCGCAGTGTCTGCTGGAACTCCACATCTTGTTGCAGCCCGTCGTAGCATTTGCCCATATGCAGTTGCCAAATGGCTTCCTCAGGGAAGCGTGCGGCCATCTGCTGGCAGGCATTCAAGGCACCAAGGAAATCACGGCTCTGGTAGGATGCTTCGATGCGTGCTTCACTTTGTGCCTTTACCTGGGGGGTAACAGAGAAGCGGATGTACAGTAACACCCCGCAAACAAAAGCGCCGACAACATACAAGATAAGCCTCGGCATGTAAATAAAATTGTTTTTTTGCATGATTGTTCCTTTGGGAAAATAACTTATCAGCCATCGCTTATGCCAGGGATGGCTAGTTCTATTTACTCACTTATTCTACCACATCGCGCCCTGTGATAAAACATTTTTTCGCCCTTGTTCGCTCGCCGATCTTTTGCCACAATATCGCAAAGAGATGGTGAAAATCGTGTGCAAGAGCGTGCCGGGCACAGGAGCGATAGCCAATACAATACCATCGAGAGTATCGAGAAACTGAGAACAAAGAGGTGCAGGGAGGCGAGAGTCTGAACAGTGATGGAAGGATGGTAGGATGACAGGATAGCCTATCCTGTCAATCCTGTAAATCTTTCCAAGAGCCTTAAGCGCCGTATTTTTGCATGCGCAGGGCGTGCGCCAGCATGAGCGGCATGAGGTCGAGATGGCGCAGGTGGCCGAGTCCGCCTTTCATGCAAGCTCTTTCACCAAAGCTCGTGATGTCGTCCGCCAGGCATGTCTGCGGCGCCCAAAGCAGCACAGGCGACGGATGCCAACTGTGGCCTTTGAGTTTGGCTGGCGTCGAATGGTCGCCGGTGACGAGGATCACGGCCGGACTGAGTTTGACGAGGCGCGGGATGAAGGTGTCCACTTCTTCAATGATGTGAATCTTGTGCTTGTAATCGCCGTCTTCGCCATAGGAATCGGTCTTTTTGATGTGCACATAGAAAAAGTCATGATTTTTCCAGTTCGCTTCCAGCGTGTCGAATTCGGAAGCGATGGTGTCGCCGGTCTTGAGTATTTCCATGCCGACCAGCTTGGCCAAGCCGCGGTACATCGGATAGTTGGCGATTGCTGCGGCCTTCACGGCAAAGGCTTCCTGCATGGTGGGCAGCTTGGGGAATTTGGAAACGCCGCGCATGAGGAGGGTGTTGGCCGGTGTCTCGGTTTCGAGAATCTTGTTCACTTTTTTCATGAACTCGACAAGGACGCGAGCCGTTTTTTCCGAGCCGGCCTTGAGCGACTTGGGGACATGGGCCGGTACACCGGTGCGTTCCGGATCGGTTTCACCTACATCCTCGCCCAGCCCATCACCGCGCAGCAGCACTGCGATGCGATGTTCTTTGCCCGGTTCGATGATAATTTCGACATCCTCGATTTTTTTGATGTCGTCACGTAGCTTGTTGCACAGTTGCACATTTCGTTCGGTGGCGATGCGTCCGGCGCGGCGGTCGGTGATGTTTCCGCTCTTGTCCATGGTGGCAAAATTGGCGCGGATGGCCACATCGCGTGGCGTCAGATTCATTTCCATACCGAGCGCTTCGAGTACACCACGGCCGATGTTGTAGTGGATCGGATCGTAACCGAAGAGTCCCAGGTGGGCCGGGCCGCTGCCCGGCGTGACACCCGGCATGATCGGGTCAGAAACACCGGTGGTGCCTTCCTGGGCCAGTTTGTCGAGATGTGGATGCTTGGCCAGTTCGAGTTCGGTCTTGCCCCCCTCGACCGGAATTCCGCCCAGCCCGTCCATGACGAGCAGGATGATTTTGCTTTCATTGGGCATCAGGAGCGGCCTGATGATTTCCATCATATCCATGTTTAACCTTTCCTGTTATTTCGTAATGTTAAATTCGCCACGCATCGTCAAATTAGCAATATCCTTCCATATATAGCAAGCGGGCACAACTTTTACAGAAAACGATACGCCCGCCTCTGAGCAAAGAAAGCTCGTTTTCGAGTAGTTGTATCTGGCAATAGCCACAAGCTTCCTCTTCGACCGGTACCATGGCCTTGCCGGTATGGCTACGTGCTACACATTCATATGCTTCCAATGTTTTAGCGTCCAGCTTTTCTGCTGCCGCCCGTTTTTCCATACGTTTCTTTTCGAGTACGGCCACCGCTTGCTCGATTTCGCCAAGGTTCTGTTCGGTTTCTTTCTTCGCTTTGTCGTATTCTCGCTGAAGGTCAACTACTTTTTGCTGCTGTTCCTGTATCTTTACTTTGTACTTTTCATTTTCTTCCATCAATTTGATAACAGCCTCTTCCGCATTCCCCTTTTGCCCTTGTTTCTCCTTGATCTCCTCTTGTAAAGCAGTATATTCCCTGTTATTTTTCGATTCGTTCAATTGAATCTGTTTTTTAGCGATGTTGGATTCGATAGTAGCCAGGTTCGTCTCTTGTTCGCGAATTTGCACCTGGCGGTGTTTGTTGTCTTCCTGGAATTGGGTCAGTTGCGTTTTGGCCTTTTCCAGTATCTGCTGTTGTTTTGCCAAATATTGCGGCAGTTTGCGTTTCTCCTCTTCCAACTGGTAGATATCCCACACGACATTGTTCAATGCTACAAAATATGCTAAAATACCCATACAGACCTCGCAGCAAACAGATTAAATAGTTTTTCATGTCAAAATAATAGCGACAAAAAAAGGCAGGTATCTACCTGCCTTCCATGTCAGCTATTGCCGGCGCTCTCCAGGAAACCTTCGAGCTTGCGTGCACGCACCGGATGTTGTAATTTGCGCACAGCTTTGGCTTCGATCTGGCGCACACGTTCACGGGTCACATTAAACAAGCGACCTACTTCTTCCAGTGTGTAGGTATAACCATCACCAATACCGTATCTCAGTTTGATGATCTCCCGCTCACGGTAGGTGAGTGTCTGCAATACTTTGTCTATTTTATCTTTCAGCATCTCGTGTGTCACTGCGGTGACAGGGGATTCCGCTCCCTCGTCTTCAATGAAATCTCCAAAGTAAGAATCGTCGTTTTCACCAATTGGCCGATCCAGAGAGATGGGCAGTTTTGCCACTTTCATCACCCTTTTGGTCTCATCAATCGAGATATTGGTTTCTTTGGAGATTTCTTCGATGGTCGGTTCGCGGCCTTTCTTCTGGATTAGGCGTTTAGAGACATTCCGCAGTTTGCTCATGGTTTCTATCATATGCACCGGAATACGGATAGTTCTGGCCTGCTCGGCAATCGACCGGGTAATTGCCTGGCGTATCCACCAGGTGGCGTACGTAGAAAATTTGAAACCCCGCCGATATTCGTATTTTTCTACCGCTTTCATAAGCCCGGTATTGCCTTCCTGAATCAAATCCAGGAAAGTAAGGCCACGATTGCGATATTTTTTGGCAATGGAAACCACGAGTCGCAGGTTGCCACTGGATAACCTGCGTTTGGCACTTTCGTATTCGTCGTAGCGTTGCTCGATTTGTTTCACCCTGCGCAAAAGTTTTTCCGGGCTTTCGCGAGTTCTGCGGATGAGGCTATCGATATCCCTGTGCAATTTCTGTGTACGTGTAGCTTTAGTCGCTTCGTTGGCAATCTGCTGCGTTTCCAGTAAAATATTCTGCATTTTGCTGGAAATTTTTTGCAACTCTTGCATCATGGGTCTGATTTTCTTAGTCTGCAGCCCTAATTCTTCGAGTAAAATCACCCCTTTGCGACGCCGCGCGCGAATCTTTCGCGCCAGTTGTGCACGTTCCTTAGTGTGGGGTTGAGTCAGGGAATATTTGTCAAAATCTTGCTGATTTCTCTCCAAAATTTTTTTCAAAGTTTGCGTATTCTCGTTGAGACGCGATTCCATCTCCGTCTTTTTTACATCGAGAGTGTTGTTGCCGCGCAACGTACGATCAAAAGCCAGTTCTCCTTTCTGCACCTCGGTCAGAATTTTGAGCGCCGACTCCAGAGAAATCTCCGACTCCAGCACTTTTTTACGAAACCGTTTGCGTGCCACCTCGATTTTTTTTGCCAGACGGATTTCTTCCTCGCGGCTCAACAAAGGAATCTCTCCCATCTGGGTCAGATACATACGCACAGGATCGTCAATCCTCTCCGAGATAATCTCATCCACCGCTTCTTCGTCTATTTCATCGTCGTCTTTGCTAAGGAAAGGATCTGCTTGTGTGTCCTCGTCAACGATTTCGATACCGTGTTCATCCAAAGTCATCAGTATGTCGTCGAGTTTTTCAGGATCTTCATCCGAAAAAAGCTCGTTGAATTCGTCGTAGGTAAGAAATCCCTTCTGCTTACCTGTTTCCAGCATTACTCTCAGATCAGAGTCAACCTTTTCCATAGGTTGTCCGTCCTCCATATCAGATTAGACTCTATTTGACAAAGGTGTGTTATTCGAGTCTATGATAGAAATGGCCGTGCATTTTCGCCTTGCACATCTGGCGTGCATCTTGCAAAATTTTCATTTTCAATTCTTCGTCCTGCGGGGCGGCGGTGGCCAAAATGTCTTTGAGTTTGCCCCACTTGGGATTGTAAGTTTTGCGGATGCTGGCCGATTTGTAGATTAAGTGTAGACGTTTTTCCAGTTCATCTTCTTCCAGATCGGCTCCGTAATCGCTATAATAAATATTGATGAGACGTTCTCCCAACCGTGGCTCTATCTGCGCCGAGAACGAAGAAATATCAATGGTCTCGCCATGCTGCTGCGTCAGGCATTGAGCCAAATCGCGTAGGTCGCCGTCGGTAAAGTAAGCGGGCGGATAGTAGGAAAAAATTTCAGCGATTTTATGCGGGTAGCGGACCCCCGCCCATAACAAAAATTGTTCCTCATCTGTCTGCAGGTTATGCTGACAATCTTTCATCACCTTATCGTTCATCGGCGCTGGCCTTGACCGTTCCGCCATTTCACCGCTGACCACTTCCGGTGTCACTTTGAAGATTTCGGCCACGCGCGCGATAAACAGCTTCTGGGTGATAGCGTCGGGTATCTGGCGCAGCGTTTTAAGTAACTCGGTGATTGCCCAACGTCTTCCTCCCGTGGCTTTTATATCATACTTCTGCGACATCTGTTCGATTTGGAAATCGAGAAAATCTTTGGCATGTTCCACTATTTCGGCAAAACTGTGGCTGCCTTTTTGCACAAGCAAATCATACGGGTCCATGTCATCCGGCAGAATAGCGATGCGCAACATAAGACCTTGGCTGAGAAACGTATTGAGAGCACGCAGCATCGCACTTTGACCGGCTGGATCGCCATCGTATATGAGTAGGGCAGTTTCCACATAGCGGCGCATCAAACGTGCGTGGTCTTCGCTCAAGGAAGTCCCCAGTGTAGCGACTGCCTGCGGAAAATCACACTGATGTGCCATGATCACATCGGTATAACCCTCCATGACAATAAAATATGCTTTTTTGGCAAGTTTGGTTTTGGCGTGCGGCAAGGCATATAGCGTTTTACGTTTGGTAAACAGAGGGGTTTCCGGTGAATTCAGGTATTTCGGTTTGCCGTCTGGCATTAACGTTCGCCCGCCAAAGGCCACGATGTCACCTTCGGTATTCCAGATCGGAAACATTACTCTGTTGCGAAAGATATCGTAATAACCGCCTGTTTCGCGTTTGCTTGTTGCAATCATTCCCGCTTTGTGTAAAATTTCAGCGGAAAACCCCGAGTGTAATGCAGACTGGTAAAGGCGTTCCTGGTCATGCGGAGCAAATCCCAGACGGAATTGCTCGATAGTTTCCTGCCGAAAATGACGATTACCGAGATATTCTCTGGCTGTTTTTCCACGTTCGCTTGTCAGTTCCTTTTGAAAGAAATCACAACACCATTTCAGCACTTCAAGCAAGTTTTCCCGTTGCTCATGTTCTTTGTTATAATCGTCGCCCAAAGACGGCAGTGGGATGTTGTAGCGATTGGCAACCTGTTTGATTGCTTCAGGGAAAGGAATGCCGGAGATAGCCATCAAGAAGTGAAACACATTACCGGCCTTGCCACAGCCAAAGCATTTGAAAATCTGCCGTTCCACATTGACGATAAACGAGGGTGTCTTTTCGGTGTGAAAAGGACACAGTGCCTGGAAGTTGGCGCCGCTTTTCTTCAGCGTGATATATTCGGATATCACCGCCACTATATCCGCAGCATGTCGTACCTGCTCTATGATGTGCTGTGGAAAATAATTGTTCAAGGCCGACCTCTGGTTTTCGCGAAAAAGATAGAGAAAAAAAAATCGCTCGTTAAAAGCAGGTGTTTCTGTTCGCGCTCCCATTTGGGGTGCGACCTAGGAAAGATGTTAAGATATGTTTCTAGCCGTGTTTGTTAGGGCGCGTCTCAGGAAATCGGCAACCTCAGTAAGAAAATTTATTAGAAAACATAGCAGAAAACCCCAGCCCCTTGTGAGCGGGGATGAATGCTATCCACTGAAAAACTTGGTGTTTCAAGCCCGCTTATGCGGGTTT
>JAGVGO010000062.1 GCA_020057085.1 Planctomycetota bacterium | reverse complement strand
CTTGGGAAGCAGGTCGTAGCTTGTGACTTTCAGAAAGGAGATGCCATGGAAATAATATCGCTGTCTCAGAACCTTGGGAAGCAGGTCGTAGCTTGTGACGAGAAATTTCCAAAGAGTATCTCGAAAAGATGCCTAAAGAACTGTCTCAGAACCTTGGGAAGCAGGTCGTAGCTTGTGACAGTAACCCATGATTATATACCTAGAAGACACCTATCTGTCTCAGAACCTTGGGAAGCAGGTCGTAGCTTGTGACCCCTATGATTATATTCCAGTTTCGAATTTCTCTGTCTCAGAACCTTGGGAAGCAGGTCGTAGCTTGTGACTTTCTGTTTTGGTTTTGTATCTGTTATTTGTTGTTTGTCTCAGAACCTTGGGAAGCAGGTCGTAGCTTGTGACGCCATGGAAACATTAGCCGCGTTGATGTTCATTGCCTTGTCTCAGAACCTTGGGAAGCAGGTCGTAGCTTGTGACTAGCAGGTATTGCAGCTACCTATTGGAAACCCGTGTCTCAGAACCTTGGGAAGCAGGTCGTAGCTTGTGACCCTGGCCTTTGCAACTTATTGTCTGGGAGTATGTTGCAAGGGCAAAATTTACAACCCCAGCCGACTTTAAAAATTTTAAGCGTGCCAAAATGGCAGCGGTCACTGATCGCTTGACGCGACATTTATAATTTGCTTTCTTTGTTATAGTTACAAAGGCAAGAAAAATTTACAACCATCGGAGATGAGAAAAATCGTTGTAACTATTTAATGTATATATAGTTACAAAGAAAAATCAAGTTTTCTCCGGTCGGTTCACAGATTTTCTCCGCAGCAAGACACAGCCTGTGCTTTTTTGCAGAGAAAACCAGATGCGTAGCCCAGATGCGACACGTCGTCAGCCTTGTTTGCCAAAATCGGCATTCGTTCAAATGCCGGCTGTGACCTGGGGACTTCGGCAAACAGACTGGTATCTCTCCGGGTGTTCCACAACATCGGTTTCTGCAAAACCGGTTGCCAATTTTTGTCAAACCTCATCACCACGAAATAGAGCCTAATTGCCAAAGAGGGCCGCTATTGCGGTGATAATCATATCACAGGAATTTTATCACAAAATCATTTGCAATGCAACATCTTTTTTGCTACACTCGTGAGCAGGTCGGAAGATTTATGTTTACTGAACAGTTTAGGCAGGCTTATGGGTTTTCCTGATTATCCACAACAATTTCAGGTTTATCGCTACCGCTTCCACATCGTTGCCAGAGACACCCTGTGGCTGCCCGCTTACAAAGGCAGCACTTTGCGCGGCGGGTTTGGGCAGAGCTTTCAAGACCTGGTATGCTCGCAACTGTACCAGGATTGCCAGACTTGCGCACAACGACTGTGTTGCATGTATATCCAAGTGTTCCAGACACCGGCGCTCGGCATCATCGAACATCGCCCCCAATATCAGGATGCTCCTCACCCGTTCGTCATTCGTCCCCCTTTGGCAACAACCAAAGAATATGCTCCGGGTGATGGACTCTCTTTTGGACTGCTGCTCATCGGCCATGCCGGACAGTTACTTCCTTTTTTTATCCGCAGTTTCGAAAAACTGGGTGAAATCGGCATCGGCAAAGGGCGAGGGCGCTATTGGCTGGAAAAAGTCGAGGATGCCTTCAACCCGGGCAGCGTAGTCTTTGCCAGACAGCAGCCGCAGGTCGCGTTAGGCAAGCCGATTTCATTCCAGGATTTAGCGTCATCACCACCACCACTCGATAAAATCCGCATCAACATGCTTACGCCACTACGCATCATCCACGAGGGAAGGGTTTGCAGTGAGCCATCGTTTGCGTTACTGATGAAAAATCTGTTGCGCCGCATCAGCATGCTCAATCTGTACTATGGTGAAAAGTGGGATGCGGATTTCGGCGACATTCTTGCCGCCGCGCAAAAGATCGCTTGCCTGGAACGGCACACGGAGTGGCTGGATTGGGAACGCCACTCGCAGCAAAAGGGGCGAATGCAACTGGGCGGCATCGTAGGTCAGATCGTATTTACGGGAGAACTGTCGCCATTCATGCCATTTTTGCGCATGGGAGAGCATATCCATATCGGCAAAGTGACTTCCATGGGACTCGGTGAGTACAGGTGCGAAGAAGTGTAGCGTGCAACCGCTACTGTAGCCAACTGCTCAACATTGCGAGGAAATTTATGAATTATTATCTCTCGCTTGTCGGAAACCAGGTAATGGCGGTGCTGAATCCGCTGTTGTCGCTCCAAGGTGCAAACTATCCAATCCACCAAATCATTCTGCTGCCTACCAAGCAAAGCCAGGCCAATGCGGACATCATAAAAAAATTTGTGGGATCGTCTGCTAAGAGCTTGCAGGTAGAGATTCATCCGGTTAGCAGCTCGCTCCTGCGCGATGGGGAGTTGCTGCCGGCCCCTGATAAAATCCGCGAAATCTTGCAGGCCACCGAGCAGGACGAGCGGCTTTATTTCAATATCGCCGGCGGCATGAATTTCCAGCTTGCTGCCTGCGTCCCTGCTCTCGACTGGGGCAAAACGACATTCCTCTATCCTGAAATCCAGGGCATCCATGAAATCCACCACGACCAGGATAAAATCCGCAAGAAGCTGCTTGCCCTGCCGTCGCCCGTAGACGTACTGGCTTTGCAGCAGGTGCCGCATGTCGTACACGGCGGCGAAATACACAGACAGCTCGCTTATGCCCTCAGGCAAGCGGGCATCCGTCTGCCGCAGCCGACTTACAACATCGAAATCGGCGGCCTGGTTTTCGATTGTATGTGGAATGACGGCAATATGCTACGTTTCATCAAAGTACTAGAGCAAACGGCTAATAATGAACATGATCTTGCTTTGGTCCGGCAAGTGGATGCGCTGGGCAGCAGCCGGCAAAAGTTCGGCGAATTGTTCCATCGCAGCATCGCCGTACTGGCAGGAAGCGCATTGGTGCGCGAACGTGTGGAAACAGAAGGGCAAGGTAAAATCGAGGTATTTGCAGCGCAAGACAGTTGGGCCTTGAAGAAATTCTGCGGCGTGGTCAGAAGCGAGCCGGAAGCTGCGGTCAGGATTGACCGCCGTACTGAAACTGGCAACACGAGTGTGTCGGACAGCGGCAATGTGGTATTGTACACGACGATAGGTGAAAATCTGATGTCAACCTTGATTGCCGTGTGGAGCCATGCTGCGAGCGCAGTCTGTTTATTTTATACGCCCGCCGACCCGGAGATCGTCAAAATCAAGGATGCCATGCTCAACAACAAACGACTGCTGCCGACGCGCCATGTCTGCTTTTACCCGGTGGACATCGCCGGCAGCAAGATTCTCGAAGTAGCACCGGCCTCAGCCGAGGGCAGTGAGGCGTATCGTCGCATAGTCAACATTTCCCCGGGCACCAAAGGTCACACCGTTTTCCTGACGCGCTGGGCGCAATTGCACGATGCCGAAATCTGGTCGCTGAAACAACCCTGCATCGGCAGCATTTCCCCACCAGGCAAGGAGCGTCCGGCGCAAGCGCCAGATGCGAAATCTTTCCTGCTGCTCAAAGGCGAAAACGTGCAAAGCAGCGCGGACGACAAGAGTTCTTTGCTCACCCAGGCAGCAGAATTGCAAAAGACATGGGAAACTTTGCAGCGAATTTTGCCGTCCGGCAACGACGAAGAACTGGCGAAGATCACCGAACCGACAGGCTTGTGGTTCGAGAAATTGGTCGCTTTTCTGTTGCTCAGGAGCGGAGCCGACGACGTAGATGTCAGGTTGCGTATCCCATGGGATGAAGAGATTAAAAGGCAAAAAGGCCTGCACCAGGACAGCTTCAAGACAGATTGCGATGTAGTAGCCAGATTCGGCACGAACTACTACATGATCGAGTGTAAGGCCACCAAACGCGAGAACAGCAACAAGGTGGCCTGGGCAACGAGCGCCAGAGCCGCGCTGTTCGGACGGTTTACGATCCCGGTCGTGGTATTCCTGCGCTACGCCGGCGAGCCGGTGCAAGAGGGTGGCGTGTACGTGATCGGCTACCGGTCGTTCCTCGATCCACAAGTGCTGAAAGCGACGCTGGACAAAGCGTGGAACGACAAAAGGAAAACCGCGCAGTAGTTTTGTGGAGAATCTGCTATGCCTGATTATTTCTATTTTTCCTGCCAGTATTCGGCAATCCAGAAGGCGGTATTGCGCCACGATCGGCTGTGGTCAATGGCCGGGATCAGCCAGATACTCGCCCAACTCAATGAAATCGAGCTGCCCCGCATTGCCAAAAAATATCGAGGTTTGGTAATGGTGGCAGGCGGCGGTAAATTCATGGCCCGCTTCGCTACGGAAACGGACGCAAAGAAGGCGAAAGAGGAGATTGAGCAAACCATCGCCACTACCGTGCCGATGTTGGAGACGCAGTATTCCTCGGTGCGCCAGGCCGGCGACTTTAAAAAAGCCAAGGCCCCCCTGAGCCCGCTTTACCCCGGCATTTTGCACGAACTGGACGAACAGAAGCGGTGCTTCCGTGGCTATGGCGTGAGCTACAATCCTCATTTCCAGGTGTGCGCCGAATGCGGCGAATATCCGTCCGTGCAGGGCAATACAATCGCTAGCAAAGCTGTCTGCGACGTCTGCCAGGCGGCCTACAACGCCGCACGCATCGATCTGGCCGACCTCGTTAGCAAACAAGATGCCAACCTGACCAGCCTGGAACAGATTTACCAACAATATCTCCGCCAAATCAAACGAGGCAGAGCGGAGATTCGCCTGAACCTGGAAGAGCTTTGCCAAGTGCCTGACAGCAAGCCGGATGATTACCAGCGCATGGCGGTCTGGCTCTCCGACCTCAACAACATGGGCGACAAAGTGTCGCTGTGGCTAGAGCAACCAGAGGAGCAAATCCTGGAGACGTTCCGCAAGGTCAGTGAAATCAACGTCAAAATCATTGCCCAGGCGCTTGCCTGCACTTTCCCTAAGCTCGATAGCGGCTATCTCCCGTTCCGTCTGATCATCGCAAGCGGCGACGATCTGTGTGTCGTCATGCGCGAGGACAAAATTTTGCAGTTCGCCCTCGACTACGCAACGCAAATAAGCAAAGAGGTCGGATCGCTGCCACATGGGCACCCGCTCTCGCAGCAGTGGCTTGAGGAAGAGAACAAAAAGCGCGCTGAGGAAAAACAGAGCAAAGGCGTAAAGCCATACTGCTTCGGCAGTGCCTTTATCGTAGCCTCACATCACACGCCGTTCCGTAAAGTCCATGAACTGGGCGAAACGCTGATGAAAGAGGCCAAGGAAAAAACCAACAGAGCGGGCAACAGCATCAACTGGCGGGTGCTGGCTGCCGACTGCGACCCTGTTTCCGAAAGTTTACTGACCTTTGACAAATGTTTGCTGATAGACAAGGCCGGAGAGGCGGATACTCTCAGCTTCCGCGAATATTGCGACAGGCGCGACTTCTATGCGCATCTGAGCGGCTCCCATTTGCAACAACTGGTGGAATTGTTGATTCGGTATCCCGACGGCGGCGACAGGGTCGAAAGACAATTGCAAATACAGGCAGCCGCCGAATTACAAAAAAGCTACCAGTACATGCTGGTGGATCCACGATTGCGGCACCACGGCACGTTCGCTTGTGCCAGAGTGGCCACGCTGCTGGAACTGATGAGTATCGGCTCTGAGCAACAGCACGATGAGGAGGGAAGCGCAAATGACAGCGAATAAATTGTACCTCGGCTGCGGCAAGATCAAGGTGAAAGCACGCGGTTATTGGTTCACGGCCGGCGGTGAAAAAGGGTCGTTCGGCTATTATCCGCACCTCAAAGACCATGACTCTTACCCCGTTTATCCTGATACCCAACTGCACGGCGATTTACGGATGGCATCCACGTGGCTGCAAAAGCTCGACAAGAATATGGTGCCCGAAGATTTGCTGGAAAAGGTGTTCGGCAAAGAGGGAAATCGGCATGCCTCGGCATTTTATCTCACCGACCTGACGTTGACGCAAGATGCGAAACTCTCCTGGCACAAGGCTCGTTTCGAGGTCAAGCCGCGTATCCAGATAAACGACGCGAGCAGAACCGTGCAGGAACACATGCTGGTGAACCTGGAGCTGGCTTATCTGGAAAAGATGGTTCTGGAAACCCAAGTGTATCTTGGTTATTTCAGCGATGTCGAAAAATTGGAGCAAGCGAAGAAATTGGTGCTGGAGGCTGCCGCTTTACTGAGTGGTTTTGGCGCTTTCCGCTCGCGCGGGTATGGGAGAGGCAGAATCACCGTAACGTGGGGAGCGAACAAAACCTTGGAATATAAGCAGGGTCCCGCCAGCCAGGCCGATGCGTATACCTACACCATAACCGCTTTGACCAATTTGCGCAACCGGCCGATCGAACCGGGGAAGACACAGCTTGCGGAATGCCAGAAACATATTGCCAGCCATCAACTGCGTGCCTGGTTCGCGCGGGCTTATCAGGAATTGTTCGGCACATGGCCCACCTGGGAGCAGATGGCACTTATTCACTTCCCGACCTGTTATCCTTACGAGACATCACTGTGCTTTCCGCCGGCATGTACCACCCTGCGTTCGGAACAGGGCGCGATGCAAGACGGTTTCGGCCATTGGGGAGAAGAGCCGGAAAGCGAAGAAGAACGGCAAGCGCGGGAAAACTTCTATGCGACGAAAACCAGACCGCTGGCCGCCACCATGTTCGTGACGAATCAGGCGACGCCGGCCGTTTGCGAGGTCAAGACCGTCAGAAGAATGCGCAATGCCATGGACGAAAATTTTATGACCAAAAAAGAGGCCGGTTTGTTCGTGCAGGAACACATTCCCAGCAACACACGCTTCGGCGGGATCATCCGCCTGGCAGCGAGCGATGGCAAAAGTAGCGAATTCCTCAGCAAAGCCAGGTTCATTCTAGAAAACGTGCAGCCGACCATCCATAGCACGCTGTTCCAGCCATCGCTCGTGCCAGCACCGGCGGTGAATGCCAATGCCGGTAATCAGCCGCGGCTCGTGGTCGCCCCAATCCCCTGGCATCCGCAACTGGCAAAACGCGCAGGCCAGACATATACGCAAATCAACCATAAAGTTTTAGCCAAAGATGCCAGCCAGCTTATTGTCGCCACGGAGCGCCAATACAATACCAGGTTACAGCGCCCACGTCGCAATCGGATCGTCATTGCCCAGAGGTCGCTGTTGCAGAACACCGGAGAGGTGTGGAAGGACCTGGTCGCCGAGGTAACTATCGAGTGGCAAGGGCTGGGCAAGCCTATCAGCCCGCTGCCGGCTCCTACGCCGAGTCAGCAGTCGAGTGCGCCGGCAGAACAAGCTCCGGCTATAAACCCTAAGTGGGCCAAAATCAGCAACGCACAGGCCGGCAAGTTGCGCGGTTTTCTCGGCCTCGACAAGGCCACTTTGCAGCAAAGTGTAAACGAAATATTGGCCAAATATCAGCAGGAAAGTATGCGCGAGTCACTGCTCCCGCAAACACTGCTCGCAAAGATCCAAACCATCCTGGCCGGCGATGCCGAAAAAAATATCCCGGCCGGGAGCTTGCAAGATGTCCGCACGCTGATCTACGCCGTGCGGGAAGCATGGGCACTGGCAGAGTGGGAGAAAAAGCGACCCAATGTCGTACAACGATTTCAACAAAAACAGACTGAATTTGCGCAAACAAGGGAGGGCAAAGCATGAGTGAACAGAGCGGGCAGGCTTTGTACATGAGCGAATATAAATACGTGTTGCATGGCTCAGTCGTCTTTTCATTGCGCACTGGGCTGATGATCCGTTCCGGTAAACCAGGCAAACTCACCGATTCGTCAATCGAACGCAGCTTCGATGGCAAATTGCACATCAACGGCTATGTGTGGAGCAGCCTGCTGCGGCGGGCGTTGGCGAGGCTCAAAGGCACGGAAGAACTGGTCAAGGCGATCGGCAAAGACACGACGCAGACAAACCAGGGAGTTTCCCCTCTGTGGTGCGAAGCTACGTCGAGCGAGCTGTACGGCCCGGACGTGCGGCCGGGCAACAAAGTGAGCCGCGTCTGGGGCGCGGTGTGTATCGGTGCCGTGTTCAGCGATGAAATCGTGCCGCCGGGCATCCCACTCGCCTGCAATTTCAACTATTTCGCCCGCAGCGAAGAGGAAATCAAGAACTTCGCCGATCAGCTTTGCCAGGCGCTGGATGTTATCCGCTCCGGCATTGAAAATATCGGCAGCGGCTGGTCTTACGGTCATGGGCGACTCGATTTTTTTAACGCAATCAGCGAAATTCTGGATCTCAAGAAGAGCAGCGACAGAAGTAAACTGTGGGAATTTCCTAAAGTTGCTACTCCAGAAAAGCCGTATCGCCTGGCATGCAAAAAACCTGAAATGGCCAAACCTTGCACCAGGTACACAGTCAAGGCACGCATTGCCGACGGACAACTGCTGGCAGTGCATACCGACATGCCGATGCTGGACAGTCTGAGCCAGTACGGCGACAAGCTGCCGGCGAGTTTTGTTTACCGGCGGTATAAGTTCAATGGCCAAAAGCTGGCACCGGAAATCGTGATTCCCGGCAGAACGATACGCCAGGCGCTGTTATCTGCGCCATTGGAGCGCAAACTGCGTAGTCAGGGGCAGAAGATATGCGAGGACACCAAACCCGAAGAGTGCCAGTGCAGCCGCTGCCAATGGTTTGGCAACACCGATTCCGGCGGCATGATCGCTGTGCTCGATGCGCCGGTGACTAATGCCGCGCCGCAAATCGTCAACCGCGTCCAACTTTGTGAGCATTCGCTGCAAAACATGAACCTGTTTTCCGGCGAATATCTCAAAGGCGGGGAGTTCACCATCGAAATTCTGCTAGACGAGGCACGCAATCCGACCCAGGCTGCGGCACTGAAAGGCGCCCTGGAAGCATTGCTCAACGAACTCAAACCCAGCGCCAATACGCCGCCAGGCTGGTATCGTCTGGGCGCTACCGCCACATGCACCGGACAGGTGGAAGTGACTGACTGGAAATAAGGAGTAACGGTGATGACGCCATTTCAACAAGGCTGCCTGAGTTACAGGGCGGACTTCAAAAGCGAAATTACAAAAGATGTCGTTGAGTTGAGCCAATGGGAACAAGGCTATCTGGCTTTTTCCCAAACAGAGGAGATGTTCGACAAAAGCACCGCCAAAGGTCTTTATGCCTTACTGGACAAGTCGGGCAAAATAGAGTCGCCGGACAAAGGGTATTTGATGGAAGTCAATCTATGGAAGCAAGACAGACAGTGCCTGTACGAGATCGCCATCGAGCGAGAAGACCGCGGTTTTTTCGTGCAACGGTGGCAACTTCACACCCAAGGCACACCAGCGGCCGATCAGATGTTGTGCTACTATCGTGAGCGGCCTATGCTTGCCAGAGCCAATACGGTGCTGAAAAACCAGCAACTGCAAGCGTGCGAAGTGATCTGTCCGCAACACCGGCTGCACTTTTTTCTGACGAAAGGGGCATAGCATGGAACCAAAGTTCCCTTACGATTTCTGTCGTCGCCCGGTCAGTGGGAAGAAAAAACCGGAAGAGCTGCACGAAAAACTGCTGCCAGGCCACTACGACATTGCTTTCGAAATTTCCTGGACTACCAAGAGTCCAACCGCGCTTAACCCGTGCGAGGATACCAGTGTTAAAGCGCATGGGCCGGGTGACGATGAAGACTCTTATGCCGGCTACAACAAACGCTGGCTGGAAACGAACGACCGGCTGGCGATCAGCCCATTCACGGTGAAGGGCGCCGTTGCCAACGGTTTTGCCAACCTCATGGGCGGCTGCTATCGGGTCATCGAAAAAAAAGCAACGCACCAATCCGTCGAACAAGGTAACTATCCGTACAATGGCGGCTGCAAACGGTATCGCGTCTCGATGGCCGGCATGTCAAGGCCGGGGATTCTGCAAAACATCAGGACATTGGACACCGGCGACAGAGAAGTGGAAATCCAGCCGGTGGACGAATATTACTACGATGCTCCCACACCGCCGAATGGTATTGTTCTCACGCCAGGGCATCGCTATTTCGTTGAGGCAAAAGAAGACTATCACAAACTGTTTATCGGGGAGATAGCCGTTGCGGCCACAGGCGGCAGACATGAACAGCAGGTGACCTATTATGGGCCTTACCAGTTTGGCATGGATCTGACGCTGGCAGGCGGCCAGTTGCGCAAAAACCATTACCACCGTTTTTACCGAACGACGGGCGCGGCTCTCACCGGGCACATCCGCCAGGAAAACTTCGAGACGCTCGAAGAACTGAAAAACCAGGTGTACATGGGTATTTTCAAACGCTTGGCACCGGATATAGATCCCCGTAACGACAAGGATGGCGACTGCTGGTACGAAGATCTGTTGAGCCTCCAGGCCGGCGACTGGGTCTACTACGAAGAGTTTGGCGGCGAAATCACCAACATCGGCAAGAACTTTCTGTTCAAGGCGTTGTTTTGCCACAAGGACGCAGTGCCGGAAGGCAACCGGCAATGCACCGATATGAACTGTCTGTGCCCCAAATGCCGGATGTTTGGCATGACGGATACGACGCGCAGCGAAGATGCCACAATGGAAGAGGATGAACGGCCCGCGGTCGGTTTCCAGGGCAGGTTCAAAGCCGCAGCGCTGGTCTGTCAGCAAAAAATCCAGACAAGAGCGGGCGAACAGAAAAAATTTCTGTTTTTACCGCAGTCTGTACCTTTACAATTGTGCAAAGACGGCAATGGCAAGGTCTTGGCCTATCAGGTACTGCTGCCGATTCTGGGCGCTCCCAAACCCAACAAACGGGATATGGATGGGTACTTTGCCCTGGATTCCGGCGCAATCAAAGGCGCCAAGTATTACCATCATGGAGAGTTGCAGACGGCCGACAATATCGGCGATGTTGACAACAAAGACTGCACCCACCGGCTACGCAACTACGTTCAGGTATGTGAGACAGGTGTGGAGTTCACCGGCACGCTGGGCGCGGAAAACTGTACGCTGGAAGAGATCGCCGCTTTTCTCGTTTTGCTCGACTCGAAGAAGTATGGTCATTATTTCAAACTTGGTCTGGGCAAAGCGTTCGGGCTGGGGAGTGTGAAGTCGGCCATCAAGCGGATCTGGCTACGTAAAAGCAAAGATTACACCTGGAAAACATTGGCTTCGGCAGACACGCTCGAAAAAGAATTGCTTGCATTGCCAGCAGCAATCGAGCTATTGCAAGCAAGGGTAGCGCAGCAGCAAGAACTCATCAACCGCATGGAACAACTGGAAAAACTGGCGTACCCCGATCCCAGGGATTATTGGAAAAAAGCGCACGGAATGGGATTGTCAAAAACAACAAAGCACGGCTAGACGTTGGCCTACACGCCACGGCAGAGGCCAGGTTGAAAAAACATGAGCTACGAACAAAAGCTTTTCTTTTTGTTGGTTATTTTGGTGGTGATACCTTGCATCGTCCTTGCAACCTTTTCTTTGCAGGCGATTTTGGGGCAGCGTGAGTTGATCGAGCAAAAGATCAAGGAAAGTTACACCGCCCTTGCCTACAGTATCCACAAGCGTGTGTTCGATCGCGTCAAAGCCAAAGAAAATCAGGTTTCCGGCATATTGCACAAACAAGTATGGCTGGGCAAAGAGCCGGCCATACCCAATTTAAGCACGCCCCTCAACGATCCATTCTTCAAATCGGTATACGTAGTTGACAACGAGTATACCATCCTTTATCCCAAAGAACGCCCCCATTATGCTGTGGCAGAAGTGACGATGTTGGCGGAAAATTACAACATCTTTGAAAACGCCCATCTGTACGAGTTTCAAAAAAACGATTTTATCGGTGCCATTGCCGAATATCAGAAAATCGTGGCCGAAGAAAAAGGGCAAAAACTGGAAACGCTCGGCTATGCCTTATTTGCCATTGCTCGTTGCCAAACAAAAACCGGCCAGACAGATAAAGCTATGGAAACCTACCAGTATTTGGCTACCCTCTTCCGCGACCGCAGCGATCCGCAAGGTATTCATTTTCTGGCCAACGCCAAAGCACAGATTGCCGGCATCTACAAAATGCAGAAAGATGTGTTTGCCTACTATCAGACGCTGCTGGAACTGTTTGCATTTCTTTTTTACAACGAATACCGGCTGCCCCACGCTCTTTATTGCTACCACTCGCAAATGCTTACGCAGCGATTATCACAGATGGAGGAAGATGCCGGTTTGCTCGCCGAAGAAAAGGGCAAATTACTGGAACAGCGGAGAAAAATATGGCGAGATCGCGACATTATGCTAGCGGTAGAAACGGCACTCAATACCACGCGCAAATACCTTTTGCCACAGCTCAAGATCGCTTTGGAAAAAAGAAATGCGAATCACGGTTACCTCGATTATCAGATCGGCTCCCAGCATTTTCTTGCCTACTACCAAGCCATAGACATGGGCGACAACAACACTGCATATGTAGTCTATACACTCGATTTACAATATGCCATCGACGATATCATATTGCCGATACTGCAAAGCCAGGGAGGCGGTAAGGATGTGTGGTTTACGGTAATTGACCGTGAAGAAAAGGCGGTGATTTCCGTCGCTCCCGCCCAATTTTTCCTTGTAGTTTCGCAATCTCTTTCCCCTGCCTTTCCATTCTGGCAGGTTGCCGTCTACCTCAAAAACATTCGTTCGCTCGACGAGCTGTCCCGTTATCGTTCGCAAATCTACGTCGGTGGCCTTGTGGTGGTGGTGGTGATTTTGCTGATCGGCATTTATATAACCATCGCTACTTTTGTGCATGAAGTGAAGACGGTGCGCATGCAGTCTGATTTTCTCAGCAACATCAGCCACGAACTCAAAACGCCACTTACCTCCATTAAGATGTTCGCCGAAACACTATTGCTGGAACGCACACGCAATAAGGAAGAACAAAAGGAATGTTTGCAGATCATCGCCGCTGAAACCGACCGCCTGCGCCGTCTCATCGACATCATTCTCGAATTTGCCAAGATGAAACAGCACAAGAAAATCTTCCAGTTCGCGCCGCACGACCTAAAAGATTTACTACAGGAAACGGTTGACTACTTCAAGACACAGATCCCCGACAAAGACAAGGTGGTAGAAATGACCGTAGCATGTGAAGCTGGGCTGCCGCAAGTCGTCATTGACAGAGAGGCGATGGTTGAGGCTATCACGAATCTCTTGTCGAATGCTTACAAATACAACGATAAGCCGCACAAAAAAATCGAAGTGTCATGCCAGAAATTCTCTGCCAACCGCGTCGTGATTGCCGTCAAAGACAACGGCATCGGTATCCCAAAACAGGAGCAGCGCCGCATCTTTCAAAAGTTTTATCGCATCCAGAACCCGCAAGCACGCCATATCGAAGGCACCGGGCTTGGGCTGTCCCTGGTCGAATCCATTGTCAAGGCTCACCATGGTAAAATGAAGGTGCAAAGCAAGCTGGGCGTGGGCAGCGAATTCAGCATCGTGCTGCCGTTCAACAGAGCGCAGGCATAATGGCCTACACTTGTGGTTGCCAGCGTTCCGCCCACTGCATGAACATGAGGAGCGCCCAGAGTGGCTTGGCATGATTGGCATAGCCGGACGTATGTTCCTGCACCAATTGTTGCACATACTGCGGACGGAAGATACGTTGCTCGTCGAGTGTCGTCGGATTGAGGTATTTCCTGACGAGCGGCGACAGATCATGTTTGAGCCAGGAGGCCACAGGGATGCCGAACCCCTTTTTGCGGCGGTACACGACACGGTGTGGCAAAATCTTTTGCATGGCTTTTTTGAACAGATATTTGCGGGTAAAACCGTGCAGTTTATAGTGAGGCGGCAGGCTATTGACAAAATCTACCAGTTCCGTGTCGAGGAACGGTGCTCGCACTTCGAGCGAATTGAGCATACTGGCCCGATCCACTTTGGCAAGAATGTCGTCACACAGATACAACTTGGCATAAAAACGCAGCGCACCTTGCAGACCGCACTGTTCTGCCTTGGGCAACTTGTGCATCTGGTCAAGAGCAGGGGCGAGCACAAAACTCTCATCGAGCGATAACCCGGCCGTGAACTCAGGCGTAAACAATCGGTTCAGAAGCGACGGGGAGAAGGCGCTCATCCACACCGCCAACCGGCTTTCCGGCGGCCAGGCTGCGCCGAGCAGAAAGCGATTGATTTTGAAATCGAGGCTGACGTTTCTAGAGGATACTGGCAGCCAGGAGGCTGCATGCCCGGCCAGACGCTGCAGCCAGCCCGGCATGCGGTACCACAGATTGGCGGGAGCAATGGCGAGGAATGGGTCATAGCCGGCGAAGAGTTCATCCCCGCCGTCGCCGCCGAGCGCCACTTTCACAAAATTGCGGGTGAAGCGTGCCAAGAGGTAAGTAGGCAGGATAGACGGATCGGCCAAAGGCTCGTCAAGGCCGTTGGCGATGGCCGGCAGCACGGAATAGAGTGTCGGCGTGGTAAAGGTCTCGCTATGGTGGTCGGTATGGAACAACCGTGCCACTTGCTCGCTGTAATGCGATTCGTCAAAGCTTTTTTCGCGGAAGTGGATGGAAAAGGTGCGCAGCGGCTCGTTACCCGTGTAGCGGCTGGCAAGAGCCACAAGCGCACTCGAATCTATACCGCCAGAGAGAAAGACGCCCACCGGCACGTCGCTTATGAGATGTCTTTCTACTGCCCGCGTGAAGAGGTGCAAAAATTTTTCCTGGGCCTCGGCCAACGTGATGGCAGTTGTGGTATAGCCAGAGTCCCAGTACGGCATGGCAGCGGACAACTGCAAATCGTCGCAATGGAGCCACAGGTAATGGCCGGCAGGGAGTTTGTGGATACCAATGAAAATCGAGTCCGGGGCCGGCACATATTCGAACACCATGTAACGCATGAGTGCCTCTCGGTGCAACGCCGGTTTCATGGCAGGATGGGCCAGGATCGCCTTGAGTTCCGAAGCGAACACAAACGAGTCGTGGCCAAGGCCGTAATAGAGAGGTTTTTGTCCCATGCGGTCACGTGCCAGAAGAAGCCGACGTTGCACGCCGTCCCAGATGGCGAGGCTGAACATGCCATTCAGTTTCGCCAGACACGCTTCGCCCCAATGGATATAGGCGGCGAGCAATACTTCCGTGTCACAACTGGTACGGAAAAGATAGCCTGCCTCTGCCAGTTGCGTTTTCAACTGCGGGAAATTATAAATCTCGCCATTGAAAGTGATGACATAGGGGCGAGAGTCATAGCGCATCGGCTGCCCACCCTGGCTGAGATCTATGATGGACAACCGCGCGTGCCCAAGCGCCACATTTTCGTGCAAAAACATGCCGCGCGCATCCGGCCCTCGGTGGCGCAGAGTCTCTACCATATCGGCCAAAACAGCCTGGCTGGCAGCCACGCCACTTTTGTTGACAAAGCCTGTAATGCCGCACATCTATGGCTTCCGTTCACAAATTTCTTTGATGAGATAAGGCCTTTTGTTCTGAGACTCGAAATAGACGCGCACGATCAGTTCAGCGAGAATGCCCATGAGTACCAGGACGATCGAGAGTCCCAGGCTGCCAAGCCCGACGAACAGCACCGGGCTCAACCATTCGCCATGCCAGAACAGCCGGCGCACCACGGTAAAGCCCAAGGTCAGCGAGGCAAAGAGAAAGAGAAAGAGGCCGAAGAAACTGAACACATAGGCCGGCTTTGCCAGATAGGTGCTCAGGAATTTGGCAGTGATCAGGTCTATCATCACCTTGAACGTGCGGTTGAGGCCGTACTTGGATGTACCTTTGTGACGCGGACGGTGGTTCACCGTCATTTCCGTCACCGTGCCGCCAGCCCAGTGAGCGAAAATGGGAATGAGCCGGTGCATCTCGCCGTACAGACGGACATCTTTGAGTATCTCCGCCCGATACACTTTGAGTGTGCAGCCGTAGTCGTGGAGGGCCACGCCGCTGATCCAGGAAATAAGGCTATTGGCCAGGCGCGACAAAAAAGAGCGCAGCCATTTGTCCTGCCGCTTGTGGCGCCAACCGCTCACCACGTCGTAGCCTTTTTCTTCGCCGAGCTGAATCATACGCGGAATATCGTGCGGATCGTTTTGGCCGTCGGCATCCATGGGAATGATCAACCTGCCACCGGCATATTGAAAACCCGCGGCCAGCGCCGCAGTCTGGCCGAAATTGCGCCGGAACAGAATGCCTTTCACCTCGGCATATTGTTGTGCCAGGTTCTTGATGATTTCGCACGAACCGTCCTTGCTGCCGTCGTCAACCAGCACGACCTCGAAGGTCCTGCCCATGCCCGACAACACCTGTTGCAACTCCTGCCACACAGTCTCGATGTTTTCTTTTTCGTTGTAAACCGGAATGACTACAGAGATTTCCACTGGTTGGTTTGCCACGCTGTCGTTCTGCCTTTCTCGATGTCAAAGTAAGTAAATGTTAGCGAACTTTTTACATGATTATATTGGGTTTGCACAGCGGTGGCAAGCAAAAAATGGCGGCTGTTATAACCAATGCCTCCAATACCCCAGGGACATTTCATTCTCCGCGTTTTGCCATCTTCGCGCGGCAATGCCTTCT
>JAGVGO010000106.1 GCA_020057085.1 Planctomycetota bacterium | reverse complement strand
GGAAAGATGATTGTGGTGGGCATAAAATTACCTCCCTGGCAGAAACGGTTGCTATTGATTACTGCAATAGTTATCTGCCAGGGAGGCAACTAAGTTACGGAAAAAAGATAATTACCACAATCCGCAAACAAGGCACAATGTCCCCGCCTTCTTTCAAGCTTTCATCGGCTCACCAATCCCTATTGCCATTGGGGGATAGGGCTGAATAGTTACAAAAATTCGCTATTTTGTTTCTGTAATTCTTGCGGCCCATTCGGCAAATTTGGCTGCCGACACCGCTCCCTCACGCACGATACGGTATTCCGGCCAGGCGACAATGTCAATCACGGTCGAGATGGCTCCTGTCGCCAGATCGCCGTAATTGAGGATCAGAGCGATTTCGGCGTTTTCCGGAAACTGTTCACGCAAGGCGGCGATGGAGTACACTGCCGGCTGTCCGCTGACATTGGCGCTGGTCGCAGTGTACGGGAAATCGAGTCGGCGCGACAACTCTTGCGTGACCGGATGGCGTGGAATACGAATGCCTATGGTGCTGCCGCCGGCTACCAGACTCTCCGGTACGATCGGCTTGCGTGTCAGGACAAAAGTGAGCTGTCCGGGCAGCCAGTGTGCGAGTACCGCCCTCTGGCACGGCGACATCTCGGTGATCGTTTCGACGGCCGCGAGATCACGTACAACGAGATGGATGGGATTGTTTTGCCGCCGCCCTTTGAGACGGAAAATCTTTTCGATAGTGGCCGGCAGCAAGCCGTGTACGGCAAAGCCATAGGCGGTGTCGGTGGGATAGACCACCACTCTGCCTTGTCGCAGCACCTCTGCCGCCTCATCTGCCGCCTGTACCAGATTGTGCGCTGTCACCTGAATAGTTTTCATGCTTGACTTTCTCCATGGTTTCTGCCAGCTGCCGGAACTGTCCCTCCATCTCCGGCAGCCACGCCGACATGGCGGAGAAATCTCCTGCCTTGCCTCTGTTTTCCATTTCGCCTGCCACCTTACGCAGCAGCTCGCCGCCGACGTTGGCGGCTGCGCCCTTGATGGTGTGAGCCTGGCGCGTTGCTCCCGCAATATCGCCGGCGTGCAGGCACGCCTTGAGTGTAGCGATTTGTCCGGGTATATCCTTGACGAAAATATCGAGCAGCGTCCACACCAGTTCCCTGTTGCCCCCCACACGCGCCAGGAGAGCCTCTTGCTCGAACACGCAGCCCGTTATCACCGATGGTAATTTTTCTGGGGTAGTTGTTTCTTCCTGAGCAGGGACGGATTCTGGCGAAGCCGCACTTTTGTCATGCGGTGGCAGCCATTTTTTAAGTGTTTCTGTCAATGCCTTCGGTTCGACAGGTTTGGCGAGGTAATCGTCCATACCCGCGGCCAGACACTTGTCCCGATCCGACAGCATGGCGTGCGCCGTCATGGCGATGACGGGGACATCACGGTGGAGTACGCCGGAGCGCGGGTCGCGGATGTGGCGCGTGGCCTCATAGCCGTCCATCTCCGGCATTTGACAATCCATCAGCACCAGATCATATGGCATTTTTGTGAGTGCCTGGAGTGCCTCCTTGCCGTTGGCCACGACATCTGCCTGGTAGCCTAATTTTTTAAGAATAGCCATGGCTACCATCTGGTTGGTGATGTTATCCTCGGCCAGTAAAATATGCACCCTGTGCAGGCCTCGCCTGGGCGTCTTGGAGATCCTGGCGGCAGGTGCTGCGGAAGCCACTTCTCTGCCAAGTGACATGGCCAACTTGACACGCAGTTGTTCATGGCGGATCGGTTTGGTGACGTAGCCTGCAAAACCGATCGCTTTGAGCCGTTTCGTGTCGCCACGACTGCCGAGAGGGGTCATCAGGATAAGGACAGTGTCCCGGCACTCCGTATCGCTCTTGATAGAGCGTGCCAGTTCTTCCCCGTTCATGTTCGGCATCTGCTTGTCGAGCAGTGCCACCCGGTAGGGATTGCCGTCCTGTACCGCCGCATGCAACATGAAAAGCGCACTTACCCCGTCGGCTGCTTCGGCGCATTGGCAGCCCCATGTAGTCAGCAACCTCGTCAGCAGCAGGCGACTATTCGCGCAGTCGTCCACCACCAGCACGCACACGCCGCGCAAATATGCCAATTCCTTGGGTGGTTGCGCGGTCTTCGGTTGTTTGACAAAGGCGAGAGTAAAGCAGAAGGTGGAGCCTTTGCCTTCTTCGCTTTGCACGCCGATCTGTCCACCCATCAGCGCGGCCAGTTGTTTGCAGATGGCCAAACCAAGGCCGGTGCCGCCGTACTTGCGGGTGCTAGAGCCGTCAACCTGGCTGAAGGGTAGAAACAAACTACGCTGGTGATCGGCGGAGATACCGATGCCTGTGTCGCTGACGGCAAAACGCAAAACGACATGGTGCTCATCTTCTTTTTCCCGATCCACCTGCATCGTCACACAGCCTCTCGCTGTGAACTTTACGGCGTTGCCGACCAGATTGACGAGAATCTGGCGCACATGCCAGGCATCGCCCCGCAGTAGCAAAGGTGCTTCCGGCGCAATGAGCAAGACGATCTCCAGACCTTTCTCATGTGCCTTGACCGCCAAGAGATCCGCCGTATCCTCCAGCATGGCGCGCAAATCGAAATCGCTAACCTCCGACCTCATCTTGTGCGCCTCGATTTTGGAAAAGTCCAGGATATTGTTGATGACGGCAAGGAGTGCCTCGCCGCTGCTGCGGATGACTTCGGCGTACTGGCTTTGCTCGGCGCTGAGCCTGGTGTCCAGCAACAGACTCGACATGCCGATAATGCCATTCATCGGCGTGCGGATCTCATGGCTCATGTTGGCCAAAAATTCGCTCTTGGCCTTGTTGGCCGACTCGGCTTCGGCCACCTTCTCTTGCGCCATTTTCGTGGCAAGCTCTAACTGGCGATTGCTTTCCTGCAGGGACAGGTGTCGTTCCTGGATCATCGCGATCATGTTGTTCAAAGTCTCGCCCAGATCGCAGACGGAATCCATTCTGGCCGTCTGGTAGACCTCACACAGCCAGCAGTCCTTGAGTTTGGACGCGAACCTGCCCTGCACTTTACCACCGCAGAAAGTGCCGGCAGTCTCCCAGCAGCGCAGGTTGTCCGTGCGCTTGTAGGCCGGACAATCTGGGTAGTTGCACTGTTTCACCTCCCAGCACCGCTGCAGGGCCGGATTGGTGAAGCGTCCGGCCAAAAATGGGTCTGCCACCACATGCTCCATCAATATCTTCAGTTCCCTGGCAGTCTTCTCAATCCGGGCGTTCAGTTGCACAATGTGTTCGCCATTTTGGCGCAAAGCATTTTCAGCCTGCCGGCGTCCACATTCGGCTACGTCCAGCGAGGTGCCGATTCTGTGCGCTACCAGCAGCGTGGCGACGCTGAAAACTGACGCGGCGGCGATGGCCGAAAGCGCAGCTTGCAGCATATAAACCATAAATACCGAGTGGATCCAGGTCACCACGACGATGAAGAGTAACTGAAGCGGTACGAATGCCCGCAGTAATTGCGCATGTACCGACTGTCCCAGGAAGGCGCGCCACAGCCACGATCGTTTCTTTTTGTTCCGGTCTTGCATTATGTCTCCAGTTCGACGATGTTGCCGTCTTCCAGCATGAAATCCATAGGCACGCGCTGGCCGTCAATGTAGCCTTGCGCGCCCCACACGCGCGCGCTCTTGAGTGTTTTGGCCAGATCGTGGTGGATGTGGTCGGCCAGTTCCACCACGGTGCAACCGTGCGGCAGCACGATGGGCGAGTTCGGTTCCGCCTTTCGTCCCGGCGGTTTGGGGTAAATGCGAATGATGTCGAGTGTCTTGAAGATATTTTGCTTCAGGTCGCTCAATCCTTCTTTACTCACTGCCGAAACGGTCAGACAGGGAAACCGTTTCTGGTAGCTTTCGCACACCATTTCATAGACATCTTTGGCCTGTGGTACATCTTTCTTGTTGCCGACTAGCAGAGTAGGCTTCACGGCATCGCCGATCGTCTCTTCACCATCTTTTGTATTGAGATAGACGCGCTGCGTTTTCAGCGAATCGTAGATGACATCTACCGTGTCGAGAGCGTCGTCGCTCGCCAGGTCAACCAGCAAAATGATCATGTCGGCGCTACGCACGATGCCTGGCATCCATGAATCCATGAAATTCGGAGCTATCGCCGGCGTGTCGACGAGTTGTATCTGGATGTTTTCATAAGGCATCATCGCCGGTTGCGGCATACGCGTGGTGAAAGGGTAGTCGGCCACTTTGAGATCCGCACCGCTCAGTTCCGAGATCAGTTTCGATTTGCCGCTGTTGGGCGGGCCTACCACCACCACCTGGGGATAACCATTGCTGTCTACCGTATAACCGGACTGGCGTTTGCTGCCTTTTTTGGGCGCACTCTGTTCTTTTTTGAGCTGTGAGATCTTGTGCTTGATCTCCCCTTGCATGCGCTCGGTGCCCTTGTGCTTGGGGATTATGCGAAACATTTCCTCAAGCGCCATCAGTTTGTCTTCCGGTGTTTGTGCCTGTTTGTAAAATTCTTCCGCCTTCAGGTATTGAGGAGTGAGATTGGCAGGCATGGTCGGTCAATCCTTTCTTGTTACGCCAATATTTTTTTTACTCTTCCGACATCGCCGCTTTGCAGGCGGACCTTGATGCCATGCGGGTGGGTAGGGGAATTTGTCAAAATTTCCTTGACGATCCCTTCTGTCAATTTTTCCGCTCGCTGATCTTGTTTCAAGACGATCAGCACATGAGAACCAGGTTTGATTTGTTCTCGTTTGGTGCCGTCCATGTTTTTCCTTTATATTTTACGAAAATTCGGTTAAAATGAAGTTGTAATTTTGCATTGTCATATTGTGTACGACGTGGATTCAGACCTCTCAACATGGCAAGGTGGTGGTACAATGAACCCAAAAAAAACATTTGCCAGCGATAATTATGCCAGCGTCTATCCGGAGATTATGGAGGCGATGGTACACTGCAATAGTGGGCATGCCGCTGCTTATGGCGCGGATGTCTATACCCAGGCTGCAGAAAAAAAATTGCAAGAACACTTCGGCAGCGACAGCGATGTCTATTTCGTGCTCAATGGCACAGGCGCCAACGTGGTAGCAATCAAGACATTGACGCGCTCACATCATGCCGTAATCTGTGCCCAGAGCGCGCATCTCCAGGTGGATGAATGCGGTGCTCTGGAAAATAACATCGGCTGCAAACTCATCCCCATCGCTACCGACAATGGTAAAATCACAGTGGCGAATATAGCCGATTACCTCGGCGATCTTGGCGATCAACATCGTGTACAGCCGCGTGTCGTGTCCATCACGCAAGCCAGCGAATACGGGACAGTGTATACCTCTACCGAAATAAGGGATATCGCCTCGCTCGTACACCGCCAGGGTATGCATCTGCACATGGATGGAGCACGGCTTGCCAACGCCGCCGCCAGCCTTGGCTGTTCGCTTGCCGAGGCTTCGCTGGCTGCCGGAGTGGACGTGCTCAGTTTCGGCGGCACCAAAAACGGCATGATGTATGGCGAAGCGGTCATATTCGCCAATAAGAAACTGTCGGCAGACGCCAAGTATATCCGTAAACAGGCGACGCAACTTGCGGCGAAGATGAGATTCATCGCCGTGCAATTCCTGGCACTGTTGAGTGATGACCTGTGGCGCAAAAATGCGCAGCGAGCCAATCAAATGGCGCAACTCCTGATGCAAGAATTGCGGCTTCTCTCGGCCGTCAAAATCACCCAGAAGGTCCAGGCCAACGGCGTCTTTGTCATTATGCCGAAAGAAATAATTCCCGTACTGCAGCAACAGTTCCCTTTCTACGTCTGGGACGAGAAAAAGTCGGAAGTACGCCTGATGTGTTCCTATGATACCACGGAACAAGATGTCGTCCGCTTTGTCGCCGCCATGCAGGCAGTTTTACCCAATGCCTACGCTTATTGAACGAGTTACTTCTGCTTCGGCGGGAATAGCGGATAGTTGTCGAGCGACACTTTGCCTTCCAGAAGATCGCTGTAGCGGTCGACGTTTTCAAAGAGTTCCGTGACGAAGTGCGCCATCTTCGAGCCGAGGATGCCGTCGGCAAAGCGGTGGTCAAAGGTGCAACACATTGACATATGTGGGCGCACCACCACCTGGTTGTCAACTACCACCGGCCGCGGTGTGACCTTGCCTACAGCCAGTTGCATCGGCGTGCGGCCAATGTGGGTGAGAGGCACAAACACGAATTCGAAACCCAGAGTTCCTACCGCAGTGATCATCACACTGCCGAACGGATCTTTGGGAATGCCCGCCCAGGCCAGGTTCAGATTCCAGTCGTACTGCAACCAGCCGATCAGCTTTACCACAAAGCTCATGAGACGCCAGGGTATGTAGTGGAAGGGTTTTTGCGCCTTGCGCATCGGGTGAGCCGCATTTTTACGTACAGCTTCCGCCTGCGCGATCATGTCCTCGGCAAATGCGACGAGACCTTTTGTGTCGGCATTTCTAACGCAAATGCCCACCAGTTCGGTTTCGGCGTCTTCGAGCCCCACCTGAAAAAAGATGTTCACTTGCTGCCGCAGATAAATTCTTCTGTTGGCGATAAGGCCGTTTACCTGCGGATATTTCTTGAGCATGAGTGCAATGACACGGCCAAAGACGTGGTTGATGGTAACTTTGACCTTATGCTCCTCGCGCAGTTTTTCCAAATAAAGAAGCGCCTTGGTGCAATCGAGATCGAGCATGCCGTAGATTTGTGGATCACCGACGCCATCCCAGTTGCCCATTGCCAGTTTGCGAAAGTTGGACGGATTTTTCAGTACTTGCATGTCAACGTTGCGCAGTCCCATTTTTTACTATGCCTCCTCATTTTCCAATAAATTCAATTCGTCTCGTACATGTTCCAGCATGTGGACTTTCTCTATGGCACGCGGCAGATCGCCTTGGGCAAGTGATTCACGCGCAGAGTTGAGCGCCCACTCGATCGAGGCGCGGCGCGATTGCGCTATGTCCTGCTGATAATCGTTAAGCAATTTCGCGATAGCCGCGAGTTGGTGTTCGAGGCGGCTCTGCTCGTGCTCACTATCCTCAGCCGGCGCGACACTGCCGCATGCCTCGATGCGTACTCGTGCCTTGAGTCCCGGCCTGCTCGGCAGCTCCACCGTTACCTCCAGAATACGCGACACGTTCAACGTGAAAGTGATCCAGATCGGCACGCCTGCCGGCAGTCTTTCCGGCAAATCCAGTCGCACTATGCCAAGCGGCATGTTTTTCTGGGCTAGCGGATTGTCCCCCTCGTACACCCAAAATTCGATGCCCGCCTGATTGGCGATGGCCGTGTAGTATTCTTTGCGGGTGACGCTCACCGGATAGAAAGAACTGGCAGGCAGTACCACGGAAAAGCGGCTGCCGCCCTCGTCTACGCCGATGCCGAGCGCATGAGCAGTGCGTGGCACAACCACGAGCGAATCGCTGCTACCGTCTTGTGGCCGCCATTTTTCCTGCATCCCGAATTGCTTCTTCGTTTCCTCGTTGAGGAGTGACGTGTAGACGGCAGCACCAAGCGCCACACACAGATCGGGGTTGATGTCTTGGCGAGGCTCACGTCCGAAAAATTTGCTCACCGTCTCACGCACAAGCGGCATGCGCGTCGAGCCGCCGACCAAAAGGACGTGAGATATCTCGCCGGGTTCCAGGTTGGCCTTAGAGAGCGCCCGCTGGATCGGTACTACGCTCGACGCCACGAGCGGACGCACCAATTCTTCGAGCAGCTCGCGTTTGACGGGGATGTCAATATCGTCTTTGTCCGTGATGGCTTCGATGATGACGCTGCTGTCCATGCGGTAAGAGAGATCGCACTTGACCGCCTCGACCGCTACCCACAAGCGGGACATGAGCTTGGCGTCTGTTCTGAGGTCGAGTTTGTGCATTTCCTTGAAAGTCTGGCACACGTAGTCGCACAACAGACGATCGAAGTCACGGCCACCGAGCTGGGCATTGCCGTCAATGGCCAGCACCTCGAAATGGTTTTGCGTGATTTCGATGATGGAAACGTCGAGGGTGCCGCCGCCGAGGTCGTAGATGAGTACAGTTTCTTTACGATCGCCCTTGACACCGTAGGCCAGCGCCGCGGCGGTCGGCTCATCGAGGATCATGCCGACGTGCAGCCCAGCCAGTTCGCCCGCCTCACGCGTGGCACGCCGTGCCGACTCATTGAAATAAGCTGGGATGGTGATGATGGCGCACCCTACCTTTTCCTTCAGGAAAGTTTGCGCGTCTTCTTTGAGATATTGTAGAATGTAGGACGAAATTTGTTGCGGCGTACATTGTTTGTCGCCTAAAGAGATCGTCACGTTCTGCCCCATTTTTCTTTTGATTTCGGCGATGGGCACGCCGACAAGGCTTACCCACTGGTGCTTGGCCTTCTGGCCGACCAGGATATTGCCCTGTTTGGTCTGTGCCACCACCGACGGGGTAGTGCAGCCACCGTAGCGGTTGGGCAAAATTTCCGGTCGTCCCATCCACAAGGTCGCCACCGCCGAATTGGTGGTACCGAGGTCTATGCCGACGATAGCCATAGCTCTGTACTCCTGCCTTTCTAATTTGATGTTAGGCGTCCGGTGAAAAATAAAATACCCATTTTGCTTGATTTTTTGGTCAATAGCTGCGTCTCGCCCTCAGTTACAGAGCTACGGCTATGCGCCTTCGGTCGCTTCTTGCTCTTGAGCAAAATCTCGGCGCAATCTGGGTATTTTATTTTTCACCGGACGCCTTACCGTGAAGATAGACGATTCGCCTTTGATTGTACAAGGCGGGAGACGATTTTGCAAGAGGAAATGGCGACAATGGCGACAATCCAGGGCCTTCCATGAAACATGAATTTCTGCACTTCGCTCATGTGTCGAGTAACAGGCGACGAAAGGCGTCACCTAGCCAATAACTCAGCAGTGCCAGCGTGGCACATAGCCAGACGATCAAGCCAAGTACTGTCGTCTTGAAGCTCCATGTCATTGGCACGCCAACCAAAGTATTCCCCTCTGTCAATATTACATGCACGAACAGCACACCCGAGAGCGCAAACAAACCACAGATCAGGTAGCTGGCGGTGCGGATAACCGCTATGCCGATATTGGCTCTGCTGAGGCTTATGAGTAGACCCAGCAACAAAACGGCGGACGACGCGAACAATGCCACATGCCATGCTCCCCATCCATAAAAACCATAGAATCTAAGCCCTCCCTGGGTGATCTGAGCATAAAAACCCGGCCCACTCGCCCACCAGGCATGGTCTTTGACAGCCTCTATATGATTGGCTGCAGCGGCCATAAGCATGAGTGCAGCAAGCAGCGTCGTCAGCACCAGATGCAATGTGTATTGATTGTCGCTGCTTGCAGGCTGAGGCAGTGCATAGACGAAACAGATAGCTCGCCAGCCAAGCCACAGGAAAAGAAGGTTGCACAAGACGGCATTGGCAAGGCTAAGCCAGAACTGCCAGCTCCAGGGAAACCTGGGTGCGAATTTCACGAACCCCACAACGGCGACAAGCCAAAGGAAAGTCGCGGCCAACAGCAACACCCAGCGTGCCCAATTCTGGTTTTGCAGAAAAGCACAGCCTGTCCATGCAAGACCTAGCAGCGAGATGACAATGGCGGTCATGGCCACAGGGTGTGATCGTGCCTCGGGATTTGCCACCTGGCATATAATGAGCAGCAGAATCAGGCAATTGATAATAATCCACATCCATCCCAGTCTTCGCCCCCATAATTGTTTGAACTCCATACTTTTTCCCTTCCCTTTCTCTATTGTTCATAAAATCAAATACGCCCGCTCAAGGTGGCGATGATGAGGCCAAGAAATTCGTAGACGGCGTTTTCGCTTATGTTCAAATGGTCGCTGCGCGGGTAAAACGTAGACGGCGAGAGCACCCTGCGTTTGACTCTTTGGTCGCATGGTGCCGGAATGGCATTGAAGCCCAACTTGTGGAACATTGCTGCTGCACGCGGCATATGCCCCGCCGAAGTCACCAACAAAAAACGTTCCTCACCTATCAATTCACGCACAAAAACGACCTGGTCTTTGGTGTCCCTCGATTTTGCTTCCAACACGATGTTGCTGTGCTCCACGCCGAGCAATTCCGCCGCTTTGACCATGCTGTCGGCTTCTGGTACCTGGCCGAACACCACGCCGCCGGAAAACAGCAGCTTGGTGCGAGGCAAGAGGCGGTGCAACCGTATCGCCTCAACGACCCTGCCCAGAGATCTGTCAGCGAGGCGGGACGTGGCAAGCAAACGTTCATCTTCACTGTGGCCGCCGCCGAGTACGACAATCCATTTGACATCTGCGAACGGTGCCAGATGGCCGGCATCTGCAGATTCTGTCAAGATCGGCTGGTATTGCTTCTCCAGACAGCCCAGCAAAAAATCGCTGAAAAATTGGTTGCTGCACAAAAGAAGCCAGACAAAGCCGCTAGTGATGAGAATTTTCGCCATCTTCTGGCGCTTACTCCACCACAGCAAAAGAATGCCCAGCAAGATGATTTCCAGACCGATATTCAAAGGGAAAAACAGCGGAGAGATAATCTTTTGCAATAAAAACATGACATATTCCTCAATCTAACTCCAGAAGTTGATAGCGGCTATCTTTATCCAGGATCGTTCCCCATATTTCATGAGATCCCTGATGCTCAGAGGAGCCAAAATTTATTGTCTTACCTATACCGAGGTCCAGGTTGCGTAATGTTTCCAGCGCATTGATCAGCTTCTCGCTCGTAACTTCCTGGCCAGCTTTGCGGACACCTTCCACCAGGATACTGGCGGTGATATATCCTTCCAAAGAAATAAAACTGGGCTGTTCTTCGGGAAAATATTTTTTCAATCGCTCTCGATATTGGATGCAAAAAGTGGAATTGGAGGCGTAGTGCGGAACTGTCTGGGTCACAATGACGCCCGCAGCATACTGGGGGCAATGCTTTTGTAGTTCTTCGGCCAGTGCATCACTTCCTACGCAAGAGAGGCTGGCAAATATCATTTCCACGTTGCTGTCTCGCACTTTTTCGATCAATCTCGCTGCCGCGTGGTAGTTGGCCAGCATGATAACCGCCCGCACCCGTTCTTTGTTATTCGCTATGGTTTTGGCTGCATCGTCAACGCTCAGAATGCTATCTTTTTGATAAACTACACGTAACATCTTTTTGGCATGTTTGTACAGATTGCGGAGTGCTTTGGCTACGTTTTCAGAATCGGTTTTAGACAAAGGATCGTCTTGCGCAAAAACAGCAATTTGTTCCGGCAAAATATTTTTGATGTCCACCAAGTACTTCACTAACGCTGTCGCTTCTTCCAGCGTACTTGCCCGATAATTGAATACATAACGATCTGGCGGAACCTGGCGGAATGCCCCGGCGCCGGAAAAAACCCCGAACAGCAGCAGCTTCTTTTCCAACACATAAGGCACCAGTGCTCCGGCGGTATGGGTTCCCACATTGCCGACCAACGCAAAGACTTTTTTCTCTTCCGCCAGAATTTGCATGTTTTGCGCGGCTCTGTTAGCCTGATAGCCATCGTCTAAGGCAAGCAGTGTCAGTTTGCGCCCATAAACGCCCCCTTCGTCATTGATTGCCTGGAAGCAAGAGACGATCCCCAATTTTAGCCCCCGACCCAATTTTTCGGCATACCCGGAAAACGGCGCACTCATGCCGAAGAGAATTTCCGCATCGCTAATCCCCGGCAATTGCAAAACTTTCGGGTCTTTGTTGACCGGAGCGACAGGCTCTATCGTCGGATGCGTGGTAGTTGTCTGGTTCGGGTCTTTGTTCACTGTAGTCGGCGGTGTTGTCTGGTTCGGGTCTTTGTTCACTGTAGTCAGCGGTGTTGTCTGGTTCGGGCCTTTGTTGGCCAGAGGTTTCGTATCTTTTTTTTCTACCAAGATGATGGTAAGCAGAATAGCGACGATGAGTGCTATGACTATCAACGCCAGGACAAACAATACGGTAGGGAAAAGAAATCGTTCTTTTTTGTTTTTGACCGGAGAAGAAAGATGTTTTATCAGTTTTCTCCTGGTTTGGGCCATTTCCTGCGAACCGCCTGTAGGGATTGCGTTGATAGCCGTTATGCTGTCCAAGTCATAGGTATCGGCTGCCTGGGAGAGAATGTTTGCGCAAGCATTCTCGACATCTTGCATGAAATCATCGGCGCTGTTGTAGCGATTGGCTGGCTCTCGTTCCATAGCTTTAGCAATGATCGCAGAAAGAGCCTGTGCCTCGGCATCCGATTTGCCTAATTTTTGAAAATCTATAGGCTCTGGTGGTCCCTGAAGTTGTTTTTGATAGACTGCATACGTAGTCTTGCCAGTGTAAGCAGGCAGTCCGGAAACCATGAAATAGAGGATTGCGCCCAATGCATAAATATCCGACCGTTTATCTACATTGGTCGAGTCCTCGATTTGCTCAGGAGAAATGTAAGTTGGTGTGCCAATAGGTGTACCCGGTTCGGTGATCTGGCTTTGGTCTGGTGCTTTGGCAATACCGAAATCCATGACTTTGACCACTTCAGTGCCATTTTTTTCCCAGGCAATAAAGATGTTTTGCGGTTTCAAATCACGGTGTACCAGATTTTTAGAATGTACAGCCTGCAATCCTTTGCAAATCTGGGCCATATATTGTCTGATTTTTGACAGGGAAAGACCTTGATTGGGAGGAATTACTTCATTGAGCGTCTTGCCGATGAGATATTCCATGGCAATAAAAATAAGCCCGCTCTCCGCTTTCCCACACTCAATGATATTGACGATATTGGGATGATTTTTCAATTCGCAGAGAATGCGTGCCTCCCGGTAGAACCTCTCCATGAGATCGGACGAAAATTGGTTGCCCGGGTGGACAATTTTCACCGCGACAATGTCACCCGAAGTGATATGGGTTGCTTTGTAGACGGCGCTCATCCCACCTTTGCCAATTTTCTCCTCAATTTTATAAGTGTTGTTCAACGTCTGCCCAATGAGCATATCTTCCTGTTTCTGTTTTACATGATTTTTCATGGCGTTACCATTTGCCCCCTTAACTTGTTCGAATCAAAAAAGCTCCAGTTTCATCCTTGTACTCGTGTCCCGCGTAGTCGGGACACAGAGTATGAAAAAAACCGGCCCGCCAGATGGGTTCCTTATCTGATATTCTATTCTTTTGGTGCGTAATAGAATATGTAGATAAAGGTTGTCACCATCACCATCCCGCCGATCGTTTCAAATCCCTGGGCAAGAGCAAAGGGGATAGCCGCAGACAGTTTATCGTACAACTCATTCATGCCTAGCGCATGGACAAGTTTGGCATAACACCAGTAGCTTGTATGTAGTACAATACAAAAGGCTTCAATCGCCAGCCCAAGAAAATACCAACACCACACTCTATCTTCCTGGCGATATATGAAATAGAATCTCAAGCTCAGTATGAATAGAATCGCATATACTACCACTGCAACAAAATAATTGATAGAGGCAAAGAGTCTCGATGGATCCATAGGCAGTTCTCCTGAGAAAACAGTGACGGGTATCCATATTTTTTTACAGCGACTTAGCGTCTTACCAGCAGCACATAGGCTGCGGCAGCGATACTGATTTTAATTGTAACAGAATCAATAATTAAGGTCAAGGTTTTACTAATAACCCCAGCTCCGACGAATAAAGTGGCCGTTCGACTCAGGGGACAAAGAATGATAAAAAAAGGCAGGTGGGATAAAGGCGAAAAGGAAATGGCAGAAAATTGAGGTGGGGAAAATGAGTAAAAATCGGGATGAGGGCGCGGGGAAGATGGTCTGAGGTGGGTAAAGTGCAGATTTTGTCTGTGGTGGGAGGGAGCCATTTGCTACAAGCCTTGTCGTTTAAGCTGTCAGCGAGCGCCTAAGCTGCCAGCGAGCGCCACTTGGCAAGAGTTTGTGCCGGATCGGTATTGAAGAGTAAAGGCGCGGTCAGGTATTGGAAGATCGGCATGTGCTCGATGCTGTAGCCAGCCAGTTGCAACGGCGCTCTGCCACGCTTGTTTGGGTACTGAGCATCGTCGGTGAGCGGGGTAAAGCGATGGACGATCTGGAAAAGTCTGGCGTGGCGGCGTGCCGTGTCAAGGGTATCGAAGCCATCCATGAGCTTGTAGCGCTGGTTGAAGTGGCGGATGACAAGCTCGCAGGCGTATTCGACGATGGCCTTGTGCGAAAAATTTTTATTCGTCGTTGCTGTCGGCGTGGCCGTCTGTCCGGCAAAGGCGGTAAGGACAGAGCAACCCCGCCCGGCGTTTGCCCCAGGCGATGACTTGCCCCTCTGCCCAGACAAACACGTCGCCATCTTTTTCTTCTGCCTGTTCGGCTGGTAAAGTTACACTTTGGCCATGACAGAACCGTGTGTAAGAAACACCGGCAATATCCACACGCGGGTATGGGGCGAGGGCTGTTTCCAAAGAAAGAGCGGACGAGGCTTCGGTCGTGTCGGGGGTGAACGCATTGGCCACCGTGAACTCGCCAATCGCCAAACGCCGGAGAGCTTGCAGATAGCCGCCAGTGTGCAAATCGTAGCCAATGTCGCGTGCCAATGCCCTGATATAGGTACCGGCACTACAGCGCACGGTAAGAGCGAGGCAAGGATAGGCGTAGTGGTGAATCTCTATCTCGTATATCTCTACCTGACGCGGTGTCAACTCGACACATTCTCCTTGTCTTGCCAAATCATAGGCGCGCCGGCCGCGCAACTTGATGGCGCTGTAGGCCGGCGGTTTTTGTGAAATAGTACCGAGGTATGCGGCAAGAGTCTGTTCCAGCTTCTGCCGCACCGGAATCGCAGCGGGTTGACAGGGCGTGATCGCCCCTTCGCTGTCGTCTGTATCGGAACTGGCCCCGAGCTCTATGCGAGCCTCGTAACGTTTGGCCAGGGTGGTAAAAAAATTTTGCAGCTTGCGTGCCTGGCCACCAAGCAAAATCAATAAACCGGAAGCTTGTGGATCCAAGGTTCCCGTGTGACCTAAGTCGCGCCGCCTCAGTTTTTGTGATACCATATCCACCACATCCCGCGATGTCAAGCCCACAGGCTTGTCAACCAGCCAGATACCGGTAGCATGACCAGCGTGCATGTCTAGTCGTCTTCCTCCGAGCGGTTCTGATTTTTCTTGTCTTTTTTCGGTTTTTTGTCACCACTCGACTTTTTCTTGATTTCGGCTTCCATGACGAGAGCATTGACAGCCTTGTCGAACACTGGTTGCAATTCGGCACCGTGTGCTGTCGGGGATTTGCCGAGGCAAATGTAGGCCTTGTCGCCCTGCACCAGATAGAAGGCTTGCACCACCCAATTTATTTGCTTCTTGTCGGTATAGGTATACTGGCATAACACGCCACGCAAGTTGTTGGCCGTGGTGTGGTCTTTGTTCATCGTGCGCTTCCAGGTACGCACGTTGGCTCGCAAGCGGCTTTCATGGTCGTGCGCCAGTGTTTGCGCCGTCTCAAATTCTCCTTCAAGAAAATTGAACACCAGCACCACGGTTTTGAATTGAGGATGGCGATAGACAACCCTGTTGGCGTCGTCGTCTCCATCTTCACGTACCTGTTTCTGCCATTGCGTCGGTGACTGATAACTGATGCCGAATTGTTTGTCACGCACCGTGTTCCAACCAGCAAGCGACTGAGAGACCGGTGGCTTTTCCACCGGCGGTTTGGTTTCCACCGGATTGCTGACGGTCGGTTTAGTAATCACCTTTACGACTTCCACTATTACCGCCTCTCGCACACCTTGCGCTTCCGCAGATACGCGTATTACCCCCGGACGCGCCGCTGCACTGAGCAGACCGTCGCTGTTCACGCGGCCATGACCGACCGCGTTCCACACCACACGCCGTTCCAGCTTGTTGCCGTTCTTGCCCAAAACATTGACAGAAAGGGTGGCCTTCTTGCCTACTTCGATCTGCTTCGGAGCGACGATTTCAATCTTGGCCACCGGATTGCGTACGGCAATCGCTTTGGCTTCTTTAACCGCCAAGGAATTGAGAGAAGTCTCAAACAGTTTGCCCAACTCTTCATCAGCGGCCGCATACATGTAATGCACTAAGTACAAAGTATCGTTACGGATGGCGCAAAACATCACCGCATAGTATTTACTGCGGTCTTCCGCTTTATTGAGCACATACATCACTTTGCTGCCGGACAAGCCATGGAGCGCCACGTTTTCGAACGACATGCGGGCACATACGCCATGCCAGTCGGCAAACAGGCGATTTTCCAGAATGCGAATCTGTGCTTCGTCCAACTGGCCTGGATTATCCAAAAATTCAAACTGAATCCAGCCCTCATCGGCGTTATAGGCTATACTTTTTTCTTCATTATCGGTGGTTTGCGTGTCCTCGTTCCAGTTTTTCGCGACACGGTAGGTCGCATTGTACACAACTTCGGTCTTGCTGACAAGTTCGGCTGCAGGTTTCACCGGTGTCACGACATCGAGCGAGTTGAGGCAAATCTCGAAATTGGGCCAATGGATTTCCCATTCCTGGAGCGGAGCGATACCGCCCACCGTGTACCAGTTATTGCCTTTCATAAAGATGAACTTATAGATGTTGATATATTTCTTTTGGCGGCGGATTACGCGAGGCATTTGCCGCCAGTTGCGCATTGTCTTGCGCTCGACATTCTGCGGCTTGGCCTGGACATTCTGGGGCTGCTGTGGGTGATGTACTTCGGGTCTCGATGTCGGCGGCACCGGTTGTACGACACGGGGATTCTGCGGTGACGGCATACGCGCACCTACCGATTCCTCACCAGCATCGTCGAACGAGTCGACTTTGTAAGAAATGAGATATGTCACCAGTTTGCCGGGGAATTTGCCGAGGGTATAATCCTGTACGTTCTTCTGTTCGTACTTGTTGGTGTCGAACAAATTCTGCACCCCTGGCATCTGGTCGAGCATACGGCTTTCCATGTGTTCGAGCAACGGTTCCAAGGCGGCGAACTGTGTGCGCGGGTAGACGGCAAGCTCGAGGCGGGTTTGCATTGTCTTGTCAACGAAATAGAAACAGATTTTGCCGTCTTCCGACATCTGCATCTGCCAATCTTTGTGAACCTTGTAACTGAAGCCGAGAGTTGTTTTGCTAACGAAATTGCTGAGCGCAGAAGCTGCCACGATTTCCACTTGCGCTTTTTCTATGAGGTTGCCGAGCGTGGCGGCAACCTCATAGACGCCTGCCACGTTCCCGGCGGTAAAGGTAGCGGTCTTGCTGTCAAAGGTGTTTTTACCGGTGGCGCTCCAGGTGACCAGAGCCTCCATTGCGCCTTCCACAGCATCGTAAACCTTGGCGGTAAACTGCCGACTCATGCCTGGTGACAACTTGACCACGCGCGGGGTCAAGACGATTTTTTGCGGTGTACGTTTGACCACCACCGTAGCCATACCTTTGAGTGGTGCGGACGACTGCTTGCTCTCCTCGCCGGCAAGTTCGCTAACGATCTGGAAAGTGCCTGTCTGTGTGCCGAGTTCCAATTGGCCGCTGCTGTTGATGGCGTGGTCGCTGTTGGCCGGTTCAATACGCCATTTCACCGTTACATCCGTTTCCCATTTTTGTGTTTTACTGTTAAAGCCCTTGACATCGAAATCGCAGCTTTGCCCCACTTCCAGATCTTTGTTCTGTGGAAATAAGACCAGCTTGTCGAAGGACTGTACCGGTTGCACCTCTTTTGCCTTGACGACAATGGCGATGACGTTGCTGATAATGCGTTCTGTAGTATCTGTGACCCACAGCCGGTAGAATCCCGGCTTATTGGGCGAAACATACGACATCTTCGCTTCATCAACGCTGCCGCCGGTGGTTTTCCACAAGACTTTGCTCTTATTGCGGCCGATTTCCTGGCCTTTCTCATCATACAAACGACAGACAAGAATAGTGGCTTGTTCCGGTTGCAAAGCCGAGTTACCCACACTCAATACGATCTTGGTTACCGGCTGCCAGCGCACGCGTAACTTGAACGACTGGCTTTGGTTGGAGATGGACTCTTTTACTGTGACCAGAGTGGCGCCGATTTTATTGCCGGCGGTAAAAAGGCCATCTCTTTCGATCTTGTGTTCTGCTTCGCTGACGCTCCATTTAAGCTTGAGTTCGGCAGCATCAACGACGGTGTTGCCGTCAAATGCCTGGACGCGGAACTGGATGTTTTCGCCTGGTGCAAGTTCAGTCTTGTTGCCGTTGCTACTGAGGAGCATACGGGTCACTGCCAACTGTTTTTTGCCTGGCTGGATCGTTACCTGTGGCTTGGTTACTTCGATCACCTGCGACACCTGTACCTTTTCCACACTGGCCAGCAAGCGGATGACACCTGGTTTGTCAGCGGTGAGAACGTTATCTGCCACACTGCCGCCACTCGCCGTAGTCCACACGATTTTGCGGTTGTACAAGCGGTTGCCGCTCTTGTCGAGGACGATTGCCGCCAGCGGATATTTCACACCGATTTCCAGCTTGTCCGGCACTTGCATCTTGATGTCGGCCGCCGGTTCCAGCATGACCTGGATTTTCACACTATCGCTTTTGCGGCTTTTCTCCTCGCTTACCATGATCGTATATTCGCCGACCTCATCTTCGCCGCCGGCGGTGAGAAGCCCAGTGTCATCAATGTTGGTTTTTTTGGCGCGCGGGGTAAGCGACCACACAAGCCGGCACTCTTTAATCTCCTTTTGTCCGGAAAATGCTTTCCCCAGAAAGAGCAAACTTTCGCCGGGCCGCACTTCGCGTTTGCCGTTTTGTGTGCTCAGTTCTACGCGGCTTACCTGGGAAGTTTCCGGAGTGATGGTGAGCGGTAATTTACCCTCCTGGCCGGAAAAATTTTCCATCGCCACTACGGTAACACGCCCGGGCTGCGATGGTGTAAGTGTGTAATAACCACGTAAAGCTTCCGTCTTCATTTCACTATTGGCGGACGGCATGCAGGCTATTTTGAATTCCAGATCCTTGATTACTTTATTATTGCTTAACCCTTGCACCTGTAACTGAATCGTTTCACCGCTTACAAACGGTTCCGGCGAGAGGGTGCTGATCACCACCTGGTCGGCTCGTTTCGGTTCGATTTCCACATAGAGCAACTTGAAATCATCTCGACGTGCCGAACCGGCGGGTGCGTCTTGTAGCACCACCTCGATCACTACCCGCTTCATGGCCGCAGTTCCGGCCGTGAACAGCAAATCGGTACCGGTAACCATCACCTTGCCCGCTTCCTTTGGTGTAACCTGCCATGCAAGCGGTACATCCATGACATCAACGCCGGGTGTATTGATCTTGTATTGAAGTTCCAGATCTTCGCCCGGGGCGAGCTTCACTTTGTGCAACGGTTTGTCCTGCAAATCGACAATCTGTACATCGAGTGGCGGCAGGATGACAACCTGGGTCTGCGCTTTGACAGACGGTTCGTTGCGCAGTTGCGCGGTGATGGTGCATTTGCCTGGTTTGCCACAAGCGACCAGTTTGTTGTTGGCAATATTGACCACATCCGGCGTAGACATTTGCCAATCAATCTGATAGCCGATGTTGGCAGCGTTCACTTCCTGGTCTTTATTGTTGATGCCGGTGAGCAAAAAGTCGCATGATTGTCCGGGTAACAGGGTAACTTTCTTAGGCTCCAGCACCACCCGTTTGACGCGGGTGATGTGTACCACGTTTTTGGGCGCAAGCAACTTCTCGTATTTGGCCTGTAATTCAAAGCTGCCGACACGTTTATGCACCAGTTGTGAGCCGCTGAGCATGTCGGCGCTGCCGGTGACCGACCAGGTGATCTTGTTCGGGTCTACCTTGATTTCATCGCCCCAGGTGTCCCAACAAATAGCCTTGAGCGTCGTCGAACCAGGGTCTTGTTGACTGCCGAGGTAGATTTCGTGCTGGTCGCGCGGATCGGTGATGGCAAAACGCACCGGCGGATTTAGCGGCACTTCTTTTTCTGAGGCACTGCCTACTTTCACTCCCGGCAGGGTGGCCTGGAGCAACTTCTGACGATCATTTTCAATACTGTCTTTTGTTTTGTTGCGGCAGCGCACCGTAAAGCTGCGCCACTCCATATCGCCCACTTCGATATCGCGCGACGAAACTACCCGTGCCTCCTCGGCGAATACTTTACCTGGCAGTACCGTGAATTCGTCAACCAGTTCACCTTTTTTATTCAATACTTCGAATACGCTACTCTCGTTCACACTATGGTTCTTGCCAAGATTTACGGTGATGACAGTACCGCTTACGGCAGTCACTTTGCCCCGCACCGGCAGTTTAGCGATCAATGCCTGACCTAGCATCCTGGCATTCTTGAGCAGCGCCTCTTTACATAGCTCGAACACCTGTGTCGGCTTGTTGTCAGCCTTTTGTACCACGCAGGCAACGAAAGTTTCACGTAGTACCTCGCTCTGCATTTCCACATCGTAGATCAGGGTGCGTAGCTTGGCTTCGACCAGTAATACATCCGGCGTGTTGGGTGGGGTGGCATGAGTAAACTGCCAAGAACGCACTTCCTGCAGACAGGCGATACCGAAGTAGCGCCCGCTCGTGCTTTCCGATATTTTAAGGTAGCCCACCTTCTTTTCCAATTCCTGGAGAAAATCGGTGGTGCCAGCCTTGTCCAGGTAATTTTCCAGAGCCTTGAAGGCGATGTCATCGCTGACGATCTTAGAAAAACCGATCTGCTTGTCCAGGCTGCTTTGGGCATGTAGGGTAAAGCACATGACGACCAGCAGCGAAATCGTAATACTTTTGATTTTCTGCCACATAGATTTTTTCTCTTTCCTCCGTTTGAAGCTGTAAAACAATTTGCTTGATGGCGTAGGCGGTTGTTATTGTTATGTGCGTATTTTATGAAAAAATGTAATAAAATATGCTAAAAGAATAGCCTATTTTAAAAACAAACCTTCAACGGATAACACAAATACCCACTACTCGGTATGAGCCGAGCTACTTTTTTTCTGAAAGGCTCCAGAAAAGCATCACCTATGGCTTTGCGCAAGATATTGAGCGCACCGTTGATGTCTGCATTGATAAGGAGGCCGAGAGCCGAGGCAAATAGGCCACGATGGATTCTTTTGCCGGCATAAGCATGGTCTTCATGCTTAGCGATTTGTTCCACATCGAGGGCCGAGCATTTGCTGGTGTAGCTCTCTTCCTGGGTCGAAACTTCAATGCCTGCCAATTGCGCTTTGTAGCAAAGCATCTGAATAAAGCGATAAAACGGCACTTGCACAAAATTCTGGTTATTGCGCTTGCCCAAATGAACAGCCTGTTTCCACTCAGGATTATAGCCGATGACCAGGTGGCCGATTTGTTGCTGCAAGCAATAACGAATGATAAAACGGCTTGCTTTGTGCAAATAATCTTCGATCTTCTGATTCCTGATGTCGGTGATAGTGCATAGTTGCTTGCTATGTTTTTTGCCGCTCTCCGCAAGTCGTTGCTGCATTTGCGCACGCAGCTTGTTGTAATATTGGTTGATGCTTTTGAGCGGTTTACCGTTGATTAGAAGCGGCTGGCGGTTTTCCTCATCCATTGCGCAGTCCACAAGAGCTGCGAGATTGTTGACGCCCATGTCTATGGCCGCAACTCGCTTACTGTCTGTCACCGGGCTTGCCGGCCTATCATAAACGATCTCGACGTGAAAGAAAGCGGCATTGAACTTGGGCACTACGCGAATTTGCGCAAACAGCGGCACGACTTTTTTCGCCACGGCCTTGATGAAAAATGTGCGGTACTTGGCAAACTCTTTTTCCGGCATCGAGATGGCCATGTCTTTGCTGAGCTTGATCTCGCCGCTATCGCGCATCGCCGCCTGTTGATTGGTGAAAATCAGCACCAGGTGGCCATCTTGAGGCAAGAAATGCGGGAACCTGGGAGCCGCCTGGTATTTCTCAGGGTGCAGGCGAAAATCTGCCAATGCCTTGAAAAAAGCTTTGACATTCTGCTCCAATAATCTCAACACTTGTTGCGCTACTTTCGCCGGCAATAAACGATAGTTGACCTGGTGCTCTAGATTTTCCTTGGCCTTCATCACCTTGTCCAGTTGGCAATACGAGAGCGACTGGCCACACTTCCGATAGTGGCTATTGACCTCCCACAGCGCCTGGTTGTAGAGGTCTTTCGCCGTGCGCGACATTTGTTTGAGCCGCTTGTACATCGCGTCATGCTCATCGAGGCGAAAAGCGTACACTTGCCTCATACATCCTCCTGCACCAGTTCCTCGATTTTCTTACGCTTGCGTGCCGAGTACAGTTTCATCGAATAACAGTGCAGCAGGCTCACGATATCCTCAAAAATTTCTGCACTGTCCAGTTTAGGCGATCCCACTTCCGAGATCACAACAATCTTGCAGCCAAATTGCTGAAACAGATGACTGAACAGATCAAATCCTACCCTGCTAATGCGGTCTTTGTATGCAATCAGCACGGTGGCAATTTTGCCGGAGATGATGTCGTCCAGCATGGCAAAAAAGTCCATCCTCTTCGCAAAACTGATGCCCGAGGCTATGTCACTATAGATTGCCCCGATTTGTACGCCATTCATTACCGCATAAGTTTTCAATAACTCGATTTGATTTTCCAAGTCTTTCTTCTGTTTTCCGGTGGAGACCCTTGCGTAAATGACCGTTTTCCTTACGACATTTTTGTTGAGAAAACTATACACCGATTCGCTATCATAATCATAGCGGCCCGTTTTTAACATCTCCAGGCGAGAAGTCCCCCGCCTCAAGAGCGTGATCGGTTTGCCCCCAAGGGCAAATGCCTTGCGTAGCAAGGCAAGAGAACGCTCTAG
>JAGVGO010000035.1 GCA_020057085.1 Planctomycetota bacterium | reverse complement strand
GTTGGGAGTGCATCCCTTTCCTGGCACTAAAGTGACCAGGCTTTATTACTTTGCCGCATTCGCGGCAAGCAAAATTTGAGTTTTTACACAGGCATCAAGCGTTGTAAACAAAGAGCATTGGTGTGATTTTTCGAGGAAGCACATGAGCAAGACCATTGGCCAGAGAGCCGGATAATCCACGAGTAGCACACGCCCAAGCCCAAAAAAGGGAGAGCAAACCGAAAGCAGATTTGCTCTCCCTTTTTTGTTTTGCAAGCAGCACTCAGGAGCCTGATTTTATAGCAGAGATTTCTTCTTGAAGAACTGTAATCGCTTCTTGCATTTGTTTGAGCTGCTGTTGTAGCTCTAGAGTGTCCGATTTGTTGGGAGACGGCTTTTCATCTTCCGCAAGGAGTTTAGGAATAACATTCAGAACAGAATCGAGTTCTAATAATTTGTCCGTTCTGGGAATTTGTACACCGCCTTCCCATTTAGAAATTTGAGGAGCCCTTACACCTATTTTTTTAGCAAGCTCTAGTTGGCTTAGACCCTTCTCTATTCTACACTTCCTGATTTTTTCTCCTACTCGTTTTGCGATTTTTTCCTGAAATTTAGCTCCCATACAGTCATCTTTCCTGAAATTTCTTTTTGGAAATAAATTTTTGGCAGAAATTATTGTTAATATTATTATAACCCTTATTTTATCATTATTCCATAGAGAAAAAAAATTTCAGAAAATAGTTGACAGATTCCTAATAGGAAAGTATAATGCACAATACCAAATGGGAATATTATTTCCTATTCAGTATTGAGAATAAAAAACCTCTCCTAACTAGCATTGGAGAGGCTTTTCAATCAAAACTTAGGAGTTCAATCTACATGAAAAGTGATGAGATTGCAACAGAAAAATCCCGCCCTAAGCGTTCGCATCTGGTTCCTGATGCCGAGCTTGAGCGGCTGAAGCGAGACATTGACCTGGTGGCCTTGGTGCGTTCGTATGGCGTAGAACTCAAGGCCAGCGGCAAGGACTTCATCGGCAAGTGCCCATTCCACGACGACGCGCACGCTTCGCTCGTCATCACGCCCGACAAGAACCTGTGGCACTGCATGGGTGAGTGCAACATGGGCGGGACGACGATAGATTGGGTGATGCGCATGGAAAAGGTCGGCTTCCGCCATGCGGTGGAAATCCTGCGCGAGCGGGTAGGTTCTGGCACAGCAGCTAAAGAAGAAGATGCGGCAGGGACTTTAGACAACGCGTCATCGAACTCTTGCTGCGCTTTGGTGTCCGTCGTGTTTACCTGGCTTTGGATAACGACAAGGCGGGTGAAGAAGCATGCAGGCGTCTGCGCGAGCGGCTTCATGGGTTAGGCATCGAGCTTCTGCGCGTGCGCCTGCCTGAAGGCATCAAGGACGCCAACGAGCTGCTCATGAAATATGGCCGGGACAAGGCCAGCGCATGTTTCAAAGAACTCATCGAACAGGCAACGGCTTTTGCCGCTGAGAGCCAGGAAATTGCTGGCAATGGTGCGAGTCAGGAAATTGCTGGCAATGGGCAGAGCGAAGCCGTGCCACTCCACATCCAGTGGCACGAGCACAAGGGCGTGGCAAACACTGGGCTGCTGGCTTATGAAATCGAGATCATCGGCCGGGAAAACGGTGCTCTGCGCATCGTCCTCTCAGCCTCGCGCGATGGCAAGTTCCACACCGACCGGCTCGACCTCTTCCGCAGCCAGGCGCGTATGGCCTTTGCCGGCACGGCGGCCAAACGCTTCCAGATACCGGCAGAAAGGATCGCCCGCGATCTCGAAGAGATTCTTGTCGAGTTGCAGCAGTATCGCCACTACCTGAGTTGCAGCTACCGTTCCAACCGAGGCAAACTCGTCGGTGCTGTCACGCAAGGGCTAAAACTACTCGTTCTCAAGCAGTTTTCAAACGGGCTGGCATCAAGAGTCATTGCCACGGCCTCAGACACACCTGTGCCACACATTTACTCAAGGGTAAGGCCAACATCCGCGTCATCCAGTCGTTGCTCGCCCACGCCTCGCTTGCTTCTACTCAGATTTACACGCATGTTGACATCAGTGATATGGCCAAAGCCATTGAAAAAGCACACCCACGAGAAACTATGGACATTGCGGAGGAGTAACCATGGAACAAGAGTTAGCCCAATGGCTCTCTGAAAAAGAGAGCGGCCGTGTCTGGAGTCGGCAAACCTGCATCGCAGCACGCCGCTGGAGCAGACGCTTCTTGGACTTTTGGCAAACGTATTATCCCGCCACTACGCTCGGCCAAATCAACCCGGAGATCATGGCACACTACCGCAGCCACAAATTCCCGACCATAGACCAGGTAACTCAGGCAAGAGAATGCTGCTATCTCCGTTCCTTCTTTGCCTGGGCCGTTGCTCATAACCTTCTCATCTCTTCGCCCATCCTTGGCTGGCCGAAGATTCGCCTTGGCCAGCCAACGCGCAAAAGCCTTACCCTCGATCATATCCGCAAAATACTCACGGCCATGCCTGGCCACACACCTCTGGAGATCCGCGACCGGGCTATCGTCGAACTCTTCTATGCTACCGGCATACGCCTGAGCGAACTCGTGGCCCTCGATCTCTCCGATGTTGACTTGGCCGGCGGACGCCTTTTCGTCCGTCACGGCAAAGGCGACAAGGGGCGTATGCTGCCACTCATCGCTTCCGCTCGCTTGTGGCTGCGCCGCTACCTCCTCTCGGCCAGGCCGCTCTGGACTACGCCCGCCTGCCATGCCCTGTTCCTCTCTTCTACACGCAAGCGACGCATGGATTTTGCCGTAATTTCCCTGCTCATGAAATCTCTGCGCCGCAAGACCCGCATTACCCGACTCTCCCCTCATCTCTTGCGCCATACCTGCGCCACCCATCTTCTCCAGGCCGGCGTATCCTTGCCCTATCTCCAGCTCTTTCTGGGCCACAGCCGCATCGCCACGACCCAGCGCTATCTTCACCTCACTGCTTTAGAATGCCAAAAAGATTACGACCTGGCTCATCCAAGAGACAAATGGAATTTATAATTTTGTGCTTGCTAACGTGTTGGTATGTCAGTATAATTTAGCAAAATGCTCTTTGAAAAATTATGAAAATTTGCACTT